>JAFXQT010000025.1 GCA_017526905.1 Bacteroidaceae bacterium | reverse complement strand
GGTGGACAGCCGCTCGTGCCCCAGCAACTCCTTTACCGACTCCAGGTCGGCCCGGTGGTTGAGCATGGTTGTGGCAAAGGTGTGCCTCAACACGTGCGGGCTGCGCTTGCGCTGTGCGGTCACGAGTGCCAGCTGGCGCTTTACCATGCCGCGCACCTGGAAGTTTTTCAGGCGCTGGCCTTTTGCGCTGACGAAGAAGGCTCCGTCCCACTCGCTGCCCGTGAGGCTGCTGCGTTCGTCCCTATATATATTAATAAGGTGTAGCAGCTCGCCGCCGAAGGGCACCATCCGCTGTTTGTTCCCCTTTCCTGTCACCTTGATGACCTGCGCCGAGAGGTTCACATCCGTGTCGTTCAGTCCCAGCAACTCGCTCAGGCGGAAGCCTGTGTTGTAGAACATCATCACGATGAGCCTGTCGCGTCTGCCCTCGAAGCTGTCCTCCCACATCTCGGGCGAGTCCAGCAGGCGGTTCATCTCGTCCTCGCGGACGAAGGCGGGCAGCACCCGCTCGCGCTTGGGGGCCGTCACGTTGTGTGCCGGGTCCCGTTGCACATATCCCCGCCTGAGCAGAAACTTGTAGCAGGATCGGAGCGCGGCCAGGCGGCGCTGCACGGAGCTGGGCTTGTTGCCCTTGTCCATCATGGCCACCATCCACTCGCGCACCATGTCCGTGTCCACGGTGCTCCAGGAAAGTTCGCTGTCCCGACTTTTAAAGAACGACTCGAACGCCTTCAGGTCGTTTTCATACTCGCCCACGGTTCTCTCCGAGGCACCGCGTTCATAGCGCAAGTAATCTATAAAAGTGTCCAGCATAACACCACTTTTGCAAGTTTTACCGTGCGAAAGTAGAGGTTTTTCTCAAGACTGCCAAATAATTTCAGCTTTTTTAGTCTTCTACTCTGCGCAACTGCTGTACGTAGATTGCGCGTTCCTTGGCCAGTCTCTTCAGCACGGAGGGTTTGTCGAACTGCTGCCGACGGCGGAGTTCCTTCACCACACCGGTCTTCTCGAACTTACGCTTGAACTTCTTCAGCGCTCTTTCGATGTTCTCGCCTTCCTTAACAGGTACTACGATCATGATGTTGATAATTAAAGGGTTAATAACTCTGTTCGTGCCTCTCCGCCCGTTTTTGGGCGAAAACGCGGGTGCAAAGGTACACATATTTTCCCGACTACCAAAAGATTCCGCCATTTTTTGAGGGTGAAAGTGGAAAAGGGGATGCGTAAAACAAGCCCGAGGCAGCGGGCGTGTGCTTGCTGCCTCGGGGTGAACGGGCTCCTGTGGTGGAGGTGTGTCTGTGCATCTCAGGGCCGGCATGCGGCGTGGCCGGGGCCGGGGTTTAGGGCTGCTGCTCGCCGTCGTCGGTGCCGTCGGTGCCGTCGCTACCCTCCTCTCCGGCCAGTGCGGCCAGGGTGGCTGCCTGGATCTTTTTCATAGTTGAGAGTAGGGGCCCCTCTCCCCGCTCCCCCGAGGGGGAGGGCCTCGCTACGCTCGAATGGCGGCGCTTTGGGGGGGGTACTGAGGGGGAATGGTTAATGGTTTAAGGTTGGGAGTCGCGCTCGCGCGAAGTTGAAAGTTCTTCGCAGAGCGAAGCGTCGCAAGCGCCGAGCGAACGTTTTCGTTTTCGTTTACTGCCCTATGCACGAGGTGATGCCCAGTGCGGTGGCCAGTGCGGTGAGGGCGGCGATGAGGGCCTGCACCGCCCAGCTCCAGATGCGTTTCTTGGTTTCTTTGTCCATGGTATCAGGTTGTTGTAAGGTGTTGTGGGCTGCGTACGTTTTGGCGCCTTGTTGTGTACGCGCTGCCCCTTGAGTGTGTACTGACGTCGCCCTGTGCGGGGGCGTTCGTTCTCATGTGCAAAGGTACGAGAAAGAGAGGAGGTGTGCAAGTGGGGCGTTCGTTTGTTGCAGAAAAGTTTGGCGAATAGCGGCGCAAACGGCTGATAAAGAGAGGGCGACGAGTGCCGGTGTGACGAATAGCTGACGAAAACATGCGGGGGGGGGGGGAACATCGAAAAACACGAAAAACACGAAAAACGAGAGCGGGGGGCTCGCGCGCCCGGGGCTGACGCTGATACAAATGTACGTGCATACCTGCGTACGTGCGTACCTGCGTACCTGCGTCAGTGAATGGGAGGGCGTACCAGTGGCGTAAGGTGAGGCGGAGTATGGGATGAAAATACAGAAAGTGAGTGAAAAATTTGGCGGATAGGAGTTTATTCGTAATTTTGCGGCAGAAACAGAGTGAAACAATGATGTTTATACTATATAATAAACACAGTGGATTTTTGTTCTCCATTTTTATGGTTTAGTAGTTGTGCCCGACACGGATTAAGGGTATTGTGTTATGTTCAAATTACCTAACTGGAAACAAATTGTATGGATTGTTGTATTTGCCACAGCTTCAGTGCTTTTGCGGCATTCCGAGATTCTGACCGCCAATTGGATGTGGTGGGTTTTGGCCTTCGTCTTCGTTATCATTTACGAATTGTTAAGTACAAGGGCCGACAGTGGTGATGAAACACCGAATTGATGGGGCCTGCCCCTGCCCCCCTACCCTAAAGGGTATTGCCCAGTTTGGTTGAAGTTTTCGTATATGGTGGGTTCTATTAATTAGCTTTCTTAAGTTTCGCAAGCGATGCCGTAGGCATCAGATATTGGTAGCCAGCCATTCCTATGGCTGGTATGTAGGCCGTGAAAAAAATGCGTGCCTTTAGGTACGCGACCAGAGCAGGTGAGGCTGTCGCATATCTAAAGGCACGCACTCCTCGGCGCATTCCATACCAGCCATCTTGTAAGGATAGTTTTCTTCGGGACACGTCCTGCCCGCGGCCGGCGCCACTGCCGAAGCCTTCTCGCAGGCCCCCACGTTTGTTTTTGCACTTTTTCTTGGCAGATAGCGCATAAAAGCGTAACTTTACGCCGTGAAACCATCAAACAACCTCTTTTCATCATGCAAAACAGCCTTTTCAACATCAAGGACAACGTCACGGTGATTACCGGCGGCACCGGCGTGCTGGGCCGTGCCATTGCCAAATACCTGGCCGCCGAGGGCGCCCGGGTGGTCATCCTGGGCCGCAAGACCGAGGTGGGCCAAGCCATCGTAGCCGACATAGTCCGTGCCGGCGGCGAGGCGCTGTTCCTGCCCACCGACGTGCTGGACGCCGCCCAGGTGCAGCAGAACTGTGCCGACGTGCTGGCCCGCTACGGGCGGGTGGACACGCTGCTGAACGCGGCCGGCGGCAACATGCCCGGCGCCACCATCGCTCCGGACAAGACCTTCTTCGACCTGGATCCGGCACAGTTCCAGACGGTGTTGGACCTGAACCTCACCGGCACCGTCATCCCCACGCAGGTGTTCCTGCGCCCCATGGTGGCACAGGGCCGCGGCAGCATCATCAACTTCTCGTCGATGGCCGCCTTCCGCCCCATGACACGCGTGTGCGGCTATGCCGCAGCCAAGGCGGGCATCAGCAACTTCACGGCCTACATGGCCACGGAGTGTGCGCGCAAGTTCGGCGAGGGCATCCGCGTGAACGCCATCGCCCCGGGCTTCTTCATCACCGAACAGAACCGCGCCCTGCTGACCAACCCCGACGGCTCGTACACCCAGCGCGGCCAGGACGTGATCCGCCAAACACCCTTCGGACGCATGGGCCAGCCCGAGGAACTGTGCGGCACCATACACTACCTAATGTCCGACGCCGCCCGCTTCGTCACCGGTACCGTGGCCGTGGTGGACGGCGGCTTCAACGCATTCGCCATGTAGGATGAATAAGATAGGAGGGACGGCCCCCATCATGCTCGGCCCGAAGAAAGGTTCAAGGCCAAAAAGGAGAAGCATCCAAAAAGAAGCTTAAGTCAAGATAAAAGATAAGAGATAAAAGATAAGAGATAAAAGATGAAAATTATGAAGCAAGAAATCCATCAGCTTAATACATCTCGCTCCTTCCCTATGATGAGGGGGCGAGGAGAGTCCACCCTTTCTTTCCTCCTGGCTTGCATGCCACTCCCCCTGCTGGCTCAGACCACGCGCCCCAACATCGTGTATATCATGACGGACGACCACACGGCGCAGATGATGTCGTGCTATGACACGCGCTTTGTGCAGACACCCAACCTGGACCGCATCGCGGCCGACGGGGTGCGGTTCACACAGAGCTTCGTGGCCAACTCGCTCTCTGGCCCCTCGCGCGCCTGCATGATCACGGGCAAGCACTCGCACAAGAACGGGTTCACCAACAACGAGCACGGCATCTTCGACGGCTCGCAGCAAACCATGCCGAAGCTGCTGCGCGCCGCCGGCTACCAGACAGCACTCATCGGCAAGTGGCACCTGGTGAGCACGCCCACCGGCTTCGACTACTACGAGATACTGCCCGGACAGGGCGACTACTACAACCCCGCCTTCATCCACATGGACGGCACGCAGAGCGTGGACAGCGGCTACGTGACACGCATCATCACCGACAAGGCTATCGACTGGATCGAGAAGAATGGCACACATGAGGCAGGCGCACGGGCAGGTGCCAACACCGGCGACAAGCCCTTTGCCCTGTTCGTACACCACAAGGCGTGCCACCGATGCTGGCTGCCCGACCTGGACGACCTCAGCCTCTATGAGGACCGCACGTTCCAGCTGCCCGAAGGCTTCTGGGACGACTACGAGGGGCGCGACGCAGCCGGACTGCAGGAGATGGAGATCGGACGGCACATGGACATCGTCTATGACACGAAGATGTGGGCCGGACCCACAACACCCGCCACACGCCTGAGCCAGCACTACCGCAATATGGTGCAACGACTCAACAAGGCCGATGTGGCACGTTACGACTCGTTCTACATACCGCTGGCCAAAGACTTCTACAACTCGACCCTCGGCCAAGTGCAGATTCCGTGGGAGAAGTTCGGACGCACAGACGCACGCATGAGCGGATTCACACCCGAACAACGCGCGCTGACCGAGTTCAAGTACCAACGCTACATGCGCGACTACGCCAAGGTGGTGCACGAACTGGACAACCAGATTGGACGGCTGCTGGACTACCTGGAGGCCCGCGGGCTGATGGACAACACGCTGGTGGTATATACCTCGGATCAGGGCTTCTACATGGGCGAGCACGGCTGGTTTGACAAGCGCTTCATGTACGAGGAGAGCCTGGCCACGCCACTCGTCATGCACCTGCCCAAAGGCTACGAACGCCGCGGCGTGGTGACGCAGATGGTGCAGAACATCGACTACGCACCCACCTTCCTGGAGATGGCAGGCGCACCCATCCCCGCCGACATACAGGGCGAGAGCCTCGTGCCACTGCTGCGCGGAAAAGCCGCATCGGCCAGTGAGAAGGCACGACTGCAACACTGGCGCGACGCCATCTACTACCACTACTACGAATACCCCGCCGAACACGCCGTGCGACGCCACTACGGCATCCGCACCAACCGCTACAAGCTGATGCACTTCTACGGGCACGACGTGAACGCCTGGGAGATGTACGACCTGCAGACTGACCCGCACGAACGCCACAACCTGTACGGACAGCCGGGATTCGAGACGCTGCAAGCCGACTTGCACCAACGCCTGGAAGCGCTGCAGGTCAAATACGACGACCCGCAGCGGTAAATTCTCTCGAAGGTGATAAAAGAACCACGAATTACACGCGCTCGGCCCAAAGGGACGCTCCATACTTGGAGAATTACACGAATTCATAGCGAAGCGCTGCGCAGGCTTCGATCAGGTGCCCCTCATTCGGCACCTGCGAAGCGTGCCGCAAGGAATTCGTGAAATTCGATATAATTAAATGTTTGCTGAAAGAAAAGGAATTCGTGTAATTCGTGTAATTCGTGGTTTTTTATCACAATTAAATGCCCCTACCGCACCAGCACTTTGCGTCCTGCCGTGACATACACTCCATGGCGGGGCGTTTTGGTGCGCCGTCCGCTCAGGTCGAACACCTGTGGTGCCTGGCCCGATGCCGGCTGCGCCTCCTGACCATAAATGCGGCCTATGCCCACGCTGATGTCGGCCGGCACCAGCTGGAACGGGAACGACGTGAGGGTACTGGCAGAGGTCACCTCGATGACCCCATCGGACACCGTCCAGAACCGAGGCGGCGTGCTGGAACTGGTGTGTATGGCGATGAAGCCATCGGAGCCCACAGCCTGGTCGATGAACAGGGGGAAGTAGCTGCTGGCGGCCATCTTGCCCGACGAGTTGAGCCGGAGGCTGTCGGCCGTGGCCAGGCTAATCAGGTTGTACTTGGGCGTGTTGTTGCGCTCCAGCCGCCAGTATTGGGCTATATTGTAGGCATCGAGGGGCTCGAAAGTGGCCGCTTTGCTCTTGTCCTGCGCCGTCAGGTAGGTGTCGGTGCCGATGTGGCGCACCTGATAGGTGCCCGGCTCCAGGACGCTGGCCTCGGCAGGCGTGACCAGCACGTTGAAACGGATGGTGTAGGTCTGGCCACGCAGGTCGAAGGTGGCCGTGTAGGTGCCCGACGTCTGCACATCCTCCACTGTCAGCTCGGCTCCGGTGCTGCCGTCGGACCATGTCACCGAGGCACCCTTCACCGTCGAAGGCAGCGTCAGCCCCAACGTCACGGTGCTGCCGGCAGCCACCACGGCGGTGGAGTCCTGTACCGTCTTGCTGCTTAGGGTTACGTAGGGCATGGCAGGCACCATGCGTATGTTGAACGTGTGCTGCGTCACGGCGCCGCCCTGGTTCTTGTACTCGGCAGTGTACTGCGCATCGGCAGTGACGCTCTTCGAAAGGCTCTGCTGGGTGCTGCCGCCCGTCCACTTGTAGGTACCCCACCCGGTGGCAGGCGTCACCTTCATGACCACGGCCTTGCCGTAGAGCACGTCGTAGGTCTGTGTGGCGGCATTCAGCCTGACGCTCTCGCCGCCCACGGCCACCTCGGGCGTGAGGGGTGTGGTGGTGCAGTCGCCCGTCACGGCCAGTGCGAAGGCCAGCTGGCTCTGCACGCCACGTGCATTGGTGTATGTAACACGGTAGATGTGGCTGCGGTCGGTGGTCACGGTGATGTCGCGTGTGGTCTCGCCGGTGTCCCAGCGCCACAGGCCGGTGTCCTCCTCGCCCTCGGGCAGCTGTGGCATAAGCACCACCGTCCGCCCTGTGGGCAGGGTGGTGTTGTTGTTCACGGTGTAGGTGTTCACCAGTCCGCCCAGCTCGCTGTGGGCGATACGGCGGCCGCTGACCAGTCCGCGCTTGCGTTCCTGATCCAGGCTGGGGATGAGGTTGGCGTTGATGGTGCCGCTGTACTCCATGAGGGGAGTAAGCTCGGTGGGTACCTTCTCGGCCGGGCACAGCTGCTCGTCGCGGGTGTTCATCAGCACGGAGTAGCCCAGGTGGTCGTAGCCGCCGCTGGTGCCTCCCAGTCCGCCCTCGTCGATACCCATGTTCGTGTAGGACACCTCGGCAAAGGGCATGCGCACGCCCTTCACGCCCTCATAGATACCAATCACCGTACCCCAGTAGGGGCGCATCTGTGCGCCCATGGCGGGGGCGGTCATCAGCCACGAACGCCCGTCGGTATAGAAGTAGCCACTCTCAGCGCGGTGGTAGTTCACCCACGGCAGGTCGGTCACGCTCTGCGTCTGCGCCGCCACATACTCGATGCCGGCTGCCAGGCGGTGGTTCATGTAGGCAAACAGGTCGTCGCCCTGGTTCCAGCCCACCTTGGCCATGTCCACGGCCAGACCCAGTGCCATGGCCGAGTGGCCGGTGTCGCGTCCGCTCTCGTTCATCTGCCCCACCAGTCCGTAGGCCCCGGTCTCCTTCTCGAAGGGATAGGTGGTCACCACCAGGTTGCCCAGGAACTCGGCCAAGCCGTCGTTCAGGATGGGCACGGCGGTGCGCGGGTCGGTAAAGGTGTTACACTGGTCGTACTTGAAGTAGGACATGCCCTGGTTGTAGATGAACACATCGTCGCACAACACGCCGATGAGGGCCACGCACATGGCGTTGCACAGGCCCCAGTTGCTCCAGTAGTGGCCGGGTGCCTGCCACCACTTGCCCACATTCTCCCACGTGCCGTTGCGGCCACGCAGGAATCCGATGGCGTAGGGGTACCACACGTCGAGCATCCAGCGCTTGAAGGTGTCGAAGTCCTCGCGGCTCCAACCCTCGTAGTCGCGCATCAGCTCGGCAGCCTGAGCGAACTCATAGCCATACAGGCCTGAGGCCAAGGCGTAGTTGCTGTCGCCGCCTATGGCCTTGGTGGTGCCCGCCCAAGCCATGAGCACGCGCACGGCAGCCTCGGCATTGGCTTTGGTGCCGGCTATCTTCCAGCGCAGGGCATTCTGGTAGGCCATGGCAGCGCCGCGGCAGGCATTCATATAGTTCTCGCCCGAGCCGCCACCGCGCACGATGGTCTCTGTGGGATAGGTCTGCACGTTGGCCTGCGCGTAGGCGGCACTGGTCAGTTTCTGGTAGGCAGCCTTGACCGTGGGGTTGCCAGCAGCCAGCTGGCCTTTGATGCGGTCGAAGTCGGCCTGCGTGTGCAAGCCGCCAGGATGCACGAAACCGCGGTTGGTGTCATAGGCCGTTTCCTGTGTCTGTGCGCCAGCGGTCACACCGATGGCGGCCAGCAGAGCCAGGATGAAGAGTCTTGCTTTCATTGTGTATTTGTGTATTCTTGTTTGTTTTTTGTTTGCTTTGTTTGTTTTCTGTTTGTTTTTTGTTTGCTTTCTGTTTGCTTCTTACAGCTTAACGCTCACGGCCTTGCCCGTGTAGCGCACGGTGCGCACCTGGCCGCCGGGCACCTGCACGCGGAACTGCCGCGAGGCGAGCATGCCGGGGAAGGCTCCCTTGCGGGCGCCGATGGTGAGTTTGTGGCTGCGTTCGTTCCAGCTGATGGGTATCTCGGTGTACTGGCCGCACTCGTAGTTGAAGCCGTCGCCCTCGTCCTCATACAGGGTGAAATGTGCGTCGGCACCGGGATAGACGCGCAGTTCCAGGTCGTCCCAAGCCTTCTCGGCCACGTATTGCACGTCGGGCCCGATGGGCAGGATGCTGCCGGCACGCACGTAGAGCGGGCTATGGCTCAGGGGGATGGTGGCGCTGACGGTCTGCCCGCCTTGCAGGCGCTGGCCGCTCCAGAAGTCATACCAGTCGGCACCGGCAGGCAGGTAGGCCTCGTAGGTCTTTTCCTCCAGCCAGTTCACCTCGGGGTAGGCGTTGCCGCGCTCGCCCTTGTTGCTGTTACGGTTCCAGCCCGACATGGCATCGGTGCGCACAATCTTCTCCTCGGTGTAGCTGGGGTGCAGCACAGGCACTGCCAGCAGGGCGCGCCCGAACATGTACTCCGAGCCCATGTCCCACACCCGCTTGTCGGCGGGGAAGTCCATCACCAGGGCGCGCATGAAGCTGTCGTCGTGCTTCGTCACCTGCCACGCCGTGCTGTAGATGTAGGGAATGAGACGGTAGCGCAGGCGCACGGCATCCACCAGCGCCTCATACACGGGCTCGCCGGGCTTGCCGCTGTAGTACAGCTCGCGCTGGATGTCGGCACCGTGGCTGCGCATCATCGGGCACAGGGCGCCGAACTGCATCCACCGCACATACAGCTCCAGAAACTGGGGGTTGCGCATGGCCGAGTTGGGACCTAAGGTGTTGTATGCACCGGCAAAGAAACCGCCGATGTCGGTGTTCACCTGCGGGGCGCCGGTGAGTGTGTAGTTCAGGCACAGGGGCACCTGCTTGCGGAAACTGTCCCAGCTGCTGCCTATGTCGCCGCTCCAGGTGTTGGCACCAGTGCGCTGCTGTCCGGCGAAATAGGAACGGGTCAGGATGAAGGGGCGCTTCGCATTATCGACTGCCCGCTGGTGGTCATACACGCCCTCCACGCAGGCCAGCGGGAAGGCATTGCGCACCGAACGGTAGGAGCCGCGTGTGGCGGCGCCGCTGCCCGTCTGCAGCGCAATCACCTCGTCCAGGTCCGACTCCTTGAACGAGTGGTGGTCGGGGTCGGTCGAGTCCATCCACCAGGCATCGATGCCCATGGCATGCAGGCGGCTCAGGTTCTGCCAGTAGATATCGCGTGCCTCTTGCACATAGGGGTCATACACACGCACACCGCTGGGGTAGTCCATGCGCGGTGGCCACATGGGCAGTCCGCTCTGCGGCCACGTCTCGAAGGCCATGAGCAGGCCCTTCTCGTCCAGTTGCCGGTAGCCTTTGGTGTTGGGGCCGAAGCTCTGCCAGATACTGATGCTCATGTGGGCGTGGTGCCGGTTGTGTACCTCGTCGATCATCTGCTGCGCCTGCTGGAAGTTCTCGTTCAGGAACTCCATGGCGTTCCAGTTGTAGTTCGAGCCCCAGTACTGCCAGTCCTGGATGATGCCGTCCAAGGGGATGCCTAACTCGCGGTAGCGGCGCACCACGGTGAGCAGCTCGTCCTGACTCTTGTAGCGCTCGCGGCACTGGTGGAAGCCGTAGGTCCACAGCGGCAGCATGGGGGCATGGCCGGTGAGGTGGCGCAGCTGGCGCACCACGCCGTCGGCCGAGCCGCCGTACATGAAATAGTAATCGACGCCCTGCCCCACCTGCGACTCCACGGTCAGTCCGTCGCGCGTGTCGAGTTGTGTGGGCGAGTAGTTGTCCCAATAGATGCCGTAGCCCTTGGGGCTTTGAAACACGTTGGCAAAGTCCTCCAGGTTGGACTGCATCATCAGCCGGTTCTCGCCCCGCTGGCTCATCTTGCCGTTCTGCAGCATGCCCACGCCATACAGGGGCTCGTCGGCACCCAGCGCCCACGACTGGCGCACACGGCTGCTGCCGCGGTCGGGCCCTTCGGCAATGGGTGTGAAGGCGTGGCCGCTCTCGCTGACCAACGGCTGCCCTTTGGCATCGGCAAAGCTGACGATACCCGTGGCGCTGTTCACGCTCACCTGCAGGGCCGAACTGGCATAAGTGGTCACGCTGCCCACGGTACGGGTGCGCACCTTAACGGCTTCTGGCTTCGCCTTGACCACATAGCCAAAGCGCTGCACGTCGGTCTGTCCGGGAGCAGCCCGCTGGATGCGAACGGTCTGAGGAGTGTAGAATGTGACTACCTGTGCGGTAGCAACGGCGGCCACAAGCATGGCCAGCCCAACCATGAATAATCGCTGTTTCATAAGGATGTGATGTTTGCAGCCCAAAGCTGTTTGTAAGGTTATCTGGCCACAAAAATAGGACTTTTCTTTTGAACCACCACTTTTGCGGCATGTTTTTTTGTGTGTACACGGCAGAAAGGCACCAACGGCCCGCCCGTGCAGCAATCCGCACGGCCACACAACAGGCATCTCCCCACCCCCTTCAGCAGAAGAAAGGGAAAGCTGAAGACGGCCCCGCCCCCTTCGGCAGAAGAAAGAGAAAGGCCCAAGACGACATCTCCCCACCCCCTTCAGCAGAAGGAGATGGGGAGATGGCTGGATACACGGGCGGCGGTGCGCCCATGCGCGCTGTACCGAGGAGGATTAAGCAGCGCTTATGCCTCGGAGAATTCGTCCTTGCCTACGCCACAGAGGGGGCACACCCAATCCTCGGGCAGGTCTTCAAAAGCGGTGCCCGGAGCAATGCCATTGTCGGGGTCACCTACGGCGGGGTCATACTCGTACCCGCACACGTCGCATACATACTTCTTCATGACTGTTGTTTTTAGGGTTATTAAAAGCTATCTTATTACTCTGAGTGCTCTGAGTGCTCTGAGTGCTCTGAGTTCTCTGAGTGCTCCGATTATTCTGAGTACTCCGATTACTCTGAGTTCTCCGATTACTCAGATTACTCCGACCTCTCCGATCTCTTCAACCTCTCCGATCTCTTCAACCTCTCCGATCACCCCTTCATCAAGGCCTCGGCCAGTGCTTCCAGTTGAGCCTTGTCGTCCTCTTTCATGCGTCCGCGCAGGGTCACCACAGGCTCTACGATGTCCACCTGCTTCATGCCCTCCAGCATGGCGCGCATGGTCTTGGCGGCGCTGGGTGCCCAGGAGCCGTTCTCTACCAGTGCCACGCGGCGGCGCTGATAGGCTTTGATGTCCAGGTGGTGCAGGAAGTCGTACATGGGCGGGAACACGCCGGCATCGTAACTCGAAGCCATGCACACCATACGTCCGTAGCGGAAGGCATCCTCGATGGCCTCGCCCAGGTCGTCACGGCACAGGTCGTTCATCGCCACCTTCGGGCAGCCCTTGGCCTTCAGGATCTCGGCCAGCTGTTCTGCTGCCGCAGCCGTGTTGCCGTGGATGCTGGCATGGGCTATGAACACGCCCTCGGTCTCCACGTCGTAGGCACTCCAGATGGTGTACAGGCGCAGGGCCTCGGCCAGCATTTCGCCTTCGAGGATGGGCCCGTGCAGGGGCAGGATGCGCTGGATGCTGAGCCCGGCGGCCTTCCGGAGCAGGGTGCTGACCGGCCCGCCGTACTTGCCGCAAATATTAAAGTAGTAGCGGCGTGCCTCGCAGGCCCAGTCGTCGGCATCGGCATCACGCACGCCGAACTTGCCGAAGCCGTCGGCCGAGAACAGGGCGCCGTCGGCGGCATCGTACGTGACCATCACCTCCGGCCAGTGTACCATCGGTGCCATGATGAACGTCAGCGTGTGGCTTCCCAGCGTCAGCGTGTCGCCCTCCTTCACCGTCTGCACGCGAGCCAGCAGCGCCTCGTCGTCGAAGTACTGCGGCATCATCTGCTTGGCCTTGGCCGAGCATACCAGCGTCAGCTGCGGATAGCGAGCGCACACCTCGGCAATGCCGCTGGCGTGGTCGGGCTCCAGGTGGTGCACGATGAGGTAGTCGGGGGTGCGGCCCTCCAGGGCCTCGAGCAGCCGCTCCTCCCACTGCCGGGTGGTGCGGGCGTCGGAGGTGTCCATCACGGCCACCTTCTCGTCCATGATGAGGTACGAGTTGTAGCACATGCCGTCGGGCGTGTGGTATTGGCTTTCGAAGAGATGCTGCGAGGGGTCGTCCACCCCGATGTATCGGATGTCGTCGGTAATCTTTTCTATCATTGCACAGAGCTTTTGGTTTGCCGCGCAAAGTTAGTATTTTTCCGCGAAACTCCGCGCATGTGCGGCCGAAAAATGCGCCGTAGGCCCAAAACTTAGCCTTTTACGGCCGAAACACAAAGGGCTTTCGGCTGAAACAAGGGATGCTGGACGATGAAGTGGAGGATGCCGGAGGTAGAAATAAGGGATGCTGGAGGCTGAAGTCGAGGGTGCCTGAGGCTGGAACGGTCGAGGCCTTCAGCCGCCAGCGGCAGTATGTGCCGCTTGCCATCGACCTACTTCCCGCAGGCCGTCGGTCCTCCTATCCGCAGGCCGTCGACCTCCCCTACAGCGCTACCGCTTCTGGCTGCGCAGTGCGCCGGGCAGCATGCCGAAGTCCTTCTTGAAGCAGGAGGAGAAGTATTTGGGGTCGGAATAGCCCACGGCGTAGGCCACGTCGGCAATGCGCGCCTGGGGGTTCTGCAGCAACAACTCGCGTGCCGACTTCATGCGCACGGTTCGGATGAAGGCCGATGTGGAGAGGCCGGTGGCGGCACGCAGTTTCTTGTAGAGGGTGGAGCTGGACATGCACATAGCGTCGGCAAACTGCTGGAGGCCGAAGTCGGGGTTGGCTATGTGGCGCTGCACGCAGGTGAGGCACTGACGCACGAACTCCTCCTCGGTGGGCGGGGTGCTGATGCTGCAGATGTCGGCAAAGAGGTCCTCGCGCACCTTCTCGTACGTGCGCTGTTTGTACTCTTCCAGCTTGTTCACAGCGTTCTGCCGCTCCACCCGCGCCAGCTGCAGCTCCTGCTGGTGCAGCTTGCGCGCGCTGTAGTAGCGCACCATCAGCAGCAGCAGTCCCACCGCTGCCATGATGTAGAAGAGCCACGCATACCAGCGCTGCCACACGGGTGCCAGCCGCCGGATGACGAGCACCTGCTCGTCGGGACTCCAGCTGCCGCCCTCGATGGTGCTGCGCAGGCGGAAGGTGTATGTGCCTGCAGGTAGCTGGCTGTAGCTGACCTGGCTGGCGCCGGCGTCGGTGTAGTGCCACTCGCGGTCGAGCCCGTCGAGCATGTAAGCGTAGTGCAGGGCGTCGGGGTTGTCGAAGTCGAGCGATGAGAACTCGATGGTGAGGTCGCGCTGCGAGGGCTGCAGCACCAACTGCTCGGTGGGCAGCGGGTAGAGGCTTTGGTTGTTGAGCTTGATGTCGGTGATGATGGCTCGGCGGTGGGGCTGCGGCGCGGGGATGTCGGTGTGGCTGAAGGCGGCGTAGGCAAACTGGCCGGCAAAGCAGAGCTCGCCCGTTGCGGCGGCGGCCGAGAAGGCGGGGCCGAAGTGATCGTCGGACACCACGTCCTGGCGGTCGAAGAAGCGGAGGTCGGCCACATTGCCCTCGCCATCCACCGCCAGACTGATCAGGTGGTGGCGCGAGGAGAGCCACAGGTACCCGTCGGCTGCCTCCTCCACGCTATAGATATCGTCCTCCGGAATGCCGTAGCGCTCGCTCACGTGCACAAAGCCGTCGTGCTCGGCATCGTAGAGCATCAGGCCTGCCTCTTGCGAGCAACCCCAGATGCGCCCGTAGCGGTCGGCCAACAAGCGGTAGATGTTGAGGGTGCGGAAGTCGGTGCCCGCCAGCGTGGTGTACTGCTGCACGCGCAGCGACGAGGGGCGCGACACACTGCCCGTGAGGTGGAAGATGCCCGACTCGGTGCTGCCCAGCCACAAGGAGTTGGGCGCATCCTGAATGGCGGTGCACACCTTGGCCGTGGCCAGCGCGCCGAGGGCAGGACCGTCCAGATGCGCGCCACGCCCGTCGGGCCCGATGATGCTCACGCCGCGCCACGTGCCGGCTATGATGGTGCCCGAGGGGGTGCTGAGAAGGGTGTAGATGCAGTTGTCGTGCAGCCACGGCGCACTCTCCTGCCGGTACTGGCGCACCACGCGGCCCTGGTGGAGCAGGAGCAGGCCGTCGCGCAGCGTGCCCACGAGCAGCGAGTCGGTGCCGAGCGGCAGGATGGCGTTCACACGCGAGGGCACGGCGATGGCCTCAGCGCCGGTCGTCGGCATGATGATGCCGGAGTGGCTGGTGCCGATGAGCAGGCGCCCCTCCTGGTCGTAGGCCACGCACGAGATGTGGTCGGTGGCGCGCTGCTGAGGCGTGAGCTGGCGGGTGTTGAAGTGTGAGGGACGGGTGCTCACCGACGCAATGCCGCGCTCGTAGCTGTTGATCCACATGTGCCCGCGACGGTCGGCAACGATGGCGTTCACGCCACGCGCAAAGAAGTCGGGTGCGGGCAACTGCAACACAGGCAGCGGTGCCGTGCCGACGGTGTCGGGGCGCACCACGGAGAGGCCCGATTTGGTGCCCACCCACAGCAGGTGGCTGGCGCTGTCGGCACAGATGCTCCAGATCACGTCCGACACGATGGGCGAGCCATCGGCCTGCGCCCCGTAATGGCGGAAGTGGAGACCCTGATGGGTGGCGTGCGGGTTCTCGATACAATAGAGGCCCTTGCCCCACGTGCCCACCCACAGGCGACCGTGGGCGTCCTCGGCAAGGGTCTGGGCCGAGTTCAGGTCGTTGAAGCGCGGCATCTCGTAGAACTGTCCGTTGCGCGGATTGAAGCGGTAGAGGCCCTTGTCCCACGTGCCAATCCACACGTAGCCCTCGCTGTCCTCCATCAAGGCGTTGATCGAGCAGTGCGGCACCTTGGCGTTGCCACGCTTGTCGCAGTAGAAGACGAGGCTGTCGGCATCCCCGCTGCCACGCCCGTACAAGCCGCCCTCGGTGCCCACCCACATGTGGCCCGAACGGGTGATGAGGATGCAGTTCACCACGTCGCAGTTGGAATAGTCGGTGAGATGGATGTCGGTGTGCCGTCCGCTTTGGGGGTCGATGCGGGTGAGGCCCTGATGCGTGCCCACCCAAAGGATGCGCTGACGGTCCTCGGCCACAGCCTTGACGGTGTTGGCCGTCAGCACGTGGGGGCGCGACGGTATGTTGCGGAACTGCTTCACGCGGTAGCCGTCGTAGCGGAACAGACCACTCTTCGTGCCCACCCAGAGGAAACCCTGATGGTCGAAGTAGAGGCAGTTCACCTCGTTGGCAGGCAATAAAACGTTGGCACGCACAGGCTCGATCTGAAGCGTCTGCGGACTGTGCTCGCCACGGGCACAAACGGCCGCGAGGGCGAGGACGAGCAGACAGAGCAGATGTGAGCGTGTGCGTGCCATCGGGTGCGGGGGATCAGAAGCGTACTTTACGCGTGGTGCCGTCGGCCCGGCGCACGATACGGATGCCGTGGGCGCCCGAGTTGCGTTCCACCTTGCGGCCCGAGAGATCGTACACGTCGGACACGGACTCGGCAGCGCTCAGGCCCTTGATGCCGGTGACGAGTTGCTGGAAGAGGAGGACGTCACGGCGCATGAGCTTGGCGGCACGGTCGATGGCATCCTGGTCGGTACTCTGCAGGTAAGGGCTGTTCTTCTGGTAGGAAGCCAGCAGGTCGTCGTAATCCTCCTGGAGGTATTCAATCTGGCCGTCCTGTGCCTGCTTAAGCAGCTGCTCAGCCAGGGTGACATACTGCTGCAGGAGGGTGTAGTCGTTCTGCACGCGGGCGGCGAGGAAGGTCTGTGTGGCAGCGGTGAGGGCAGCGGCCTGGGCATCCACGCCGGCCTGGTTGTGGGTGTGCCCCTTCTGCATGTCCTGTGCCTTGGTGATTTCAGCCTGCAGGGCCTCGAAGGCAGCAGCGGGAATCTTACCTGCACCCTCGCCCTTGACGGCCTCGTTGGCCTTGATGGCTTGCTGTGCTGCGCTGACGGCGGCAGAGAGGTCGGTATAACTGATCTTGACCACAGCGGCGGCGAAGGTCTTGGCTGCCTCCTGCAGGGCGGCAGTGGCGCCGTCGATGGCAGCCTGGGTGAGCTGGTCGTCGGCCGTCTGGTTGACAGTCTGTGCCTGCGTGAGCACCAGCTGGTAGGCCTGGATGGCGCTGGCAGGATACTGCCCGTTCAGGTCGCCAGCCTGGACACCGGCCAGACTGCGCTCGGCAGCACTGATGGCGGTAGCCAATGCGGTGTGGTCCATGTAGTCATGGTCGTGCACCTTGGAGCGGGCTGCCTCGATGTCCTTGAGCAGTTGCGCGGTGATGGCATCCAGTTCGGCCTGCTCCTTGGCCTTGTTGGCTGCTGAACGTGTGGCGGCGATGAGGGTGCGGAAGGCGCTGATATCGTCCTGGAAGTACTGACCGGTGAGGTAGCCGGGCTGCATGGCGGCCAGCTGCTCGTTGGCCTGTGCCAAGGCGGCGTTGAAGGCATCGCGCTCGAGTTGCACGGTGACGAAAGGTTCGATGGTCCAGTAGGCCAGCGTGTTGCCGGCACCGATCTTGTCGCTGTACACCATTTGTCCGCTGGCCGAGCCGTCGGTACCTGCATGCAGGCCGTTGGAGAGGAAGCGCAGGCCGAGCCAGCGGCCGGACAGCTGCACCACCTGGATGGCGGCGTTGTTATCGTCGGCCTCCTGCCACTTGGTGTCATAGGTACCGCTGAGGGCCAGGTAGGTGCCCAGGGCCACAGAGCGGAAGTAGTAGGTCATGGGCTGGCCGGTGACGGGTTCGAGCGTGACGAGTTGCTGCTCGGTGGCGCCCTCGTCGGTCAGTGCGGTGATGGTGGCGTTGCCCGATGCGGTGGCGGTGAGCACGCTTCCGCCGTAGTGGGTGATGACGTAGGTCTGTCCCTCGTCAAACTCGCTCATGGGGTTGAAGGCGGCATTGAAAGTGGCGATGGCGGTGTTGAGTTTGGCAGCCTCGGCAGCACCCTCGTCGAAGGTGCCGACGGTGGCCAGGGCGCTCTCGGCAGCGCTGATGGCAGCCTGCAGGGCATCCATGGCGCTCTGCGGAACCTCATAGTAGGCGGCGCCGACGGGTGTGGTGGCGGCCAGGTCCTTGGCCTGGGCGATGGCCCTCAGCAGGGCGGCCGTGGCCGAGAACTCCTCGATGAGCCACTTGGAATTGACGGCAGTGGCGGCCTTGTCGCAGTAGAGGAGTGAGCCATCGGCCACTTCGTCGCTGCCCAGATAGCCCTTGCCAGAAGCGTTCTGCAGCGTGTAGGTGCCGTCGGCCAGACGCGCGATGGTCCACTGCGCCAGTGCGTCGGCATCCGTCTCGGCCCAGTTGGTGTCCCAGTTGCTGCTGCCGCTCTTGGCCACATAGAGGCCAGACTGCACGTTCTTCAGGCCGAAGTAGCTGGTGCCCGCGGGCTGGGTGAAGGTGAACTGCTGTGTGGCCTCGCCGGCGGGTACAGCCACGGTGACGAGCGTCTGCTCGGCGTTGTAGGCCATGCGGTTGCCGCCCGCCTGCTGGGTGATGATATATATCTTTTCGGGGGCGGGCTTTATCTGCTTGTTGGCGGCATAGGTGTCCATGGCGGCCTGCAGGACATCGGCAGCGGCCTTATAGCCAGCGGTGACGGCCTCGGCCTCGGCCACGGCAGCGGCAAAGGTGTCGTAGGCCTGACGCGAGTTCATGAAGAGGTCGGTGCCGAGGCTGGCCTCGCCTACCTCGTCGCGTTGTTTCTGTGCCTTTGCCAACAGCTCGCGGAAGTTGTACTCGTCGTCGCGCTGGTCCTTGGGCACGAACTCCTTCAGTGTCCAGCGGAACTTGCCGTCGGTACCGTTCTTGTTGCTATACACGGTGCTGCCGTCGGTGTTGTTGTCGGTGCCCAGCACGCTGCCGCTGCCCATGTTCTTGAGCTGGATGTAGGTGCCCTGGTCCACCACTTGGAAGATGGCGTTGGCATCGTTCAGGTCGAAGTCGGCATCGGCCTTGGTGTCCCACGAGCCCTGCCGGTGGATGAAAGTGCCGTCGTCGGCCTGCAGGTTGAAGCCCACAGCGGCGGCATCGGCCGATGCAGGCACGAAGCTGAACACCTGTCCGGGGTCCTCGACGTCGGCCGCGACGATCTTGACGGTGCCGCCGGTGGCCGTCATATAGAAGCCGGAGTTGTGCACGATGTTGTATTTCTTGCCCACCTGGAAGGGTGCGTTGGCACTGGCCTTATAGGTGCTGATGGCGGTCTTGAGGGTGGACACGGCCTCGTTGACCTGCTCCTGCGTGGTAGCGGAGGCCAGCACGCCTTCGGCAGCCGTGATGGCGGCCTGAAGGGTGGCGCGCACGTCGGCTGTGTATTGTCCGCGCTCGGTGCCTTCAACGGTATTCTCCAGCTGGTACTTGCCATCGGAAATGGCAGCCTCGAGGCTGGCGGTAGCCAGTTCGTCGGAGAGGCTCACTTCGCCCAGGAAGAAGGCATCCACGCCCATGGAGTTCATCCAGCCTAAGTTGGCCACGATGAAGGGCTTCTCGGCGGTGAACACCAGCTGCGTCTGCGTCCAGGTGTCGGCCTGGAAGCTGACCGATGAGATCTGGGTGTTGGTGCCCGTCTCGCTGTCGGAGGCATAGATGCGGCTGTACTGCGTGTTGCTGCTCATGCCGCTGGCCGAGCGCAGGGCCCACATCGAGAAGAGGTAGGTCTTGCCCTCTTCGACAGCCCATCCCTGCTTGATGCTCTTCGCATTGCCACTGCCGGCACTGCCCTTGGCCTTGAGGTAGGGACCGCCGTCGGCCCCGCCGTCGGCAATCAGTTCGAAGTTCTCCTCCGAGAGGTCGGCGTTGTTGCCGGCATGCCAGTTGGTGAAGCCATCGTCGAATGAGGCATTCGGAATGAGGTTCGGACCCGAGACGACGTAGATGCCGTCGGACGTTGAGATCTTGTCGCCCAGCTGGGGCATGACGTTCTGTGCCCGAAGGGCGGCGGGCAGTAGGCTGCCTATGAGCAGGAGGGCTGCCGCCATGAGGGTTCTAATTGCTTTCATAGATATTGTGATGGTTTTGATTGGCTATATGCAGGGGTGCCGTGTCATCGGCATCGTGCTCGGGTATGCTGAGGGCCGAACCGCCGTAGGTGGCACGCCGGGCCTCGGAACGGACGGCCTTGAGCAGCTGCCGGCGCGAGGGCTGGAGGGGACGGACCATGAACTCGGCCGCATTGTAGCTGCGCAGCATCTGCAGGTCGTGCCGTGGCTGCCGTTGTGGCAACAGGAAGGGGCGATGGGCGTGGCCACCGGCATCGAAATAGGCCATGTAAAGACGGGTGTAGTTGCCATCGTCTCGGCGCGACGAGAAGAGGATCCAACGGCCGTTGCTGGACCAGGCGTGGTAGCTCTCGGATTCAGGACTGTTAAGAGGAAGAGCCACAGCAGCCTCACCCCCGCCCTCTATAGAAGAGGTGAGACTGTCTGCTGCGATTGGCATGGCCCACAAGTCGGCGCTCTTGTGCCAGATGTGGAACTGTCCGTAGTCGGCCAGCGAGAAGAGGAGATAGCGGCCGTCGGGCGAGACACGGGGCGTGCTGGCGCTCTTGCCCAGCGACTCGGCATCGAACACCAACTGGCGGGGGCCGAACTTACGGGTGTGGGGGTCAAACGCGCGCGCGTATATATTATAATGTAGGGTCTGGTAGTTCTGCTCCAGGTCGGCATCGATGTCGGTGCCCACAGGCTCGTGGTGGGCCGAGATGTAGTAGAGGGTGCGGCCGTCGGGACTCCAGGTGGGGAAACTCTCGTAATCGCGTGCGGTATGTTCGATGTGCTGCACCCTGCCCTGCTCGGGGTCGAAGAGGATTAGGTCGCTGGCATAGTCGATGACCTCGATCTTCTGCGGGTCGAGGGTGTGGAAGGACTGACCGGTTTCGTTGACCGAGTAGGCGATGAGGTTGAGCGTGGGGTGCCAGGCGGGATAGACGCCGGCAGAGAGGGTGGAGTCGGTCTTGAGGTTGACCTTGGTGATGCGGTCGCCATCGATGAACATGGTGCCGCCCAGGGCCTGGCGCACATGGAACTGCGAGCGCCCGCTCTGGCCCTGCCGCTGCGGCACATGGCAGTTGACACACTGGCCGCTGTTGCCGTGGCTGAGAGTCATATTCTCGTAGATGACGCGCTCGGCAAACGACTCCAGGCAGCGCTCGTTCAGTGTCAGTTCTTCGTACATCACATACGACGGCCGGATAAGCCGATAGGTGATGTAAGGGTCGATGCTGTCGGGCACCACGGGGTTGGCCATTCGGTTGAAATGGTTCCAGCGGCCGTCCTGGCGCACGTAGATGTCAGTGAAGAGCGTGTCGCCCACGGCGGCTTGCAGCAACTGATGCCAGCGGTCGGTGTCGATATCGGTGGTCTGTCCGCCCACCACCAGCTCTTCGCCACTGTGTGTGCTGAAGCGGGTTACGTACGCCTCGCCCTCCTCCTGAATCTCAAAGTTCAGCGGTGCTATGTTGGGCGGCAGGGTGGCGTCGTGGTTGTCGGGCGCGACCACGGCATCGCGTCCGGCCTCGTCGGCCTGGTCGGGGACGGAGGGGGTGCAGGAGAGAGTAAAGAGGAGAGATAAGAGATAAAAGATAAAAGAGGAGAGATAAGAGATATGAGTGGTGGGATGGGGCATTGTGCAATGCATACGAAGGGCTCTCCCCTGCCCTGCGAAGGAGCCGGAAGCGATGGTTTGTATGGTGATACGTTTCTTCATTGCTATCTCTTATCTTTTATCTCTACTCTCTTATCTCTACTCTTTACTCTCTCCTCTCACGTCGTCTTCATGCCTTGCACGAAGAAGTAATAGTACCAATAGGTGTCGCCGAAGGCGGGCCGGAGGGCATAGGCATTGGAGGCGTTGTCGCCGTTCTGTGCCGATGCCTGCACCAGTTGCTCGAAGCGCTGGCGTATGGCGGGGTCGATGGGCAGGCTGCTGGTGTCCATGCCCCCTTGCAGCTGCGCCACCATCAGCGCCGCCTCTTGGTAGTGAGTGGGTATCTTTCCGTTCCAACCGGGCAGCAGCGCCATGAAGCGGGGCCAGAAGTCGGTGAGGTTCTTGGTGATGAGACTGTTCATCAAGGCCAGTTCTACCATGGGGCGCGAACCACCCTGGCTCAGCGCAAAGCTCTGCAGCAGGTAGAACTCAACAAGGCCGTTGTCGCCATCCAACTGATCGGTGTAGCTGAGCAAGGGGCGCAGGGAGGGGTCGGAGTTATCGGAGTAATCGGAGTTCTCAGAATACTCAGAGTTCTCAGAGTACTCAGAGTTCTCAGAGTTCTCAGAGTTCTCAGAAAACTCAGAAAACTCAGAGTACTCAGAATACTCCGAGCTCTTATAAAAGAGGGTGCGGTCGAGGGCTGCCTCATAGCGGCGGGCCAGCGCCTGCTCGCCGTTCAGGCGGGCCACCTTGAGCAGGTAGCGCAGGTAGGCGGGGCGCTCGCCGTACTCCACCAGGTCCTCCATGGCCCAGCGGTAGGCGAAGCCGGTCTTGCCATAGTGGTAATAAAGCAGCGGGCCGATCATCAGGCGCAGCCACTGGTTCTGCTGAGGGGCGTTGTACGAGGCAGCGCCGTCGGGATAGGCAAAGAGTTCGTTGCCCATGCGGCCGGTCTTGAACAGGGCCAGACGGGCGAGGCATACCTGCGCGCGGGTGGGCTCCTCCTCGTTCGTCCGTGCCAGCGTGAGCACCTGTTCCCACTGCCCGGCCTCGGCTGCATGCTTCATGTGCAGGATGCCGAGGAAGTTGGCATCGCGAAAAGAGTAGGTATAGGTGGCAAAGGCCGCCGCCACAAAGACGATGGCGGAGACCACCGTCTGCCACAATCGCTTTCCTTCCATGCGGAAGATGGCGAAGAAGGTGGGCAGCATAAGTGCGAGAATCCATGGCAGACGCATCTGCCGTTCGGCATCGGTGAACTGGACGAGACCGGCCCACACATCGATGGGGTATGGGAGCACTTTTCTGAGAAGGACAGGCACGGCAGAGCCCAAGCTGAAGACCACAATGCCCCAAAGCATGTGACGATCGCGCTCGTCTGTGAAGGGAAGTCGACGGCCGAAGCGTCCAATACCAGGCTGTACGAAGTTACCGTAGCCCTTATGAGCAGTCATGAGTCCCCAGTGCCCTATGCCAAGCTCGCAGAAGCCCGTGAAGAGCGCCGCAAGGATGCCATAAACCCCGAAGAGCCAGAAGCCGATGGCCGGCACCACAAGGGCGAAGGCTACTTTCCACCACCACTTATCCCAGCGGAACCACAGGCCCACAAAGCTGAAGGTGAACAAGAAGCCCAACGCGGGCGTAAAGGCCACGGCGGGAAACTTCAAGGTATAGACGAGGTAACCCAGCTGCGTATAGTTCAGCAACAGGGCGAAAGGCATGAGCCAGCACAGCCCGAACCAGGCATTGCTCATGCGGAAGGCCCACCGTTGCACATAGGCAATGGCCACGAGCACCGCCACGAAGAGCGATGCACCTAACCACGGACGGGCAAAACAGCTCTGCAAGAAACTGGCCAGGTAGAAAAGCAGACCGCACGGCTTGGATATCGTCTCTGCGGCAAAGCTCTCCGTTGTGTAGAAGGGTGTCAGCGCCGCCGTCTCCACAAGATACGGTCTCAGCGGCCCCAGCAACAGACAGAGTGCAAAGGCTACGAAAGTGAAGGTGAAAGGCAGACGCTGTTTCATATTGTTTAATTAATAGAACACACCTTTACTTAATGAGTCGTTTCTTGCCACCGATGAGCACGATGCCCTTTGGCAGGGCTCCTTGCAGGAGTCGGCCGCTCAGGTCGTAGGCATTGGCATCTTCAATCTTCCATCTCCCATCTTCGATCTTCCCGATGCCCACTGCAACAGCCTGCTCCTGCATGGCTACGCGGTTGGCTTCGCGGTAGGCTTTGCTGTACATGTCGGCCTCGTCATAGTCGGCATGTGTCTTTGAGTCGAAGTAGAGGCCGAAGCTTTGGTGTACGGACTTGTTGGCCTCGGACAGGTAGATGGCGGTGCCCGCCTCGGTGGTGTTGCCCGACACGCTGAGGCACACGCCGTCGGCAGCGTTCTGGATGCGGTAGTAGCCGTCCTCCTCCAGCCACAGCACCCACTCCTGGGCGGTGTGGTCGTTCAGGTCGCTCCAGCGGGTGGTGCCGAACAGCGATTCCAAGTACTTGCCCTGGGCCTTGTCCTCGATCTTATAGGTGTAGGGCTTGTCGGTGGTGTGCAGCACAAGGAGTAAGTTGGCATTGCCGTCGTTCTCGATGGTGAGCGATGCCTTGGGGCGCGACACCAGGCGGTTGGAGTACTTCTCCAGCAGATACACCTCGGCCCCGTCGGTGGGCTGTTTGAGGCGTTTGAAACGGTACATCTCGTCAAACACGCTGAGGTCCCACGAGTCGTACCACTGCACAGTGGGGTAGCCGGAGCGCACGCTCAGCGGCAGCCACACATGCTTGGAATTCTGTATGTCGCTGCTGTTCCAGCGGTCGCCCATGTAGATGAAGCACTTGTCCTTGCCCGGCACGGCGAACACGAAGTTGCTCTGGCTCTGGTAGGTGTTGCTCTTGCCATTGTCCACGCAGAAGTTGATGCCGGTGGAACCGTCGCTGGCGCGGAAGTCGGCCGGTGCCTGCCATGTCTCGTTCATCAGGTCGTAGGTCCACATAAAGCGTCCGGGATTGGGGTTCCAACCGGTACAGCCCGAGAAGAGACCGTAGTAGCAGTCGCCGGCACGAAAGATGGCGGCAGCCTCATAACGGCGGCCCTTCAGCTGCACGGCATAGTCGGGCTCGGGGGCCAGGAAGTCGGGCGTGAGACGCTCTATGTTGGTGTTGCTGTTCATGTTGGTGGAGTAGGCGTGGTAGGCCTGCCCGTCGGCATCGAGGAAGAGCGTCTGGTCGCGCGAGTCGCACCCGTTGGGGCGGAACACATCCACCAGCGTGTAGGGCCCTTCCACCTTGCTGGCGGTGCAGACGGCACACTTGGCCTGTCCGTAGTCGTCGCCGTTCTCCCAGTGAATCCACATCACCCATTTCTGCGTGGCTTCGTTCCATATCACCTTCGGGCGTTCCAGCGTGCGTCCGCTGGCTATGTCGCGGTTCTCGTCGGTCATGGTGCCCGAGGGCTGCACGGCACGGCTCAGGCGTGTCCACGAAATGAGGTCCTTGGAGCGGTAGCAGCTGATGCCATCGCTCTTGTTCTTGCTGCGGTTCTCGCCGAACCAGTAATAGTAGCCGTCGGAATAGACCACACAGCCGCCGTGGGCATTGATGGACGAGCCGCTGGTGTCGTTCCACGTCTGTCCGGGCTTGATGCTCTGTGCCGCCAGCGATGTGGCGACGCAGAGCATGGCGCTATATATAAGATGTCGGTGTGTCATTTCAGTAAGCTATCTTGAGCACTTGTTTACGGCCGCCCTCGAACACGGCTACGATATACGTGCCGCGATGGGGCAGCGCTATGGCCCGCTGATTGTATTGGTTCAGTGCCGCCACCTGTGTGCCGCTGGGTTCATACACCACTACGCGGGCACGCTCCGGCACGCCGATGAGTTCCAGTTGGCCGCCAGCCACACGTCCGTGCAACTTGCCATCGCTGGCCTTGGCGCTGCGGATGGCATCGTTGATGTCCTGCACGGTAAGTCCGGGCAGCGCGGGAGCATAGGCCCCGGTGGGGTCGAAACTGAAGTATTCGAGACTGGCACTCTGGTTGTCGAAGCCCACCTGCGGCGTGGGCACGCGGCTGGTGCCGATGAGACGTGCGTTGTCGATGCGGAAGGCGCTTACGCTGGCGCCCCAGGCGGCACGGCCCAAGCCGAAGGTGATGCGGATCTGGCGCGTGTTGGCCTTCGTCTCGAAGTCGGCGGCGTAGGTCTGGTACGAGTCGCTGGTCACCTTCAGCGTGGTCTTGTTATCGTCGTTCTGCAGGTCCTGGATGCGGATGCTGCCCAGCTGGTCGCCGTTGCTGCGAATGCCGCCCTTGGCCAGGGCCGAGAAGGTGTAGATGTCGTTGGGAGCCACGTCCACGATCTGCGAGATCTCGCCGTCGGCCCAGCCGCCTTCCCACATGTAGCGATGCATGCTCAGCACGTGGTTGTTCTGGTCCACTTCGTTGCTGCGCTCCTCGCTCGAGATGTTCTGGTAGGAGTTGTACTGGTCGTAAGGATACACGTCCCAGCCCTCGATGAACTTGGTGATGTTCTGCGACTGCGAGAAGTTCCATTCGCCCTCGAAGTCGCCGTTCTTCAGCAGGTTCTTCGAGATGGGGCCGTCGGCGCTGCTCCACTCGGGCTGCAGGGCCAGGTCGGCCACGCGGAAGGTGTCCACGGGCAGGCCGTCGCGATAGACGAACACGCGGCGGTCCTTGGTCACGGCATAACGGTAGGTGTGGTAGTTGCCGTCAGTATTATAGAAAGTGCCGCCGTTGGCAGGGTTGGAGATGCCTTTCTCCGACACGAACACATTCTTCGAGTTCAAAAGGCCCATGCTGGAACTGCGCACGTAGCCCTTGAAGCCCAGGCCACCTGCCGTCACGGCGTAGGGCATGACGGACGTGCCGTCGTCGGTCTTGGCGCGCACCTCCACGGTGAAGCCGTTGTCGGTCAGGGCGTCGGCATCGAAGCTCTGCGACTCCAGGGGCGAACCGTCGAAGGTAGTAACACTGGCGCCGCTGGCTGCGGTGCTGATATCCTTCACGGGCAGCGGGGTGCCGTAGGCCGTCAGGTTGACATAGGCACGCACATCGCCGCTGCGCAGGATGACACGCCCGGTCTGACTGATGAGGGTGGTTGGGCTGGACACACGCACGGTGGCGTTCTTGGTGCCCGCCTTGATCACCGTCGGCGTGACGGTGAAGCCAGTGGTGGCGCTGACGGTGATGTCGGTGGTCAGGTTCTCGCTGCTGACGGTGAAGGTCTGTGTCTGGCCCGTGCCGTTGATGACAAGCTCATCAACCGAGGTGCTGAGCTTGGCAAAGGCCGGCGCATAGGCACCTGTGGGGTCGAAGGCGAAGTACTCCAGCTCGGCGCTCTGGTTGTCGAAGCCCACCTGCGGCGTGGCCACACGGCTCATACCGGTCAGCTTCACGTCGTCCACGCGCAGCGAGCTGCCGCCGTCGCCCCAGGCCGCACGTGCCAGGTTGAAGTACACGCGTATCTGCTTCGTGTTGGCGCGTGTCTGGAAGTCGGTGGCATAGGTCTGGTAGTTCTCCGAAGTCACCTTCAGGCTCACTTTGTTGTCGTCGTTCTGCAGGTCCTGGATGCGGATGGTGGCCAGCTGCTCGCCGTTCTTGCGGATGCCGCCCTTGGCCAGCGCCGAGAAGGCGTAGGTCTCGTTGGGAGCCACGTCAACAATCTGCGAGATCTCGCCGTCGGCCCAGCCACCTTCCCAGTAGTAGCGGTTGGTGCTCAGCACGTGGTTGTTCTGGTCCACTTCGTTGCTGCGCTCCTCGCTGACGATGCTCTGGGCGGTGTTGTACTGGTCGATGGGGTAGATGTCCCAGCCCTCGATCTTCACCGTGGTGCCGGCGCTGGAGCTGTAGTTGCTCTCGCCCTCGAAGTCGCCGTTCTTGATCAGGTTGGCCGTCATCTCGCCGTTCTGCTCGCTCCATTCGGGCTGCAGGGCCAGGTCGGCCACGCGGAAGGTGTCCACAGGCAGGCCGTCGCGATAGACGAACACGCGGCGGTCCTTGGTCACGGCATAGCGGTAGGTGTGGTAGTTGCCGTCGGTATTATAGAAGGTGCCGCCGTTGGCGGGGTTGGAGATGC
>JAFXQT010000024.1 GCA_017526905.1 Bacteroidaceae bacterium | reverse complement strand
GGTGTGTTCTATTAATTAATAAATTCTCTATGAATTATCTTTGTTTGCTCTTGCCTCTTTCCGGCATCTTTTGCTCCAAGTCCTTGGGACGTTCTTGAAGTGTCAAGCGTCGCAAGCGCCGAGCGGCCCGCTACGCCCGGCGGCCTTGAAACAAAATCTGCTCGGAAATAGCCTAAGAGCAATTCAAAGCTAATTTATAGAACCCACCTTAAGAAGTAATGTATAGTACCAACTATAAATATTAAATATTTATGGTAGAGCACACCTTGGGTGGTGTTACATTTCGCCGATGCGCCCGTCGCGGAAGCACATGTTCTGTGTGTGGCCCGAGCGCGGCACCAGGTAGGCCTTGAAGTTGATTTCCCAGTTCTTCTGGTCGAGGCTGATGAAGCCGTTCTCCAGCGTGATGGGGTAGTTCTTTACGGTCACGGCCTGGCTCTGCGGGTTGCGGTTGGGCATGGCGATGCTGTCAACCTGTGCCGAGAAGGTCCAGGCGGAGTGGTCCTCGAGCAGGGTGGCCGTGATGGGCTTGCTCAGCAGGTAGGCCGTGTCGTTCTTTTCCACGCTCACGCCCGTCAGCACGGCATCGCCCCAAGTGGGACTCATGTAGTGCAGGTTGCACAGCGTGCCCTCGGCATTGGTCACTTCGATGGTCAGCGTGTCGCCTTCGGAGGGGATGTAGGGTGCATACTCATTGCTGCCCTGTGTCCATCCGCCGTAGGTACCCGACAGGATGTCCTGCGTGGCGGGCTCCTCGGGCTTCGGCTCCTCGGTGGGTTCTATGGGCCGCGGCTCGTCCGTCTCATCGTCGCCACAGCTGGTGGCGAATCCCATGGCCAGCGTCAGCGCCAGCGCCATGAAAGGAATTGTCTTTTTCATTGTCTTTGTTATTCGTTTGATTTATATGATCCGTTGCGTTGTCCGCCATCGCTCTTGATGGCTGATTCCGGCTGCAAAGATACGCACTTTTGCGCATTCCTGCGTGAAATAAATTAGGTATTCTTCCCCTTCAGCAGCATAATACCTAATAATTGCTGTCCGCCCTCGTCTTTTTTTCGTACCTTTGCACCCGCAACAAAAAAACGACATCGACATGCACTTGCTCATCGCATCACTACTCGCCCTTTTGGCTCCCGGCGACGCCGACAGCCTCCGCACCACCGACATCGAGGAGGTTGTGGTGGTATCTACGCCGAAGGAGAGCCAGCGCCTGCGCCGTCAGCCGCTGTCGGCATCGGCACTGTCGCAGAACGATATGCGCCAACAGGGTATTCAGGGCGTGAAAGACCTTTCGGCCCAAGTGCCCAACCTGTTCATCCCCTCCTACGGGTCGCGCCTCACCACCAGCGTCTATGTGCGCGGCATCGGTTCGCGCACCGGCACGCCCGCCGTGGCGCTCTATGTCGATGGCGTGCCGCAGGTGTCGGGTGCCAGCTATGACTTCAACTATGCCGGCGTGGACCGTATCGACGTGCTGCGCGGGCCGCAATCGACCCTCTACGGCCGCAACTCCATGGGCGGCGTGATCCGTGTCTATACCAAGAACCCCATGCAATATCAGGGCACCGACATCACCCTCGATGCCAGCCATGTGGCCGGTGGCGCGCCTACCGGACGCTCCGACGGGGGCGGCGTGGGGCAGGGGCGGGTCAACCTGACGCACTACCACCGCATCAGCAGCAAGTTCGCCTTCAGCGGTCACCTCTTTGCCTTGCACGACGGCGGCTACTTCCGCAACGAGGCACGGGGCAACGAGCGCATCGACCGCCAGACCGACCTCGGCATCCGCATGCGTTTCATCTACAAACCTACGAACACGCTCGACTTCGACCTCACCCTCAGTCATGAGTGGCTGCGTCAGGGCGGCTACCCCTACGAGTATCAGGGGCATGCAGGCTCGCCCTCCACGCCCGAACCGCAGACGGCCGTGGGACACATCGCCTATGACAACCACAGCGGCTACCGCCGCAATCTGACCCATGCCGGCCTTACCGCCGAACGGCGCTGGCAGGGGGCCGTGCTGACCAGTGTGACTGGTTTCCAGCACCTGCACGACCGCATGGACCTGGACCAGGACTTCACCGACCGCAACCTGTACACCCTGATGCAGCGGCAGAACCAAAACACGCTGTCGGAGGAGCTGATGCTGAAGAAACCCGACCTCGCCGCCCACTTCGGCAGCCAGTCTGCCACCTTCCGCTATTCCTGGCTCTTCGGCCTGGCGGCCATACGCCAGTGGAGCACCACCGAAGGGCCCGTGGCCTTCCATGCCGATGGCCTGGACTGGCTCAATGCCCTGGTCAACCGCCAAGGCAACGCCCACCTGCCCACCATCACCAGCCGCGACGAGGCAGGCAACCCGGCCTACACCATGAACTTCGTGTTCGACAACCAGATACTGGGCACCGACCTGGACTTCCCCGGCACCTACAAAACGCCCACTACCAACCTGGCGCTGTACCACAACAGCACGTTCCAGCACCTGTTCGGCGCCGAGGGCCTGACCCTGACGGCCGGCGTGCGCCTGGACTATGAGCACTTCACGCTGAGCCACGATGCCCGTTATGCCTTCGGCCAGCGCTATGGGCTCGGGGGCCGTCTCACCTATCCTGACGGCAGCGTGCGCGATGGCATGTCGCTGGTGCCGGCGCGCACGTTCCAGGTGGAGGACGCCCTTGTCGGCACCTGGCACAAGGACTACTTGCAGCTGTTGCCCCGCCTCTCCCTTCAGTATGAATTTGACTGCGCCGCCGACCGCAGTAATGTCTATGCCACCGTGTCGCGCGGCTATCGCTCGGGCGGCTACAACGTGCAGATGTTCGGCGACCTGTTGCAGGCGCGCATGCAAACGGCCATCATGCACAATGTGGCCGAGGCCACTGTGCCCGTGGTGGAGTCGGTGCCGATGATTCCGGCCGATGTCAAGAGCACCGTGCGCGACATGCTGGTGTCCATGGGCACGCAGACCGACACCGACGTGCAGGGTACCACCTGGTACAAGCCCGAGAGTTCGTGGAACTACGAGGTGGGTGGCCACTTCAACTTCCTGGAACGCTGTCTGCGGGCCGATGTGGCGCTCTTCCTTGCCCTCACGCGCGACCAGCAGGTGTCGCGCATGAGTGCCGGCGGCCTGGGCCGTCTGACGGCCAATTCCGGCAAGAGCCGCAGCCTCGGTGCCGAGTTCTCCGCACGCTACGCCGTCACCGACCAGTTGCAGCTGTCCCTGGCCTATGGCTATACCGATGCCCGTTTCCGCAATCCGGCTTCGGCCACCCATGTTCCTTTTGTTCCGCGCCACACCCTCTGTGCCAGCGCCACGCAGAGCTGGCCTATCCGCCGTGCCCGCCTCACCGGCCTGACCCTGCATGCCGGCTACCATGGTGCCGGCCGCATCTATTGGACCGACAATGCCGACGTGCATCAGCCCTTTGCCGGCCAGCTGGATGCCCGCTTCACCTTCAACCTCCGGCCTTCGGCCTCGAAGCCCCTTCGCACCCAGCCCGGCGTGGATGGGAAGCAGGCGCTCACGGGCACCCCTGCCACCTTCGACCTCTCCCTGTGGGCCACAAACCTGCTCAGCACCCGCTACCAGACATTCTATTTCGAGACCATGCAGCGCGCCTTCGCACAGTACTCCCGCCCCCTGGCACTGGGGGTGGAACTGCGGTGTAGGTTCTGAGAGAGGGGGGCGGCGGCGAGTGGTCGGAGTGGTCGGAGTAATCAGAGTAATCGGAGTAATCAGAGTAATCCGACCACTCCGAATACTCCGAATAATCAGACTACTCCGACCACTCCGATTCTTCCCACCTCTTTGCTAATTCTTCTTTCGCTTTTGTGCTTGGCGCTGCCAGTACTTCTCCAGCCGCCGTGCTTCCCGCTTGGTGGTGTGTATCACGCAGCCGTGTTTTGGCGATGAGAAGTTGGTGGCTTTCATCACGCCTTCGTTGAAGCGGCCCAGGGGCGTGAAGGTCTTGAAGTCGGTAGTCTCGACGAAACCGAAGTTGTGGGGGCGGATGCTGAAGATGTCGTACATGACCACCCACTTGTCCTGGCCGATGCGCTTCCATGTATTGGGCGCTTCGCAGCTGCCGCGTTCGCTGTCGATCTGCTCGGCGTGATAGTCGTCGAAGTGGTTGATACGGTCGGAAACCATGTACTTGATGCCACCGGGATTCTCTTGTGCCACGTAGGTCATGAAGTAGCGGCCGTCGGGCGTCGGGCAGATGTCGGCATCCAGCACCTGAATGCGCTCGTCGGGCTACTGCTTAATTTTGGGTCACTTATTTACTGCGGGAAGTAGTCGGCCATGGTCTCGGTATAGACGGAGCCATACTGTTGGTTGTTGTACACAGAGACGTGGCTGCCGGTGGTGGTGCGGTAAAGCTCGCGGTAGAGGTCGTAGATGGTGACGTCTGGGCGCATGCCTACATGCTGGCGGAAGGTGCGGGAGAAGGCGTTGCTCAGATAGACGCCCAGCTGCTGGTCGAAGACGTCGGCCTTGGAGGTCTCGTTGGCATTGGCAGCAGTGAGCACCAGCACGTCTGGCAGCCCGGTGAGGGCCTCGCCCCACTTGCCGCTGTAGCAGGCCTCCACAGCCAGCATCATGCGGCGGTACATGCGCGGCTGGGCGTTGCCAGGCCCATGGTCGGATATTGTAGCTGACATGCGGGTAATGGCGTTGCGTATGTTTTCGATGCCGAAGTACTCCCCCGCATCCTCGTTGCCCCATAGCGGCCCCTCCGAACTGCCGCCGTGACCGCTCCAGAAGATGAACACGTTGCTGGCAGAGTCGGGACGAATGACGTGGGGCAGGCGGCTGGAAGCCTTTCCCATCAGTATGTCGGCGATGTCTTCACGGCGAAGGTCGCTGAAGCGGTAATCGATCACGGTACCTCGGCGGACATCGTCGTTGGCCAAGGCATCGCCAGCGTTGGCGGCTGACGTGCGCTCGATGAAGATCTGCCCGGGATAGACATTCTTGGGGTCGGAGGCCAGGTTGTCCTCGATGATGAGGATGATATGGTCGTCGTCGTAGCCACTCTGTCGCAGGAGTTGGTACATGGCAAAGGCGTCGGCCTGGTGGCGATAGTTGGCCCAAGTGGTGCTGGGGCCTCTGGACGGCCAGCCCGACAGGTTGCGTTGTCCAGCAAAACAACTGTTTTCTCACGCGCATTCTAACACTTTCCGGAAAATAAATATCACAAATATCACGAATCAAAGTTAATCCTCTGTAAACCAAACAAACATCGAGTGATATTTGGTGTGATATTTGCGTGATATTTCTGCCCGTTTTTGTGATATTCCCACCCTGACATTAGGTCGCGATGGCACACTTTTTGCAGGGTAACTAATAGGACGAAGGGGCTGCCAGCGTGTCAGGCATACACCGCCCATCGCCCCGCCCGTTCCACACCAACACTTTTGCAGTTTCTATGTCACAGCCTGTTCCCGCTCCGCGCCCTCGTCCCGTCCCCTCCGCGCCCTCGTCTTTTCAGTCCCGCGGCATCCTCTCTTCCGTTCCTGTCACACCATTCTCCGTTCCCATGTTTGTCTCGCCCGTGCGACGTCGGCGTCTCAGCGGTGAGATAGTCGCGTCTCAGCAGTGAGACACGCGAGTCTCAGCAGTGAGACACCGCTGTCTCGCCCGTGAGACACCCGTCTCCACCATGCCTTCTGCCACCGCTGTGCTTCGGCAAAAGGCGCCTGTTGGCTTAAAAAAATCTAAAAACGAGCAGGCTGCACCGCTTTTTGTAGGTGGTGTGGCGCTTAATACATACCTTTGTGGTCTGTTTGCAAAGAAACGATGCAGGAATTACTCTCCGAAATATGGCAGACCGCACGGCGCAATAAGTTGCGCACGGCGCTGACGGGCTTCGCTGTGGCCTGGGGCATCTTCATGCTCATCGTGCTGCTGGGCGCGGGCAACGGCCTGATCAACGCCCAGGAGGAGAACAACAACCGCTGGGTGGACAACTCGATGATGGTGTTCGGCGGACAGACGTCGAAGGGCTACAACGGGCTGAAGGAGGGGCGCGACATTCTGCTGAACGATGCCGACCGCCATGCCACGGCCACCCGATTCCCCGCCAACATCGACCAGACCAGCGCCATCATCTTCCAGGGCGGGGCCATCATCACCTACGCCGAGAACTATGTGAGCAGCAGCCTGCGCGGCGTGTATCCGGCCGATGCCGTGATCAACAAGACGAAACTGGCGGCAGGGCGCTTCATCAACGATATTGACATACGCGAGCAGCGCAAGGTGCTGGTCATGGCCGAGAACCAGGCACGCGAGCTCATTCCGCACAAGCCCCTTGATCTGGTGGGCAAGTCGGTGAAAGTGAGCGGCATGGCATTCACGGTGGTGGGCATAGAGCAGGAGAACAAGAGCCGCATGAGCACCGAGGTGAGCGCCCCCTTCACCACGCTGCGCACCATCTATAACCGTGGCGACAGGGCCGACCGCATCTCGTTCACCTTCCACGGCCTGCCCACCGAGGAGGCCAACGAAGCGTTCGAGGCACGCTACCGCGCCGCCATCAACCGCAATCACCAGGCGGCCCCCGACGATGAGGAGGCCATCTGGCTGTGGAACCGCTTCACCCAGGCCATGCAGATGGCCAAGGGCATGAACATACTGCGCACGGCGCTTTGGGTGATCGGCCTCTTCACCCTGTTGAGCGGCGTGGTGGGCGTGAGCAATATCATGCTGATCACGGTGCGCGAACGGACGCGCGAGTTCGGCATCCGCAAGGCCATTGGCGCCACGCCTGCCGGCATCCTGCGCATCATCATTACCGAGAGCATCATCATCACCGCCCTGTTCGGCTACATCGGACTGTTGCTGGGCTTCGCGGCGAACCTCTATATGGACGCCACGCTGGGCAGCGAGGTGATCGACACGGGCCTGTTCCAAACCACTATGTTCGTGAATCCCACCGTGGGCGTGGGCACGGCTGTGGGGGTGACGGTGGTCCTCATCGTGGCAGGTACGGTGGCCGGCCTGGTGCCGGCACTGAAGGCCGCCCGCATCCGGCCCATCGTGGCCCTGGCGGGGTGATGGACGCGTGCTTACCGAGCGGGGAACCGCTCGGCACAATGGCCCATGCAGCGCGAGTGGTAAGCCCCCTTCTGCCCCCCGGGGAAAGAAAGGCACTGTCAGTAACTCTTATTCGTCATTAGTCATTCGTCATTAGTCATTCGTCATTAGTCATTCGTCATTAGTCATTCGTCATTCGTCATTAATCCATGGTCGACTTCGATTCCTTCCGCGAAATCACAGAGACGCTGCTTCGCAACAAGACGCGCTCCTTCCTCACCGGCTTCGGTGTGTTCTGGGGCGTGTTCATGCTGGTGGGCCTCATTGGCGGCGGCAACGGGATGAAGGAAATGCTGGAGAAGAACTTCGAGGGCTTTGCCACCAATGCGGCCCTGATATGGGAACAGCCCACCACGCGCCCCTATCACGGCTTCCGCAAAGGGCGCCGCTGGTGCATGGTGCGCCACGACGTGGAGCGGCTTCGCGCACATGTGTCCGAGCTGGACGTGGTGTCGCCCGTGCTGTCGCGCTGGGGCTCGAGTGCCGTGTATGGCGAGCACCGCGTGAGCTGCAACATGAAGGGGCTGATGCCCGACTATGCGAAGGTGGACGCGCCGCAGATGCGCTATGGGCGCTACCTGAACCACATGGACATGGCACAGGGGCGCAAGGTGTGCGTCATCGGCAAGAAGATATACAAGACGCTGTTTCCCGGCGGGGGCGACCCCTGCGGGCAACTCATCCGCATCGACTCGTCCTACTACAGTGTGGTGGGCGTGGACTTTGCCAGCGGCAACATGAATATCAACGGATCGGCCGACGAGACGGTGAGCATCCCCCTCTCGCTCATGCAGGCCGCCTATAACAAGGGCGACTCGCTGGACCTCATCGCCGTGACGGCACGGCAGGGGGTGGCCATCAGCGACATCACGCCCCGCATGCGCGAGGTGATTGCCCGCGCCCACGACGTGGACCCGACAGACGAGAAGGCGGTGATGGTGTTCAACACCGAGGTGCTGTTCGGACTGATGGACAGCCTGTTCCGCGGCGTCAACTTCCTCATTTGGCTGGTGGGCATCGGCACGCTGCTGGCAGGAGCCATCGGCGTGAGCAACATCATGATGGTGACGGTGCGCGAGCGCACCATCGAGATAGGCATCCGTCGCGCCATCGGTGCCACACCGTTCAATATCGTGTCGCAGATTGTCAGCGAGAGCATCGTACTGACGTCTGTGGCTGGCATGAGCGGCATCCTCTTTGCCATCCTCATCCTGCAGATGGGCCAGCTGGCCGCCACCACCGACGGCATCGTCAAAGGCCACTTCCAAGTGTCCTTCTGGACCGCCATCGGGGCCGTCCTCCTGCTCATGCTGTTAGGCATCCTGGCCGGCCTGGCTCCTGCCATCCGCGCCATGAAGATCAAGCCCGTGGAGGCGATGCATGAGGAATGAGAAAGAAAGTGAAAAGTGAGAAAGTGAGGAAAGTGAAAAGTGAGAAAGTGAAAAGTGAAAAATAAAAGTTACCTGCGTGGCCATCGTGCCCGGCGGTTCCCCGCCGGGTAATAACGACAAAAGTCACCACAACATTAAGATAAGATGAAAAAGATTATCCGTCCTTTGCTGATTCTGGCCGTACTGGCCCTGTTTGTCGGCACATTCGTGTTCCTTTGGCTGCAGTCGCGGCCCACACCCACACAGTACGAGACTGTCAGGCCCACCGTCGGCGACATCAGCCGCAGCACGATCGTAACGGGCAAGATCGAGCCGCGCGACGAAGTGAACGTGAAGCCCCAAATCAGCGGCATCATCACCGAACTGCTCAAACAGGCAGGCGATTACGTTCAGCAGGGAGAAATCATTGCCAAGCTGAAGGTGATTCCCGACATGAACCAACTGGCATCGGCCGAGAGCCGCGTGCGCCTGTCGCAACTGAACCTGGAACAGGCCAAGCGCGACCACGAACGGCAGAAGACACTCTACGACAAGGGGCTTATCTCGGCCAACGAGTACGAGAAGGTGCGCCAATCCTATAACCAGGCTCGCGAGGAAGCAGCCATCGCACAGGAACAACTGGAACTGACGCGCGACGGCGTGTCGGCCTCCAACGCATCATCGTCCAATACGCTGGTACGCAGCACCATCAGTGGCATCATCCTCAATATACCGGTCAAGGTGGGCAATTCCGTCATCCTCAGCAACACCTTCAACGATGGTACCACGATTGCGTCCGTGGCCGACATGTCCGACCTCATCTTCCGCGGCAACATCGACGAGACCGAGGTGGGCCGCCTGCGGGTGGGCATGCCCATGCAGATAGCCGTGGGTGCCATGCAGAACGTGCATTTCGAGGCCCGGCTGGAGTATATCAGCCCGAAGGCCACCGAGACAGGCGGCGCCAACCAGTTTGAGATCAAGGCAGCCGTGAGCATTCCCGACTCGGCCCTCACCGCCGGCATACGCAGCGGCTACAGTGCCACGGCACAAATCCTGCTCGACCAGGCCACGGGCGTGCTCACCATTCCCGAGTCGGCCGTGGAGTTCATGGGCGACAGCACCTTCGTCCACGTGATTCACGGGGAGGGTGCCGAGCAGACCTATGAGCGCCGCCCCGTTGTGCTCGGCCTGTCCGACGGCATCAATATCGAGGTGAAGAGCGGCCTGCGCAAGGACGAGCAGGTGCGCGGCATGGAAATCGTGAAGGAAACGAAGTAACGCCGACGACGGCCGTGTCCGATGGCGAGCGCCGAACCGGTTCTGCGCCCTACCTAATCTGTCGGGGCATCGCGGAACTGGCTGGGCAACTGGCCAAACTGCTTTTTGAAATGCCTGCGCAGGTAGCGCGTGGAGCCGAAGCCCGTCATCCACGCAATCTCTTCCACCGTGTGTTGGTTGCTGCGCAGCAGGTCGGCCGCGCGGTTCAACCGGATCTGACGGATGAACTCGCTGGGCGTCTGACCCGTAATCGTCTGTAACTTACGGTATAGGCCGGTGCGGTCCATGCCGGCTTCCGTGCTCAGTGCTTCCACACCGAAGTTGCTGTCGTCCAGGTGGCTCTCCACAATACGCTGCAACTGGCTCACGAACTGCTCGTCGCGATTGCTGATGGTGGGCACTTCGCGGGCATCGCGCAGCTTGTTTTGCAGTGCCTCACGGCTGGTGACGAACTCGGCCAGCAGCTTGTCGCGCTTGTGTGTCAGGTATATGCGCATGCCGGCCAGGGCGATTCCTGCCGCCACGAAGATATAAATGAGGCAGGCCCACCACGTGAGCCAAAAGGGCGGGCGGATGCAGATGACCAGCGTGCGCATCTCGCTCCACGGGGAGCCGTCCACCGCCGTTTGGTAGCACAGCTCATAGCGTCCGGGACGCAGCGCCGTATAGCGCAGTTCGCAGTTGGCACCGCGGCCAGTGTTCCAGTCGGTGTCGATGCCACGCAGCATGTATCGGTAGCGGGTGTGCGAGGGCGAGGCGTAGTTGAACGCCGTCATGACAAGTGTCAGGAAGTGCTCGTTGTGCGGCAAGGTGAGCTGTCCGCCCCCTTGCAACGTGTAGCACGGCACATCAGCCCGCCGATTGGTGGAGATGCGCACGATCCAGGGCGCCAGGCTGCCGCTGGTGCTGGTCATGATCGACGGACGGAGGACGGTCAGGCCGTTCTTTCCACCCAGAAAGAGGGTGTCGCCAAGCAGCAGTGCCGCCCGTTCTTGGTACTCGCCGGTTTGAAAACCATCGGTTTCATCGAAGGAAATAATGTCTGTGGCCCGTCCGTCGGCATCCAGCGTGATGCGTGCCGCCCCATAGGCCGTGGTGGCCCAGATGCTCCCTTGCTGGTCGGGTAGGATGGCTTTGATGCAGTTGTTGGGCAGCCCTTGTTCTGTGGTGAGCCACTCCCGCCCCTTCAGCAATCCGTTCTGGGTGCCCACCCACAAGTGGCCGCGGTGTTGCAGAATGCAGTTTGCCTTGCTGCTATGTCCGCTGAACAGCGAGTCGTAGGGGGCGCTGTCGGTCAGCGGCTGCAGGTGGTCCAGGGTCTCGTTGCCTCGCAGCAACCCGTTCTGGGCGCATAGCAGCAGCCCGTGTCCCGTTTGTTCGGGTTCGGCCCAGACCAGGGTGCGGAACTGCTTCAGTGCCCGCTGGGCCTGGATGGGCGTCAGCGCGTTGCTTTCGGGGTTGAAGAAATACAGTTGGTTGAGTTGGTGGCACAGCAAGAACCTGTTGGGCGCCAGTTCGGTACAGAAACGGAACGCGGCCGACGTGTCGTTGGGCACGGGCGTGGGCACCCGTTCCACCGAGCCTTGGCGGTAGCAGAACAGGCCGTCGCGTGTGGAAAACCATACACGTCCCTGGCTGTCTGTCTGGGCGTTGAGGCATACGTCGCAGTTGGCCAGACGCACCATCCGCACGGAATCGGCGCTGCGGTCAACCCGGAAAAGGCCATCGGCTGTGCCTGCCAGCAATGTGCCGTCGGCCGCCAGCGCGAGGCTGCGCACCTCATGCGCGGCGCACCACGTGGTGGCGCGTGCCCTGGGCGGCGGCGTGTAGCTGATGCCGTCGTCGAAAGTGCATGTCCACAGGCCGCCTTGGCGGTCGCGCAGCTGGTTTGCGCCGTAGTTCCACCGGGGTTCGCCGTCGGCCCGCAGCAGCGAGTCGGCATCGTAGCGGAACTGTCCGGTGTGCGTGTCGAACACGTAAATGTGCTCGTAGCTCTTCACCCAGATGCGGCCGTGGGCGTCCTGGGCGGTGGCTTCGCCGATTTCATTGCCTGTGATGGCCAGCGACCGTTCTTCGTCGCATGCCACGGGCACGAAGGTGGCGCCGTTGCTCAGCAGGAAGGCGCCCTCCACGCGCACCAGCATCTGGCCGCTGGGCAGTTCGGCAATGACGCGCCCCTGGTTGTTGGGCAAGCCGTCGCGCACGGTGTAGTGGCGGGTATAGGCGGCACGGGAGCCCTGTCCGGCGGTGGCGGCTGCCATCGGCATGAGCAGCGCCAGCAGCGCCAGCAGGACGAGGGCAGTGCGGCAGATGTGGGTTTTTAGCGATGAAATCATGCTTTTTTCGGTTTCAGGGTTCTGGCGGCAAAGATAAGCATTAGTTTGAAACCGAGGGGCAGGAATGATGAAAAAACATGCGCTTTCGTTGTAATTGAGGGTGCTTTTTGTTGTATTTTCGCTTGGTGCAACCAATGAGTGCCGCTTTTACCACCATCTGGTGGGACGCCGAATGCGTTTGCGTGTTACCTTTGCCGAAAACCTAAAGCGATTGAACAATGAACCGATTCACGACCATTCTTTTCACCTTCCTCTGCGTCGCAGCAACAGCCGGCGCACAACAGCCCTACAAGATGGCGGGTCCTTATGAAGTGGTGGCGCGCGATGGCGCCTACCGCAGCAGCAAGGCCGGCAGCGAGCGCGACATGAAAGCCGCCCTCATCTTGGCACAGACGGGCCGGACCGAGGAGGCCGTGCGCATCATCGATGCCTACGCCGGCACGCTGCAACGTCTGGACGGGCACGACGCACCCCTCTGCGCCATCCAGTGCTACTGGCTGGTCAGTGCGATGAATACGCTGAAAATGCAGCGCGCCGAATGGAACGCGATGGTGCGCAGGGCACTGCTGCCCATGTTGGACAAGTTCGAGGCCGACAGCCCCTATGCCAACGGCAACTGGGGCGCTATCGTGAACCGCCTGCGCATGGCCTGCGGCATCTACCTGAAGGATAGCACCATCTACCAGAACTCCGTCAATTACTTCCTGTACGCCAACGACAACGGTTCGCTGCCACGCTACATCAGCCCGACGGGCCAATGCCAGGAAACAGGGCGCGACCAAGCCCATGCACAGCTCGGGCTCGGCGCCCTCGTGGAGACCTGCCAGATGGCATGGGCACAAGGCGACGACCTCTGGGGCGCGCTGGACAATCGTCTGATGCGCGGCTTGGAATATACGGCCCGTTACAACCTGGGCTACGACGTGCCTTTTGAACGGTGGACGGATTGCACCGGCCTCTATAACGACTGGACGGAACCCGGCTCGATGGGGCGTGGCGTGATTCGCGACATCTACCAACCGGCCTACGAACATTATGTAAAGGTGAAGGGCCAGAAGATGCCTTATGTGAAGAAACTGCTGGCCTTGCAACGGAAGGCCGAGAAGCAGGGCAAGGTGAACGAGGGCATGGAAGCCCGCTCCTGGCGGGTGCCCGGCGTGCAGGAGGGCAAGAAGCTGCACCAGGTGTTCACCTATCCGGCTCCCGAAGGCGCCCCGCTCAAGCATGACTACGACGTGTATGTGCAGCCGCGCGGGGGCAAGGAATGGATAAAGATTGACACTTACATGGCCCGCGTGAATGCCTATCGGACACCGGGGAGTGCCGACGCCTCCGCAGCCGCCAAGACAGGAGCACCGCACCGGGTGGCCGAGATCTCCTATGCCGTGTTCGACTTCACGGGCGATGTGTCTGTCCGTGTGGTGGCCCGCCACCGCAAGTTCAAGACGGCCCGCATCCGTCCCGATTACCGCGGCACCATTGCCAACGTGCAGAACGATTCCACCGTGCAGTTCCTCCTGTTCCAGCCCGAGAATGTAAGTGTGGAGCTGGACGGCAACATCACCGACAACCTGCTCATCTTCACCTCGAAACCGCCAGTGGGCCGCGAGGAGGCCGAACGCGAAGCGCGCCGTCAGGGACGCCAGTTCGTCTATATCCCCGCAGGCTTCTACAACGATGCCGTCGCTTGCTCGTCCCTCTTCCGCAGAGGCAAGGAAGGGGCTGCCCTCATCCCCTCCGGCACCACGGTATATATAGAAGGTGGTGCCTATTGCACCGGCACCTTCGCCATAGAAGAGGCACACGACGTGAGCATCCTGGGCCGCGGCATCGCACGCCCGGGCAGGGGCTACGAAGGGTGCCATGTGTACCACAGCACGAATGTCGTGGTGGACGGGCTTGTCATGAACACCTGTCCGGTGGGCGGCTCCGATGGCGTCAGCCTGCACGACGTGCGTTGCATATCGTACCCCTCGTGGGGCGATGGCCTGAATGTGTTTGCCTCCAGTAATGTGCTGTACGACCGCGTGTTCTGCCGCACTTCCGACGACTGCACCACGGCCTATGCCACGCGCAAGGGCTTCGAAGGCTCGGTGCGCAATGTGTGCATGCGCAACAGCACGCTGTGGGCCGATGTGGCACACCCCATATTTATCGGCCTGCACGGCGCAGCCGCCGGTCCGCACCCCGAGCGCCGCGACACCATCGAGCACCTGCGCTATGAGAATATCGACATCCTCGGCCAGGCCGAGCCGCAGGTGGATTATCAGGGTTGCCTGGCCATCAATGCGGGCGACAACAACTTGGTGCGCGACGTGGTGTTCGACAACATCCGCATAGAGCAGCTGCAGCAGGGCTGTATCCTCCAGGTCAAGGTGGGCTTCAACGCCAAGTACTGCAAGGCCCCCGGCATGGGGGTGGAGGACGTCACCTTCCGCAACGTCCGCTACTACGGCCCGACCCTTGCTTCCGACCAGGGCGAAGGTCCCCGCCCCTCCTTGTCGATCATCAATGGCTACAACGAACAGCGCAAGGTCCGTAACATCACCTTCGAAGGCCTGAAAATCAACGGGCGCAAGGTGTACGACGACATGCCCGGCAAGCCCAAGTGGTATGCCACCGCCGACTACGCCCCCCTCTTCGTGGGCAACCACGTGGAAGGCATCAGCTTTAGGAATGACGAACGGGAATGACTAATGACGAATGACGAATGACTAATGACTAATGACGAATGATGAATGACGAATGATGAATGACGAATGATGAATGACGAATGATGAATGACGAATGATGAATGACGAATGATGAATGACGAATGATGAATGACGAATGACGAATAAAAGTTACCACTCCAGCTTCTTGGCCATTGTGCCGAGCGGTTCCCCGCTCGGTAAGCGCACAAAGTAACCGCCCCTCCAACACCCTCTACCCGCGCCACCTCCCCATTCGCGCCGTCATCCCCCCGCCCTCC
>JAFXQT010000023.1 GCA_017526905.1 Bacteroidaceae bacterium | reverse complement strand
TTCGTCTCACAGATTTCACGGATCTCACAGATTGAATCACAGATTACATTCTCGTAGTTTATGGTCGCTTCGACACCCCGAAGAACCAATGTCTGATGCCTACGGCATCGCTTGCGAAACTTGAAGCAATAATATCTGTGAATAAATCTGTGAGATCTGTGGTATCTGTGAGACATAACTGATTTCAGCCTCTGTGTGAGATTCATCCCTGCGCATGCGCCCTTATTCGTCTCACAGATTTCACGGATCTCACAGATTGAATCACAGATTACATTCTCGTAGTTTATGGTGGCTTCGACACTTCGAAGAACCAATGCCCTCTGGGGTTTGCTGCGCTGAAATTCGGGACGCCATCGGAAAAATTATCGGGGCGCATTAAACCTTCATCGGTGGGCAATGTCATAATATTGCAAACCAATCCCTGACCATTATGAAACGAATGCTGATGGCGATGGCCCTTGCAGTCATGGCCACCTTGATTTATATTGCACCTGCCCAAGCACAGTGGTTCAATGTGCGCGGCACGGTTTATGAGAGCAGCACCCTGAAGGGGTTGCCCGGTGCCAACGTGCAGCTGAACGACTCCACCGGCAAGATGGTGGCCGGCCGACAGACCACCAGCAACGGGCAGTTTATGATTCCGGGCGTGGCGGCAGGCCACTACAAGCTGAAGGTGTCGTTCATGGGATTCAAGACGCAGGAGTTTGCGCTGAACCTGAGCGGCAAGGGCGGCAACAAGAAGGTGAGCGACATCCTGATGCGCGAGGACGCCACGCTGATGAAGGAGGCTGTGGTGGAGGGCAAGCTGCCGGAGATGACGATTGTTGACGACACGGTGGTGTACAACGCCGCTGCCTTTGCCCTGCCCCCCGGAGCCATGGTGGAGGAGCTGATCAAGAAGCTGCCAGGCATCGAGATAGACGAGAACGGAAAGATTACGCACAACGGCAAGGAGGTGCGCCAGATCCTGGTGGACGGCAAGCGCTTCTTTGGCAACGACCAACAACTGATTCTGAAGAACATCCCCGCCGAAATCGTGGAGAAGGTGAAGGCCTACGACCGCCAGAGCGAGCTGGCACGCGTGACCGGCATTGACGACGGCGAGGAGCAGACGGTGCTGGACCTGGAAATCAAAAAGGACAAGCGCCGCGGATGGTTCGGACGCGTGACGGCCGGCTACGGCACACACGAACGCTACAACGGGCACGCTGACGTGTACCGATTCCTGGACAAGCAGAAGGCCGGTTTCGTGACCAATGCCGACAACACACGCGGCAGCGGCATGCAGGAGAGTCAGGACGTGGCCGGAAGCCTCAACCTGGAATGGGACAAGGTGGAGCTGAACGGCGGACTGACCGGACGCTTCAACCAGAGTTCGGGCTCGTCGTGGAGCAACTCGCAGAACTTCGAGAACAAGAACGCTGCCTACTCCAACCGCCGGAGCTCCAACGGAAGCCACGCCAATACGTTCAACACAAACTGGCGCATTGAATGGAAGCCCGACTCGCTCACCAACATACAGATTGTGCCGCAGTTCAGCATCAACGGCAACCGCAGCCACAGCAATGGCGAGAGCGCCACGTTCAACGACGACCCCTACCAGTTCACCACGAACCCGCTGGCCGAATTTGCAGGCGGCAGTCTGCCCGCCGGACACCTGCTGCGCAGCGTGAGCGTGAACCATAACCTCAGCGCCAACCGCAACGCCACCGACGCCATCAGCGGCAGCGCCTCGCTGCAGGTGAACCGCCGACTGATGAAGCCCGGCCGCAACATGACGTTCAACTTCAGCGGTGGACTGAACCAGAACGACGGCAACAGCAGCTCGTACTCGCAGATTGACTACTACCAAATCCTGGCACTCACGGGCGAGGACTCCATCTACCACAAAATCCAGTACAACGACACCCGCAACAAGGGCAAGAACTTCTCGGCCCGCTTCTCCTACTCCGAGCCCATCGGCACCGGCCAGTTCCTGCAGTTCTCCTACAACTACTCTTGGCGCTTCCAGGACAACAACCGCACGGTGGCCAGCATCTTCGACCCCTACGTGGAGCAGAACTTCCTGGGCATCGACGGCTACGACGGGCACATCGACCTGGCCACACGCGACACGGCACAATGCAACTACACGGAAAACCGCTACCAGAACCACGACCTGCGCCTGCAGTACCGCTGGGTCAACTCGAAGATGCGCCTGAACGTGGGTGTGAACGTGCAGCCGCAGGTGAACAGCGTGAACTACACCAAGGGCTGGAAGCACTACGACGTAAGCCGCACGGTGGCCAACTGGAGCCCGACGCTGAACTTCCGCTACCGCTTCACGCGTCAGCACTCGGTAGAGGCACGCTATGGCGGACAGTCGGGACAGCCAGGCATCACCGACCTGATTCCCGACACGCTGGACAACGCCAACCCGCTGGCCATCCGGCTGGGTAACCCCGAGCTGAAGCCTTCGTTCACCCACACATTCAGCGCACAATGGCAGCTGGCCATGACCGAACCGGTGCAGCGCTCGTTCAACTTCAACGCAAACTTCCGCCGCACACAGAACTCCACGGCCAGCCGCACGGAATACAACGACGTGACCGGCGGACGCATCACCATGCCCGTGAACATAAACGGCAACTGGAACGCCGGGGCCAACTTCAACTTCAACACCCAGCTCAAGGACAAGCGCTTCCGCATCAACACCGGCAGCCGCTACAACCACACCACGGCCAACACCTACGTGTATCGGTCGGCCGAGCATGCCACCATCCTGAACACGATGAACTCGAACAACGTGAGCCAGAACGTGCGCTTCACCTTCCGCAGCGAGTTCGACCGCACCCCCTACTGGTGGGACGAGGAGGAGGCTGCCAACAACTACCGGCGCGACAACTTCGAGATAAACCTGCATGCCAACTTCGGCTACAACCGCAACCGCTCGTCGGCCACAGCCGCATCGAACCTGGACACCTACACCTACTCCTACGGCATCAGCGCCAACTACCAGTTCTGGTTCGGGCTGAACCTGAACACGGACATCAACCAAAACTCGCGTCGCGGCTATGCCGAGGACATCATGAACACCAACCAGTGGATCTGGAACGCCCAGGCCTCCTACTCTTTCCTGAAGAACCGCGCCGGCATACTGACCCTGCGCTGGAACGACATCCTGGGCCAGCGCGACATGGTGAATCGCAACATTTCGGCCACTTCGCGCACTGACTCCGACTCGGAGCGCATCGTGTCCTACGGCATGCTCTCCTTCACCTACCGCTTCAACATGTTCGGCGGCCGCAACGTGAACCGCGGCAACCGCGACCGCAGCGAGGAGGACGTTGAACTGACCCCGACACAGGGCGAACGTGGCAACCGCGGCGGTGGCGGCAACCGCGGCGGCGGCAACAGCGGCGGCGGCAACCGCGGCGGGGGAGGCGGTGGCTTCGGCGGTGGCGGTGGCGGCGGAGGTCGCTTCTGAACGACGAGCGCCGGCGCAGCACTCTCGCCAGGCTTATGCCAGCACTGCACATCTTGAGCCTCCCGCTTTTGCACCACGAATTACACGAATTGCACGAATGCCTCCAGCTAAGTACGAAGGCATTCGTGCAATTCGTGTAATTCGTGGTCAAGTAATATGCGCTGTGTTCCGGCGCTATCGCACCACACGCTTGTGGGTGCGGCCGTCCTTGCGCACCACATAGGTGCCGCGGGGCAGCGGGGCCGAATCCGGCATCCGTTGCCCGGCAATGGTATAGGTGCCCTCAGGCTGGGCACGATGCACATCGGCCTGCAGGGGCTGCACGGCATCGGGGGCCATCTTTACGTGGAGCACGAGCGTGTCGCGCGGCGAGTCCTTGAACAGCGTGTTGCCCGTGCCATGGAAGATGATGCGGTAGTCGCCCAGGCGCTGGGGCTTACCGGTGAAGGTGAACTGGTGTGCGGCGGCCTGACGCTTGGAGGCGAAGGTGGAGTCGAGCCCGCGCACATGGGCATCGGGCATGAAGGTAGAATCCACCACCAAGCTGGTGCAGTTCCAGTACTTAATGACGATAGGTTGTATGCTGTCGCCCAGCCACACATCCTGCTCCTTGACCGAGCCCGGGGCCGCCGTATAGATATTGCGGAAGCGGTCCGGCAAGTAGTAGCCCAGGTGAGGGGGTTGGTTGTAGGCCACGTTCTGCCAGCAGATGCCCAAGCGGTAGGTGTGGTCGTGCATCAGCGTTGGCACGCGGTAGTTGGTGGGTTCGGCGGTGCTGAAGATGTTAAGTGTGCAGCCGTCGGACGAGTCCCAGAGGATAAGCTCCTCGCGCCAGTCGCCAAAGATGTCGGCCGAGAGGTTGGGCGTTGACTTGGTGCTGTTGCAGCTGCTGGAGTTGTAGTAGCCGCCCGGCGCCTTGCCGCGAATGGTCATGTTCGTGGTGCCGTTGCCGTTCCACTCCTGTATGTTGGTGCCGTCCAGCAATTCGTCCTGCAGGTCGCCATTCCAGTATATCCGGAAGTTTATCGACGTGGCCACCGACTTGGCCACCGCGCCCGTGACGGCGCTGCGCAGCACGCGGTCGTCGGCCGAGAGGAAATAGAAGCCGCGGTGGTCGGGGTCGAGCTGTGCGGCGATGCCGCGGCCGTTGTCCTTCTCCGGGTTGCCGCCCTTGAAGAGCACCTTGCCCGTGGCTGCATCGTGAAGGTCCCACGAGTACCGGCCCTTCTCCTCGTGCACCTGGAACACCTCCAAGCCGGGCCGATCGGGATTCATGTCGGATATGTGCATGGCATCGCCGTGGCCGAAGCCCACGGCATAGAGCAGGCGCCCGTCGTTGTCGAGCGTGGCCGAGCCCCACACGATCTCATCGCAGCCGTCGCCATCCACATCGGCCACACTGAGGTTGTGGTTGCCATTGCCATACATGGTGTTCTTGCCCAGACCCGAGGTGCAGGCGGGCGCCGTGTAGGTCTTGCTGCGGTTGTTGGCATCGGTAACGGTATATTGCGACCTGGAACGCGAGGCGTGGAACCACTTCTGCTTGAGTTGTTTGCCATCAAAATCGACGGCCCAGATGAAGGCATAGGTGTAATAGCCACGGCTGAAGATGCCGCTGGCCGGCTTGTCGGGCCCGTCCAGATGGGCCACGGCTGCCAGGTAACGCTCGCCGCGGTTGCCGTAGCTGGCATAGTCGCTCTTGCCGCTGCGGTCGTCCCAGTTGAAGGTGCCGGTGGCAGCCCCTCCGTAGCCAGCATCGCGGTTGGGGTTGTAGTAGATGGTGTGAAGGGCCTCGCCCGTCTGCCCGCTGAACACGGTGAGATATTCCTGCCCGCCGGTGATGCGGCCGTCGCCCGTGCGGTGCACGGCGGTGTTGCTGGCCGTCTTGATGGCGCTGACGGTAGCCGCCTGATTCACATAGCGGCCCTTGCCGTCCTTGCTGCCGGGGGCGGTCTTGCACATCATTTCGGCCAGGCCGTCGCCGTCGAAGTCATACACCATGAACTGGGTGTAATGGGCGCCGGCACGGATGTTCGGGCCCAGGTCTATGCGCCACAGCTGGGTGCCGTCCAGGCGGTAGCAGTCCAGGAACACGTTGCCGGTGACGCCGCCCTGCGAGTTGTCCTTTGCGTTGGAGGGATCCCACTTCACAAACAGTTCGTAGTCGCCATCGCCATCCACATCGCCCACCGAGCAGTCGCCGGGGCTGTAGGAGCAGTCGCTGGCCGTGGGGCGGTTCAGCTTGAGCCGCATCACAGGCTCGGCCCACGGCTTCACGGCGGGCGTGGTATCCACCGGAATATCGTCCACCTTGGTCACTACGCGGTAGGTATCGGTGGCCTTTCCCTTGGCGTACTGGTAGCTGGTTGTCTTGTAGTTGTCCTTGGACACCACTTGGTCATTGCACAGCACGTCGAAGGTGGTTCGGAATTCGTCGTCGGTGCCCAGCAGGCGCCAGCTCACAAAGATGCCCCCGCTCTTGCCCGGCAGGGCTACGACGCCGCGCGACAGGCGTTCCATCTGGCTCTGGGGCGTTATCTGAGCTTTGGCAAGGAGGCCAGCTGACAGCGTGGCCGCAATCAGCAGGCCGCGCAGGGCACAGTTGGCAGAAGGATTCTTTCTCATAACAATATGGGCGTTTAGTTAGTTCGTATTTCGTGACAAAAGTAATCAATTTATCCGGCACTTGCTAAACAATCGTCAAGAAATGCGAGGAAGTGTATCACTTTTGAAGAAAAAGTGTCTGTTTTGCTTGCCTTTGTAAGCAGAATGCCGTACTTTTGCCGAAATTTTCAAAACGAACAACAGCATGAACGACAGACTTTTCATCTTCGACACCACCCTTCGCGACGGCGAACAGGTGCCCGGATGCCAGCTCAACACCATCGAAAAGATACAAGTGGCCAAGCAGCTCGAGGCCCTCGGCGTGGATGTCATCGAAGCGGGTTTCCCCATCTCCAGCCCTGGCGACTTTAACAGCGTCATCGAAATATCCAAGGCCGTGACATGGCCCACCATCTGCGCCCTGACTCGCGCCGTGCAGAAGGACATCGACGTGGCCGTGGATGCACTCCAGTATGCCAAGCACAAGCGCATACACACCGGCATCGGCACCAGCGACTCGCACATCAAATACAAGTTCAACAGCAACCGCGAGGAGATTATCGAGCGCGCCGTGGCGGCCGTGAAGTACGCCAAGCGCTTTGTCGAGGACGTGGAATTCTATGCCGAGGATGCCGGGCGCACCGACAACGAGTACCTGGCACGCGTCATCGACGCCGTGGTGAAGGCCGGCGCCACCGTGTGCAACATACCCGACACCACCGGCTACTGCCTGCCATCCGAGTTCGGCGAGAAAATCAAGTACCTCATGGAGCATGTGGACGGGCTCAGCGCCGGAAAGGCCATCCTCAGCACACACTGCCACAACGACCTGGGCATGGCCACAGCCAACACCATGGCCGGCATCCTCAACGGCGCACGACAGGCCGAAGTGACCATCAACGGCATCGGCGAGCGCGCAGGCAACACCAGCCTGGAAGAGGTGGCCATGATTCTGAAGTGCCACAAGGGCATCGGCATACAAACCAACATCAACACGCAGAAGATTTACCCCACCTCCCGACTGGTCAGCTCGCTCATGAACATGCCCGTGCAGCCCAACAAGGCCATCGTGGGCCGCAACGCCTTCGCCCACAGCAGCGGCATACACCAGGACGGCGTGCTGAAGAACGTGGAGACCTACGAAATCATCGACCCGAAGGACGTGGGCATCGACGATAACAGCATCGTGCTGACCGCCCGCAGCGGACGCGCCGCACTGAAGCACCGCCTCAGCGTGCTGGGCGTGGAGATGGACGGCGAGGCACTGGACAAGACCTACCAGGCCTTCCTGCGACTGGCCGACCAGAAGAAGGAAATCACCGACGACGACATCCTTATGCTGGCCGGAGCCGACCGCACCGCCGCGCATGCCATCAAGCTGGACTACCTGCAGGTGACCACCGGCATGGGCGTGAAGAGCGTGGCTGCCATCGGCCTGGACATCACCGGCGAGAAGTTCGAAGCATCGGCCTCGGGCAACGGCCCCGTGGATGCCGCCATCAAGGCACTCAAAAACATCATCCGCCGAAAAATGACGCTGAAGGAATTCACCATCCAGGCCATCAGCAAGGGCTCCGACGACGTGGGCAAGGTGCACATGCAGGTGGAGTACGACGGCCACCTCTACTACGGTTTCGGGGCCAACACCGACATCGTCACCGCCAGCGTCGAAGCATATATCGACTGTATCAACAAGTTCAAGAAATAGGGTGAGTCTGGCAGATTAATGGCTTCAGTTTTTTTAACACTAACGCATGGGAAATGAGAGGGGGATTTGTTTGTCGGGGTTAAGAAAAAACAATACCTTTGTCCCAATTTCCGAAAGCACTCATGAACACACTATTCGACAAAATCTGGGACGCACACGTGGTGCAAAATGTGCCCGACGGCCCTACGCAACTCTACATAGACCGCTTGTACTGCCACGAGGTCACCTCGCCACAAGCCTTCGACACCCTGCGCGACAAAGGCATCGGCGTGCTGCGACCTCAACAGGTCTTTGCCATGCCCGACCACAACACGCCCAGCGACCATGCGGCCCCCCTGGCCGTGGGCGCCAAGCAGATGGACGCACTCAAGCGCAACTGCCAGGAGTTCGGCATTCGCCACTTCGACATGGGCACCAAGGACAACGGCATCATCCACGTGGTGGGACCTGAGAAGGCGCTGTCGCTGCCGGGCATGACCATCGTCTGCGGCGACTCGCACACCTCCACACACGGTGCCGTGGGCGCCATCGCCATGGGCATCGGCACCAGCGAGGTGGCCCAGGTGCTGGCTTCGCAATGCATCCTTCAGCAGAAGCCCAGAACCATGCGCATCAACATCGAGGGCCAGCTGGGGCCGTGCGTCACAGCCAAGGACGTGGCCCTGTACATCATGGCACAGATGGGCACAGGCGGCGCCACGGGCTATGCCGTGGAATATGCCGGCAGCGCCATCCGCGACATGAGCATGGAAGGGCGCCTCACGCTGTCCAACCTCAGCATCGAGATGGGCAGCCGTGCCGGTCTCATCGCGCCGGACGAAACCACCTTTGCTTATCTGCGCGGGCGTGAGTACGCGCCTAAGGGCGAGGCATGGGATCGTGCCGTGGAGCAATGGCGGCAACTGCGCTCGGACGAGGATGCCGTGTTCGACTGCGAAGTGACCTATCGCGCCGAGGACATCGCCCCCCGCATCACCTACGGAACCAACCCCGGCGCCGGCATCGCCATCGACGGGTGCATCCCCACGCTCGACGGCCTCTCCGACACCGAGCGCCTGCAACTGGACACACAGCTGCAATACATGCAGTTCCAGCCAGGTCAGTGCCTGCTGGGCACGCCCGTGGATTATGTGTTCCTGGGCGCCTGCACCAACGGCCGCATCGAGGACTTCCGTGCCTTCGCATCGGTGGTGAAAGGACGGCAGAAAGCACCCGGCGTAGTGGCCTGGCTCGTGCCTGGCTCGTGGGCCGTACGCCAGCAAATCATCGACGAAGGCATCGACAAAATCCTTGAAGATGCCGGCTTCGAACTCCGCCTACCCTCCTGCTCGGCCTGCCTGGCCATGAACGCAGACAAGGTGCCCGCCGGCAAACTCAGCATCAGCACCTCCAACCGCAATTTCGTGGGCCGTCAAGGCCCTGGTGCCCGCACCATCCTGGCCAGCCCCCTCACCGTGGCCGCAGCCGCCATCACAGGCGTAATCACAGATATCCGGACCCTCCCCCCTGCCCCTCCCTTGTAGGGAGGGGAGTAGATACTTCCAAATAATGAAAGAGCGAGCAGCTTCATACAAAACGTCTTCACCTGATAGATATAAGATATTGCGAGAATATGCAAAGGAAAATCGTAAGAATCCGACCTTAGCCGAACAATATCTTTGGGAACAACTTCGTCGCGGAGCACAGGGGCAGGATTTCCTAAGACAACATATTATTGGAGATTATATTGTAGATTTTGTTTCACGACATGGTGGTTTAATCATCGAAGTTGACGGCGCCTATCACAGCGAACCTCAGCAAATGGAGAATGACGCTATTCGTGAAAAAGATTTGGAAAGCATGGGCTATCATTTTCTACGTTTCTCTAACGAAGAAGTCTTATTTGATATAGATAATGTAATTCAACAGATAGAAAATTATTTTGAAGATGAATGATAACAATCTATCAAAAGTAATTACTCCCCTCCCTACAAGGGAGGGGCGGGGGGGAGAGTCCTCCTTGTCGGTTGTGCAGTCCACCTGCATCCCCATCCAGATAGACAACTGTAACACAGACCTGATTATTCCGGCCCGCTACCTGGCCAGCACCACACGCGACCCGAAATTCTTCGGCGATGCCTTCATGCACGACCTCCGCTTCGATGCCGACGGGCAGCCCGTGGCCGATTTCGTCATGAACCAACCGCCCTACAGCGCGGCACCCAGCGAAGGCGTTCACCAAATCATCGTGGCCGGCCAGAACTGGGGCAGCGGTTCCTCGCGCGAACACGCCGCCTGGGCCATTGCCGGCTATGGCGTGCGCGTGGTCATCAGCAGTTCCTTTGCTGACATCCATCGCAACAACCTCCTCAACTGCTTCGTGCTGCCTGTCATCGTCAGCGAAGCCTTCCAGCAAGAGCTCTTTGCCAGCATCACACAGGACCCGCAGACGCAGGTGCGCGTGGACCTGCCCGCCCAGACCGTCACCAACATGGCCACCGGCCACAGCGAGCACTTCGACATCAACGGCTATAAGAAATATTGCCTCTTGAACGGCCTGGACGACATCGACTTCCTCTTGGAAAGCCTCCAGAAGTTCACGCTCCCACCCTCCCCCGCTGCCTGACGTCCGGCCTCGTCCGCACCCCATCCATAAACAAAGCGTACGCCTTGCACCAGTAAGGTGTACGCTTTGTTGCTTGAAGGACAAAAGGAAGCGTGTCAAAATATAAAGAAGTGCGTTTCGCGCAGAAATCTCACAAATCGGTTCAAATCTTTTACCTTGTATATCACCAACTTGAGTTGTTTAATTTGGACAGATTTGTGAGATTTCTCGCCACAAGGGCGACTGACTATGCATTTTGACACGCCTCCATTAAGTCAGAGAGGAGTCCGTTGAGTCCGAGAACCATACCTTCTTGTTTTTTCATTAAGGCAGAGCTTCCATGATTATTCGAAGAGTTCATCTAATGTCACTTCGCTGTTTACAATGCTCTTGTGCATTCCTTCAGCCACGCCGAATGTCGTAACAAACGTATTCACCAGTGCTTTTGTACATTTCGTGACCTCACGGAAGATTGTCATCCGCTGGCGTAGCTTCTTTTCGTATGCATCCTTTAATTCGTATGGACCGACGCAGAACTTCATCTCGCAAAGATGCACCATGCGGTCGGCACGGTCGATGATAAGGTCAATCTGTGCGCCTTCCCTCTTGGCCGGGTCTTGATTGGCCTTGTCAGCCAAATACCGCTATGAGGAAACACTGGTTGCCATTCCAGAGATGCCAAGTGCCCTCTTTATCTGCCCTACGTGGCAGAGGCAAAGCAGTTCGAATGCCCTGCCCATCCAGGATTCCACACTATGTGACTGGAAATTATGGCTCCACCATTGTTCATCGCCCGACAGGTCTTCGGAAAGGAACTTATAATAAAATAAGGTGTAAAAGTCAACCAGCCTGTAAATGGCATCGGTTGACTTGTTAGGGAAACGAGCCATTTTGGCAATGAAGTCGCAGCGTTCCAGATTGCGGAGTACTGCGGTGAGATTGCGCCCCTCTATTTTCAGAGCTTTCATCATGTCGTTCCGGGTCATTCCTTCTTTATGTTGACTGAGAGCTTTCACCACAGAGACATATTGGTCTGCATGCTTGAAAAGTGCCGTATATAGTTCCTCAAACTCTATGCGAAGTGGGGCATTCGGGGCAAAGCACAGTCGGTCAACATTTTGGACAAGACTCTGATTCGTCTTCAGCAGACTAAGGTAGAAAGGGACTCCGCCAAAGAGCATGTAGCACTGTGCTATCTGGTATCGGTCCCATTTGCATTGGTGAGAGCGCAGGTATTCTTCTGTCT
>JAFXQT010000022.1 GCA_017526905.1 Bacteroidaceae bacterium | reverse complement strand
TTTGTTCCAAGTCCTTGGGACGTTCTTGAAGTGTCAAGCGTCGCAAGCGCCGAGCGGCCCGCTACGCCCCGGCGGCCTTGAAACAAAATCTGTTCGGAAATAGCCTAAGAGCAATTCAAAGCTAATTTATAGAACCCACCTCATGTTATTTGCGTTCGAGATAATCCAGTTGCGCGGCCGTGTAGCTTATGGTGCGCGGGGTCATTGTGGCCAGTTGGCTGCGCATGAAGGTGGCTGCTTGCTGCTTGACCTGAGGTGTGGGCGATTCGCCGAGCAGGCGCACAAAGCTGCTGATGAGTAGGTCTTGCTGGTCCTGTGTCAGCTTGCTGAAGTTGCGCTGGCAGAAATTGAGGTAGCCGTTGATGTCCTTCTGCGTGTAGGCATCGATGAAGTCGAACACCGTTTTCAACTCGCCCTTGGGGTCCAGTTCGAGGGTCTTCACGCGGTCCTTCAGTGTGCTGATCACGTTCTTGTCCTCAATGGGCATGCCGCCATTGAAGTAGGCATAGATGAGGTTGCGGTTGAGCAGACTGAGTATGCTATCCACTTCGTGGCGCTCGGGCTGCGCGAAGCGCTGACGGTTCTCTATCAAGTAGTTGGCGGTGGAGTCAAGAGCGGTGATAGTGTAGAGCCGGTAGATGAACATATTCTCGGGTGCCACGCGCTGGGCGTCGGTCAGCCCGTTGAAATAGGCCATCACCACGTTGCGTGCCTTGGTGCCGGCCTTGCGGTAGTCGGCCTCAGTCTGAGCTCCGTCGAGAATGGCAGCAGCATAAGTCTTGACGAGTTGGGGCGTGCGCGGTCCCTGCTCAAACTGGCGAGCCAGCGTCTCTACGCTGAGCGAGGGGTCGAGCATGCGTGTGAGCAATCCCTGCATCTCGTCGGCCTGATGGAAACCGAGGGTGCGACCAATCTCCTTGCCGTTGGCATCCACCACGACGAAGGTGGGGTATGCGTTCACCTTGAAGTGGTCGGCCTGCTCCTTGCCTTCCTTCTCGGCATCGAGCTGAACGCACACGAACTTCTCGTTCATGAACGCGCCGAAGGCCGCTTGTGTAAACACCTCTTTAGCCATCCGCTGACACGGACCACACCACACGGTGTAGAAGTCGATGAACACCGGTTTGCCTTCGGCTTGCGAAGCCTTCAGTGCCTCATCGTAGGTGATTTTGCGGAAGTTCGTCTGTGCTGAGACTACCAATGTGGCAGCCATGGTCAGCACGAGTGTGAATAGAATTTTCTTCATTTTGAGTTTATGAGTTAAAATGTTAGCCTGTTACTTTCTTATCGTGTGCGTCTGTCATTGCGTTTCGGGCAGCATCACGACCTCGATACGGTTGCCTGAACGTTGTAACTGTCGTGCCAGCTTACGGATGTCGGCAGCAGTGACGTCGGTTACCCAACGCGGATAATCCGTGGTGTAATTGACGCCGTAGTCGTGCATATAGTTCATTTGGAAGAGACCGTATTCCATTTGCTTGCGGTTGGACTCGAACGTCTTGAGCAGATAGCTGCGTACGTTGCCGAGGGCCGCTTCTGTCGGCCCTTCAGTGGCAAGGCGCTTGAGTCCTTCATCGACGAGGCTGACAGCCGTCTGGTATTGCTCGGGAGAGGTTGTGAAGCTGACGCTGACAGATGCCTGTGCGGTAGGATAGTCGGTCTGCGAGCCTCCTGTAGTGATGCTGTAGGCGGCCCCAGCCTCTTCGCGGATGGTGCGGTTATACTCCATGGTGAGCAACTGTCCCAGCATCCCGGCCACTACCTGATTGCGCAGCGAGAACTTCCGCGGACAGCTATAGGTGATGCGCAATGATGCCTTGGGCGTGGGCTGTGGCAGAGCGAAATGAGTGGTGTGGCGCCCACGGCGCAGCGGCATCACCGGTTGTGCACGACTGGTTCGGCCTGTGCCAGGCAACGATGCGATGTATTGCTCAATATGCGGGCGCAGGGAATCCAAACTGACATCGCCAACGATATAGAACGTGAAGGCCGAAGCGTCGGCATAGGCCGCGTCGCGCAGGCTGAGCAGTTGGTCGTAGGTGACGCGGTCCACGTCGGCCGGCGTGAGTTTGGCGGTGTAGGGTGTATGCCCATACAGCGCGAACATGGCCGAGTCCTGGAACACGAGATCGGGGTTGTTCTTGGTGTTGATGAGATTCTCGCGCAGGTTATCCTGCACAGCGCGGAAAACCTGCTCGTCGCGGTGTGGACAGCGGAATACGGCATACACCTGTTGCATCATCTCCGTCAGCGACTTTGCGGTGCCGCTGGCCGTGAGTGTAACGTTGCGGGTGGTGATGCTGCCGGCCGCAGAGGCTCTTACGCCGGCAAAAGCCTTGCTCATCTGCTGGCGGCTGTAGTTGCCCAGGCCCGCTAATGAGCTCACCATATTTACCATCTGTGTGTAGCGGAACATCTGTGGCGGGAAGCAGGATGAGCCTCCTTCGGCCAGCGCCTGCAAACGCACCTCTCCGGCGGGATAGTCGCTGTGGCGATACCACACCTGCGCGCCATTGGACAGTTTGAGCACCTGCGTGCCATCGGCCAACTGCCGCTGGCTCACCACACTGCCAGCCACTGGGGTTTCTGGCAGGAAAGGCTGGCTGACGATGATGTCTTCGTAAGGCTGATATGTCTGACTGCAGGCTTCTTTCCAAAACCGCACCAGTTGCTGCTCGGAGGGGAGTATGGCCCGTTCTGCTTCCGATGCCTTTACCACCATGACGAGGTTTGAGTCGGTGAACAGTTCGTTGTAGCGCATGTTCAGGTGCTCGGCGGTCAGCCCCTGCAACAGCTGGTTGTAGATGCTCAGTTGCTGTGCCACGTCGATGGCCGGTGTGTTGTCCAGGAAGTGACTGACGTAAGCCTGAACATAAGTAGCGCTGGGCACCGGGCGTCCCGGCTCGCGATTGGCCAGCGACTGTGCAAACATCTGCTTGAAGCGGTCGAACTCGGTGGCCGTGAACCCGTGCTGGCGAATGCGCATCATCTCAGCAGCAATTCCTCTGACGGCCCGTTCTACGGCCCCCTGCTCAGGCTTGCAGCCAACTGTAGCATTCAAGGCTTCCATAGTGTTGGCCAGGAAGAACGCTCCGTTGTGCAGCGATGCGCTGAGGAATGGCGCTTCAGGCTTCATCAGCATGTCGGCCACACGCCCGCTGAACAGCTGACTGATAGCGTTGTCCAACAGGTTATCGGCCAGATAGTCCACACTGTTGCGTGCGGCTCTTGGCATAGGCTTATGCTTGAAAAAGAGGGTGATGTCGGGGCCTGAATATTCCTGGTCAGTGCCGATGAACACGATAGGCTCTTTGTTTGTCGGCACAGGATAGTAGATGCGCTCGGGTGCCGCGGCGCTGGGCGCCTCGATGTCGTGGAATAGCTTGTTGATCTTGGCTTCGACCACATCCGCATCGATGTCGCCCACCACGACAATGCCCTGAAGGTCGGGCCGGTACCACCGCTCGTAGTATTGTCGGAGGACTTGTGGCTTGAATGTGCGTACCGTCTCCATGGAGCCGATGGGCATGGCATCAGCATATTTCGAGCCGGCCATGATGACGGGCATCATACGTTCAGCCAGCCGCTGGTTGGCGTTGTTACTGCGTCGCCATTCCTCCTGAATAACGCCCCGCTCCTTGTCGATCTCGGCAGGTTCCAGCAGTAGCCCGTCGGCCCAGTCGCGCAGAATGAGCAGGCAGGAATCAACGACGTCGGCGTTGGCTCCGACAGGCACATTATCTATATTATAGACTGTCTCGTCCACGGCAGTGTAGGCATTTACGTCGGTGCCAAACTGCACGCCGATGCTCTCGAGATAGGCCGTCATGCTGTTGGCGGGGAAATGAGTGGTGCCGTTGAAACACATGTGCTCGAGGAAGTGGGCCAAGCCGCGCTGGTTGGGCTCTTCTTGAATGGCCCCCACCTTCTGTGCCAGATAGAAGTAGGCCCGTCCGGCCGGCATCGCGTTGTGGCGCACATAGTAAGTGAGGCCATTAGGCAACTGCCCCGTTCGTACGTCGGGTCCGAGCGGTAGGCCCTGGGCCGCGGCATAGGCCGTAGTGAGCACAGCCAAGAGGAATATGGTCAAGCTCTTTCTCATTAGGTAATCTTCAATCTTCAAGTGTCAATCTTCAGTTTAATTGTCGAGGATGGGCACCGACAGGCAAGCCATCTCATCGGTCATCTCGGGGTCGATATACGTGTAGCTCTTCAGGCGTCCGTGACCGTTCAGGGTCATTGCCGGTTCGCCGTCGGGTGCATCGCCCAGGATGTTATAGAGGCGCAGTGTGTATTGGTCGGCAGTTTGCGTGCCTATGGCCAGATAATTGAACATAAAGCCCAAGCCATAGTAGTAGCGGTTGCTGATATATGTGATGGGCTCTTCGGCCGGCAGGCCTTCGAAGGTGAGCTCTTCTTCCAGCCCGGACCCCTCGAGCGCATAGGTATATACCTTGTTATTATGCACGCAGTAGGCCACTGTGGCGCCCATGCTGCCCGAGCTGCTCACAGCATAGAGTTGTGCTTGGGCAAAGTGCGTTGACGGGTCGATGACCTCCACGCGCTCAAGCTCAGCCGAAGCGGTCTTGCATTTAATGAAATAGAGAAGCCGCCGGTCGGCATTGTCGCGGTCCTGCAGCACAAAGAATATCTTCTCGCCTCCGGCCATGCACAGTCCGCCGAAGAGACAATCATAGTTGGTGTCTTTGACTGGATAGTCGGCCATCTCGCTGGTCAGCGGCCGTTCGTTGCCATTGAAGTCCAAGTAGCAGAGGCTGCGCGTCTGCTCGTTCCAATAAACCATCTGGTAGTTGCTCGACGGCGAACAAACGATGTGCGTGCTGCCTCCGTTGCCTGAGAGGGTGCCGAAAATGCCGGCCACTCGCTGCTTGCCAGTGTAGGAGGAATAGACGCCGTTGCTCGTCAGGAAATAAGCGCTCCAAGAGCCTTGCACCGTGCGGTAGGGCACCTCGCCCTCGACGACGTCGTAGTGGCAGTTGTACTGATCCATCACCGTAGTGAGGCCCTGCAGCGACACCCAGCGCACCTCGTCGGCATGTGTGGTCAGGCACAGAAGGTTGGCACTGGTGGGCGTGTCTGTCTCGGTATCCATGTATGCCTGGCTGAAGATTACATCCATGGCACGCGGAGCGCCTGGGATGGCAGCCCCCTGATAGGTGGCGAACATATCGGGTATAAGGCGCTGTTGCACGGTGTTGTAGATATCCACGTCGGTGTTGCCGTCGGCGTCCTCTTTCAGAATGCAGAAGCCACGCGAGAGAAGCGACGAAGCATAGACCTGCGTTGTTTGCGAGACACTATAGCCTGTGCTCTTGGCCCTGACGGTGAAGATAAAGGTATAGTTGCCGTCGGAGAGTCCCATGTCCTTATTCAGGTCTTTGGTATCGCAGATGGGCGTAGCCTTGAACTCCTCGGTGTGGCGCTTGAGCGACTCCGTGGTGTTGTAGAACGACCAACTGTATTCCAAGTCGTCGGCGGCATAGGAACTGCTCACTTCGGGTTGTATCACCAGCGGTTCTTGGTTGAAGGTCACCACGTCGTAGGCTGCATTGATGCCCGAAATCGTGATGAAGGCCTTGTCCTGGCCTATGGTGGAGTCGTCGGTGATGCAGGATGCCAGCATAAGCATGGCAGCCGCCATAATACAAGCCTTTGCAAACGTCATTCGCCTCTGGATTCTGGTCAGAGTGCAGGAGATGACAGCGATGTATCTTTTAGTTTTCATGTGTTCACTTTTCACTTTTCATTCTTCACTACCCCGGTAGGGGAATGCCGGGCATGGTGGCCTGGCAGTAACTCTTATTATTCACTTCTCACTCTTCACCCTTCGCTTAATCAGTACATCGCAAAGGTGACCGGTGTGCCGTCGGCCTCGCTCAGCACGGGCAGTCCAGCGGCAACACGCTCCTCGTTCTCGGCCCTGAGTTGGCGGGCAAACTTATTGCACATATATCGCAGGTAGGCCTGGTCGTCGGCATAGTAGAGCGAAACGCCGATGCTACGCAGGTATTCGTCGTCCCAGTTGAAGTTGGAATGCTGAATCATAAACAGATGTTTCTGGCGACCGTAAGCTCCGAATATGAAGTCCATGAGTCCGCCCCATCGGGTGGGCTTGACCAGCTGGTCGGAGATGAGTACGCGCTTGAAACCTCGTTCGGGATAGCCCGGAAGGAAATCGGAGGTGGCCTGGAAGCCCACTTTCAGCGTCACATCGCCTTTGGCCAGAGAGGCATCGCGCAGCACGATGACGGGAACGCTTATCCGTACCTCGCCAGCCGGAACCACGAAATAAGGTGCGTAGGCCGCATCGCTGAAGTCCAGGTAGTGGACGCCCGGCACGGCATCGTCCTTACCCGTTGGTATCTGGTAAAGACGCATCGTGCGGTCTGTCTGTCCGAGGAATCCCATCGTGCCCACCGTCAGCCACACCGTATCGACATTGCCGCCGCGGTTGTAGATGAAGGAATACGGAATGATGCTATCAGCCTCGTTGTCATAGAAGAAATTGAGGCGTGCCTGGCCGTCGGAATAGAGCGGCAGGTCCTGCTGGCAGGATGCTGTCAGTGCCAGTAAGGCCAGCATCAGCCAGATGTTCTTTAGCGTTTGTGAGAGTTTATTCATCGGGGTCATATTCTGAATCGGGTAACGGAAGGATATATTGCTGCTCGGTCATGGGGTGGTTGCACCAAAGGATGTCGGACATCCCCAGACGCTTATAGGTGAAGAACATCACGCCTTCGCCGTAGAATTCACGTCGATACTCGCCGAGCACCTCTGCACGCACATCGGTGAGCGAAGTGAAATCGTCGGTCACACGCACGTTGTGCGAAGCCATATAGGTCTTGTACAGGCTGTTGGCCTCTCCCAAGTCGTTTGTCGTCTCAAGCACTATCAGGTACATCTCCGATAAGCGTAGCAGCGGCAGTATCTGCAGTGATGAGCGCAGCGTGGTGAGCGCGTTGGACTGACGGGTGTCATAGTAATATTTCTTAATGGTGGGGAACTGCCGGCCTGTGGCGTTGGCGGTGCTGCGCTCCCAGATGCGCAGGTAGCGGTTGTTCGAGGTGGTGTTCTGCCCGGCATAGAGTTGCAGGTTGAGCATGTCGGTGGTGATGTGTAGCTGCGTGAATTCGTCTATCTGTGCCGTGGCATCACCTCCGAGCAGTGATATGGAATAGTCAATCATGTCAGGATTGCTGAGGATAAACAGGCACTCGCCCGGCAGCGCGAAATAATTGAGGTTGACGTCGGTGGTGCCAGAGAGGCCTACAGGTGCTGCGCCCGTGTCGCCACCAGTGATGATGCGCAGGGCGGTGTCGTGCGCCTGTGTGGTACGGCCGGTGTAGAGATAGATGCGTGCCTTCAGTGCCAGCACGGCCCAGTAGTTCATGCGCATCTGGCGGAAGGTGAGGAAGTCGTCCTCGTCGATGGTAGATGAAGCCTGGAAATTGAGATTCTCAAGTGCTTGTCCCACGGCGGGGTCAACTTTGCGCAGCAACGTCTCGGCCAGGTCCAGGTCGGACAAGAGCAACTGCACATACGCGTCGTAATCGTAATAGTGTGGCAGGTCTTTGATGTTGCTCAGCGTGGCATAGGGCAGTTTCACCTGTCGTTGGGGCGAAGCCGGCATCTGACCAAAGAGCCTGAGTATGTCGAACTGGCAGAAGGCGCGTATGGCATGGGCCTCAGCACGGATGATCTGTCGGGCCTGCGGACTGCGTACCACACTGCTGTCCTCCGATTCGATATGACTGATGATCTTGTTGGCACCGGCAATGACGGTGAAGAGAGCCTGATAGGTTGCTGAGAGCTGCTGCCGCACCTGGTCGTTCTCGTACTCGTGTGCGTAGAGGTAGTGCTCGGTGGGCAGGGTGCTCTGGTCGGGCTCGGCCCAGAGGCAGGCCAGACATTCGGTATAGTTCATGGTGAGCGCCTCGCCGTAGGCACTGCGCTTGGCCATGAGGGTATAGCAGCCTGCCAGGGCATCCTTATAGCCTTGGTAAGAGGTGAAGAGGTCCTTCTCCCGCTCCTCGGTATCGGGTTTCACATCAAGCCAGTCGTTGCAGCTTGTCATTAAAGTGGCCAGGGTGAAGAGAGAAAGCGTGAAGAGTAAGAAGCAGGAAGTACTTCTCACGATGTTCGTCTTACACTTGCCACATCCGCTATTTCGTACTATATCTTTCATGTTGAGAGTTTGTATCGTAACTTCCATTTTAAGCTTCGCTGACTTTTGTCGCAACCGGGCATTTCAAGCATGATTGCTATAGCTGCTCCGAAAGTCCGCTTGTTGCTTTTCATTATGAATTATGAGTAACGTCTTTAGAAGGTCAAGGTCAATGCCGCCTGTATGTTGCGTGCAAACGGGTAGTTAGTGCCGCGCTCGTACCTCACTGACGAGAGGTAGAACAGTTCGTTGGCGTTGATGCTGAAGAGTATGGACTCGGTATGCAGCTTCTGCTTGATCTTCTTGCTGGCCAACCGATACTGGATGGATGCCGACTGGAGCTCGAGCACACGGTCGTCCATGACGTAGCGTGAGGTGGCATGCGTAGCCACATTGTCGTCGAAGTTGCGGAAGAACGTGACATCGCCCGCATGGGCCCAGCGCTGACTGAACACACGCTCGTCCACATTCTTCGAGGCGATGGTGTTGTGGTTCACCTCTACACGGTCGCGCAGGGTCGTGTTGTAAAGCTTTCCGCCCCAATGGTAGCCGAAGGAGAGGTTCACTGTCAGGCCGCGCCAGCGCAGCATCATGTTGGCATTGCCGCGATAGAGCGGCTGCGACGAGCCTTGATACACCATATTTGCCGAGCGGAACGTGCGGGTGACAACACCATCCTTGTCAAGGAAGATCTCCTCGCCCGTCGAGGGGTCTATGCCCAACGAGCGCACGGCATAGATGGAACTCATAGGCCGGCCCACGTAGAAGAGTGTGCCCACGTCAACATTCTGGTCTATGTAGCGCTGGTTCTGTTCAAGAATGGCGTCGGACAGGCGTGTAATCTTGTTGCGGTTATACACCAACTGTCCGCCGATCATCAGCGTGAGCTGACGGGGCGTGTTGCGGATGGGGTAGGCGTTGACCGACACCTCGAAGCCGCTGTTCTTCATCTCGCCGATGTTGGCGGTGTACGACGAATAGCCGGTAGAGAGGGGCAGGTCCATGCTTGAGAGCAGGTTGCCTGTTACTTTCTGATAGACATCGCCCTGAATGGCGAGGCGTGCCTTGAACATGCTCACCTCGAAGCCCAGGTTGACCTGGCGCGTTTTCTGCCATGTCAGCGACGTGTTGCCCAGCCCGGTCATCTCAGCCGCCGTCCAATTCATATAATTGTTGTTGGAGTAATACTTATAGGTAGTGTGTATGGCCGAGGTGGAAAAATCCTGTGAGCCCGTCAGACCGTAGGATGCGCGCAGACGGGCTATGTTCAGCACACGGTTGCCGCTCAGGAATTTCTCGTTGTGGAGATTCCAGCCTATGCCGGCACTCCAGAAAGGTGCAAAGCGGTTGTCGCTGCCAAAGCGGCTGCTGCCGTCGGTGCGGAACGAGAGGTCGAGGTAGTAGCGGTTGTCAAAGGTGTAGTTGGCATTGCCCGTGAAGCCGACCATGCGTGTGGTGGAGCGGTCGCCGGCCGGTGCGCCGCCGGTGAGGTACTGCAGGGCATTGCCCAAGAAACTGAGGTTCTCGTTGTTGAAGCCCTCGGCCGTGAAGGAGTAGCTCTTCTCGGTGTTTTGCGAAATGCTGTAGTCGAAGCCCACATAGAGCTGGTGCTTCTCCGCAAAGACCTTGGAGTAGCTGGCGGTAACGTCGGCGCTGAGCAGGGTGTTTTCGCCCGTGCCATAGACGTAGCGTCCGCGGCGGAACAGGCCGGCTTCGGTGCTGTAGGCCGGCGTGTTGAACATGGAGTGCTTGGACGAGGTGAACACATCGCTGTTGCTGCGGTTGGTGGACAGGCCCATCTTGGCACGCAGGCGGAACGCCTCCTTCAGCGTCCATTCCACCGAGAAGTTGTCCATAAACTCAAAATAGCCGTTCTTGTTGAACGAGCCCAATTGTGCGTCGTAGAGCGGGTTGCCGACGAGGGTGGCGCTGTGGTCCAGGTCGTAGAAGCCGCGCACGAGATTGCCGTCGGCATCGTAGGGGTTGTTGTAGGGCTGCTGGTCCACGTAGGTCTGGAAGGAGCCGTATTTGCTGTTGCGGGCGCTGTTCGAAGCCACGCTGGTGTAGTTGCGGAATATGAGGCCTTTGACCGTGTACATCAGCGTGATGTCACCCGTCACGGTCTGACGCTGGCTGCCTTTCATCGCGCCGTGGATATCGTTGTAGCCCAGTGAGACGCCCCAGCGGAACTGCCCCTGTCCGCCGTCCAGGCGCATGTTGTAGCGCTGTCCCACGCCATTGCGCAAAGGCTTCGACAGCCAGTCGATGTCGGTGCCATCGAGCACGGTCTTGAGGCGTTCGTTATAGTAGCCGTCGTAGAGCAGTTGGCGTGCCGGTTCACGGTCGAAGGTGTAAAGCCCCACCAGTTTCTCCAGCTCCAGCTTGCGGGCTGCATCGAGCACGTGATAGCTGCTCAGGTCGGGCAGTTCCAGGCTTATGCCGGCACGTGCCGTCACGCGCAGCCGCCCTTCCTTTGGTGTCTTTGTCACGATGACGATTACGCCGTTGGCACCTCGCGAGCCGTAGATGGCCGTGGCGGCAGCGTCTTTCAGGATGTTGATGCTTTCAATCTGCTCGTCGTTGTAGTCCATAAGTTTTTGCAGCGAGATCTCAAAGCCATCCATGATGATGAGCGGCGTGTTTACCTGTTGCGACACGTTCTGGTTGAACTCCTCCACGCTCAAGGGCAGGCTGGCTGTGCCGCGTATGTTGATGTTGGGCAGCGCGTTAGGGTCACTGCCCAAGAGGTTGTTCGTAGGGATATTGATGCTGGCGTCAATGTGCTTGAGCGTCTGCAGCAGGTTCTGCCCGCGGAAGATTTCCAGCTGTTCCTTGTCAATGGTCGTCACGGCGCCGGTGTAGCTCTCCTTGGCTTTCTGGAAGATACCCGTTACCACCACCTGCCGCATCACCTTGTCGTCGCTCGCCATGCGTATGTGCATTTCTTTCTTTAGCGGCATGGTGACGGGCTTCATTCCCATGAAGTTGACTTGTACCTGATGGTTCCCGCCCAGATAGTAGTCGAAGTGGAACGCGCCGTTGATGTCGGCAATGGCTGCTACATTCGTGCCTACTACCCGCACCTGTGCGCCGGGCAGCGGTTCGCCGTGCTCATCGGTGACGAAACCGCCCACGCTCTGCATGCTCTCAGAAGTGGGCACGGCGGTGGAGTCGGCAGGTGCTTTGGCGAGAGTGATGTTAACAAACTGACCGTCGATCTTATACGTAAGAGGCTTGTCCTTAAGCATAAACTCAACGGCTTCGGTGAAACGGGCCTCCTTCAGTTGTCCCGACACACGGTAGGGCGTGAGGTCATCGTAGGTAAACAGGAAGTGGTACGGCGACGCTTTCTCCAGTCGGAGCAAGGCCTCCGAGAGGGGCTCGTCGGCGAAGGTCAGGCTCAGGCGCACTTCCTTGTCGTCGGGCTGTTGCGCACGGGCGGTAGCAGCCAGGCAGAGGAATGCCAACAGGCATAAGCGTAACAAAGCTTTTCTCATTTAATATCTCAAACTGATTAATATCCCTTTTTAATATACCTTATACGAACGTACGCGCAAAAAGGTTACGCTACGGCGCAGTTTTTTTTAGGTTTTGATAGCCATTTGTAATATTATGCCTATTTTTGCACACGAATATGGACCCGCAATCGGACTTTGACGACCTTTTTCGCAAGTACTACACGAAGTTGTGCATGTTTGCGCATCAGTACGTGGCAGACCTCGACGACTGCCACGATGTGGTGAGTGCGGCCTTCGAAGAAGTGTGGCGCAACCGCGCAACGCTTGAAATGTCAACAGCACGCCAGTATCTCTACACCAGCGTGCGCAACCGTGCCATCGACTTCCTGCGTCAGCAAGGTCAGCGCCAGGCTTACATCCGATATGTGCGGCTTCTTACCGCCGGTGCCGAGCTGCAGTCAACCGCCCTGGAACAGATGGACGACAGTGCTCTGGTACAAAAAGCGCTGGCTACGCTGGCGCAGCCCACAAGGCAAATCTTGCAGGCTTGCTACATCGACGGCCTGAAATATGCCGAGGTTGCCACGCTGATGGGCATAAGCATCGCTACCGTGAAAAAGCACATGGTAAGAGCGCTCCGAATGTTGCGTGAGTATAAAAATAGCATCAAGCCGTAACCTTTTTCTAAGTTCGTTCGTATAAGGAAAAAAGAAGTGACAATGTACACACAGTTCACCGATACATCTGACCAGAAAACCAAACAGCCCGCAACGGAGGCAGAAATGGAAGCGCTCGATATTATCGAGGCAGGGCAGGACGTGCCCGACGAGATTGTGGAGAGGCTGGACGGCGATGAACAGCTGCGCCGTTATGTGCGTTCCGGGTTGGAGTTGCGCGAGGACGTACGCAACACAGCAAAAGGTATCGATGTGGAGGCGCGGCTGGCATTGTTCCATGCCCGCCATGACGGTCACGATGCGGTGACGTTGCCATGGTGGCACCGTTGGCACCGAGTAGCCGTCGCAGCCGCCGTTGTTGCAGCCGTGGTGACCGGTGCGGCGTTGCTGCTGATGCACCACAACTTGTTCAAGCGTGGCACATCTGCACAATCCGAACTCATCTTTGCAGCGGCTGGTCCACAGGCTGGCATCAGCCTCACCTCGAACCAGGGGGCCAATGTGGAACTGAACCCCGACTCCCCGCAAAAGACGGCTATCAGCCTGGACGATTTCCAGCAAGCATTGGAGCAACTGGTCGAGGGCTCCGATGTGACGCTTACCATACCCTATGGCAAGTCGGCCGACCTGACACTGCCCGACGGCTCCGTAGCCAGCCTTTATCCTGGCAGCCGGCTGGCCTTCCCCTCGCGTTTTAGCGGCCGCAACCGTGTGGTGCGTCTGTACGGGCAGGCCTATTTCAAGGTGGCACACGATGAGGCACACCCGTTTGTCGTGCTTACCGACCGCCTCCGCACAACGGTGCTTGGCACGGAGTTCAATATCGATGCCGAGGCGGACCGTGTCGTCCTGGTCAAAGGCTCTGTTCGCGTTGCGGCTGGAGCCGACAGTATATGCCTCACGCCGGCACAGCAGGCCACGCTCGTCGCTGGACGTCTGCAAGTGGCTGCAACCGACATTACCCCCTACGAATACTGGCGTGACGGCTACCTCTATTTCGACAACGTAAGCATGCACGACATTATGCTGGCCATTGGCCGTAACTACAACCTTAACGTGGAGTTTGCCGACACTTCGCTTTGGAACAGTCGCATGCGTTTCATCACCGACCGCAACGCAAATATCGATGAGACCCTGCGGCGCATGAACGAGATGCAGAAGGGAATGGTCAGCAGGAAAGGAGAAACGATTAGGGTTGCGGCCCACACGCCGTGACAGGGGAAGCAAGCGTCCAGTACATTAGATTAGTCGCATCGCAGGCATCCCGCATGTTACGGCGGTCACCTACTCAACTTGTTATAGGTGTGTTAGTGCTATTTCCAATACTCCTCCAGTCGTTGCGCCTCTGCCTCAGTAATTTGAGTGACAGCACCGTGCTTCTGTTCTGAGAAGTTTGCACGTTTGGTGGGGCCGTCGCCAAAGTGGCCGAGGTGACGGAAGGTCTTGAAATCGGTGGTCTCCATGAAGCCGAAGTTGTGAGGCTTGATACTGAAGATGTCGTACATGAGAAGCCACTTGTCCTGCCCGATGAGTTTGTACATCGTCGGGGCCTCGCACGAGCCTTTCTCGGCGTCGATTTGCTGTGGCTGGTATTGGTAGCCACGGTTGATGTGGTTGCTGAAGGCTATCTTGATGCCTGCGGGGCCTTCCTGCGAACAATAAGTCATACAGTAGCGGCCGTCGGGCATGGGGATGATGTCGGCATCGAGAATCTGGACGTTCTCGTCGGGATATTCAAACAGCAACTGGGGTTCGGTCACGAGTTTTGTGAACTCATCGTTGGCATAGGCATAATAGAGTTTGGTCTTGCCCTTGCCCGTAGGACGGATGGTGAAATAGACCATCAGTCTGCCCTCCTCGGGGTCGTAGATGATTTCGGGTGCCCATGCGCAGCCCAGTTCGCCGAAATGCTCGGGAAATGCTTCGTCGATGCGGAAGACGGTGTGCGTCCAATGGATGAGATCGCTTGACTTCATCAGCACCAGGCTGCGATTATTTCCCCAGCCGTATTTTTCTCCGTCGCGTTCCCATTCAGTGTCGCGCTTGCCATCACGCTTTCCAAAGACATGGAGGTCGGTGGCAGCCACGTAGAAGGTGCCATCGGGGGCACGGTAGATGTGAGGGTCGCGGATGCCGCGCTGCTGGGCGATGCTGTCGCCATTAACGATGGGGCGATCATTGTTCAGAGCCGTCCAGCTGTAGCCGTCGCGGCTTAGCGCCATGTGGAGGCTGTGGTCGGCATCCTTGTGATAGACCATGACATAGGCACCCATCTTCGGCATCTGGCCGACACCTTCGGTGGTAGCGGGAATGCTGCGGATGCGCCCTTCGGCGTCGTAGCTCATAGGCTCGGCAATGATACTACGACTGTAACTAGTGCCATCAGGCAGACCGCCGTTGTGGGAGAAGAAGAGCC
>JAFXQT010000021.1 GCA_017526905.1 Bacteroidaceae bacterium | reverse complement strand
TTAAACTAAAAGTATAATTAGGAGGTATTGATTATGTTGAACGGATTGATGAAAAGCAATGGTTGGTTCCCAACAATGTTTGATGATTTCTTTAACACTGATTTCATGCCTCGTGCCAATAGTACAGCACCCGCAGTCAATGTCAAGGAAAGTGAGAAGGCCTACACGATGGAGCTTGCAGCCCCTGGCATTAAGAAAGAATATTGCCGCGTAGGCATCAACGACGACGGCAACCTCACCATCGCTATTGAGAACAAGCAGGAGCACAAGCATGAGGAAAGTCACCGTCACTACCTGCGCCGTGAGTTCAGTTATTCTAACTATGAGCAGAACTACTCGCTGCCAGACGATGTGGTTCGCGACAAGATTTCAGCCAAGGTGGAGGACGGCATCCTGACCATCACCATGCCGAAGACCGAACCGAAGAAGAAAGTCACTAAGGCCATCGAAGTCTCGTAACCGTCATTGATTAACTGCATAAACACGTAAAGTCCCGACCTGCAGGCATGCAAGCCGGGACTTTTACTAATGTCGCTCAGAAAAGCAAAAGAAAATCTTGCAGACCACAGAAGAAATTACTTGGAAATCGTGTTCGAATTCTGGTTATATGCCAGGGTACAAATATTATCCGAAATGATTCCGATTTATCTGTCTATATCATTAAACTATGCTCTTTTTTGTGAAAAGCAAATAAATTCCCGGCACAAAATGCGTCATTCCTGATAAGATTTGCACATCTTTGTCTAACTTTGTGGAGGCTTAGAGAATAATTAGCAAAAAGATGAGCGATTTTATACAGCATATTATCATTGACAGCACGCTGAAAAGGATTGGCGAAGCTGCGTTTGCCGACTATCTTTGCCATGCCTATTGTTACGATGGGTATTGCACCTTCGAGCGTAACGGACCGACATTTCGCTTCGAGGCTGGCGACTGCCTGATTATAGCCCGCAGGGGCGACTTGGTGAAGAACCTGAAGGAGAGCGAGGATTTCCGTGTGGATGTCATTTACGTGACACAGCAGTTCATCGAGCTCAGCACGCCCCAGAGCAACTACGGTATGCGCGGCCAGCTCTTTTTGTTTCAGAACCCCATCATGAAGTTGAAGCCCGACCAGCAGGAGATATGCCGCATGAATTTTGAGGCCGTGAAGCGACGGCTGAAGCAGACCGACCATCACTTCCGGCACGACGCGCTGATGAATGCCGTGGAGTGCATGATCATCGACTTCTTCGACTTCCATTCCAAGCTCTATCCGGCAGACAAAATCACCTCCCAGCAACACCAACTGATGGAGGAGTTCATGGCGATGCTTGAACGTGGCGACTTCCGGCAGAATCGTGACATCGGTTACTATGCCGACAAGCTCTGCGTCACGTCGAAATATCTGAGCGAGGTCTGCAAGAAGGTGAGCGGTCTGCCGGCAGCGTTTTGGATTACACGCTACACGTCATTGGACATCAGCCGACTGCTACGTGACCGCCGCCTCACGTTTACAGACATCAGCGATATGTTCGGCTTCTCATCGCTGTCACATTTTAGTCGTTATGTGCAGACGAATTTAGGTGCCAAGCCGAGTGATTTCAGAGAATAATAATACGGAAATCCTTCGCCTTTCTTTGGAGCCACCGTCAGCGAAACGAAGGCAAGTAGTGCTGTGACGATAATTGATTCCGAAAACACATCTTTCTGAAATTATGGTAAAATCCTCCGTAATTTGTGTTAATGCACTTTCGGGGGACTGCCGTACCTTTGCAACGTGAAACATAAGAACAATGAAGATATGAAAAAAGTATTGATTGCGTACTACTCTCGTCGCGGAGAGAACTATGTGAACGGAAGTATCAAGAACCTGAAACTGGGTAATACCGAAGTGGTAGCCCAGAAGATCAAGGCTTTGCTGCCCGATGCCGATGTGTTCCAGATTGACACGACTTATGAATACTCGAAGTCGTACATGACCTGCATCGAGGAGGCCAAGCAGGAACTGCACGACCAGGCCCGTCCGGAGGTGAAGAATCCCCTGGAGAGTATCGACGACTATGACACCATCATTCTCGGCTATCCAAATTGGTGGGGAACCATGCCGATGGTATGCTACACATTCCTGGAATCCTATGATTTCACGGGCAAAACCATCATCCCCTTCTGCACCAACGAGGGCTCGGGCATGGGTAGCAGCGTGCGCTTCATCAAGAAACTCTGCCCGGGAGCAACGGTAGAGGACGGCACTCCGATTCATGGAGCCGAGGCGGCTTATGCCGACAGCGAGGCAAGAGAAATAGCAGCATTAGCAAAATAATTAGGGGTGGGTTCTATAAATTAGCCTTGAATTGCTCTTAGGCTATTTCCAAACAGATTTTGTTTCAAGGCCGCCGGGGCGTAGCGGGCCGCTCGGCGCTTGCGACGCTTGACACTTCAAGAACGTCCCAAGGACTTGGAGCAAAAGATGTCGGAAAGAGGCAAGAGCAAACAAAGATAATTCATAGAGAATTTATTAATTAATAGAACACACCTGTACAGAATGTGTAAAAACATGATTGACCAGATTATCGATTTCAACAGGACTTTCGTAGAGCAGAAAGCCTACGAGAAGTATATCACCGACAAATACCCTGACAAGAAGTTGGCAGTGCTGTCGTGCATGGACACCCGCCTGACCGAACTGCTCCCCGCAGCGCTCGGCCTGAAGAATGGCGATGCCAAGATCATCAAGAACGCAGGCGGACTGGTAATTTCGGCTTTCGACTCGGCCATGCGCAGCCTCATTGTTGCCATCTACGAGCTGGGCGTGGAGGAAATCATGGTGGTGGCACACTCGCATTGCGGTGCCTGCCACATGAGCTTTGAACACTTCCGCCACGAAATGACCGCACGGGGCGTGACAGACGAGACGCTCGACACCATACAGAAGTGCGGCATCGACCTGCACCACTGGCTGGAAGGGTTCAAGGACACGCCCACCTCTGTCAGAAAGACCGTCGGGACCATCAAGACCCATCCGCTTGTTCCGAAGGACATCGTGGTGCGCGGCTTTATCATCGATTCTGAAACCGGAGCACTGGAAGAAATAGAAGAAACGCCTTGATGCCAACAGGCTCCGCAACCGATAGGACACTACTGATAAATCCGTTGCTATGAGTGATATCTTGTTGTTGCTGCTGCTTCCGGCTATTTTAGCCGTCGTGGTCATCGTTGTCTTGATGAGACAGAAGAGGCCAAGAAGAATCATGCGCGAAGGCAAACTACTGAAAAGCGAGATTGTCTGCCGCGACGGAGAGCAGCTCTATGTGGAAAAAGTCGGGTTCAAGGATTGGCATGCCTGCATTCATGCCTACTATCTGATTTCCGACCGTTTGGCCGAAGGGCATCCCATCGTTGAGCAGAGATGGAGCTATGAAGACTTCTGCAACATCACCGTGCGGCTCGAAGATTACACCTACGCGCTCATCCGGCAGGTGGACGTCGTCGCCCTCGTACGCAGTTTCAGGCCCATCCCTGTCGATGAGTTTGACCGCATTGCCCAACCCCTCATCATGTAGCTACAGCGGGCAGAAGGACACTTCAAACATATCAACCAGACCGTTTAATCATGGCAAACATTCATATCATACGAGGGGGATGCCGTCATCGACCGCGTCAACAAACTATGAAAATAATCACAACCATCATCGCACTGCTCATGGCAGTGGCCAACATCCAAGCACAAGGAACTATGAAAGAGAATGTCGATTTCAACGTGTGGCCGAAGGGCGAGCTGAACACCGCCTACGCCAAGTATTTCATCGGTAACAGCTATCTGGCCCCGCTCGGCGGCGAGAACGGACTGGTAAACGTCACCTTCGAGCCGCGCTGCCGCAACAACTGGCACATCCACCACAAATCGGTGCAGGTGCTCGTCTGCGTGGCCGGGCACGGCTGGTATGTGGAGCAGGGCAAAGCGCCTGTGGCCATGCACCCCGGCACCGTTATTGCCATCCCCGCCGAGGCCAAGCACTGGCACGGGGCAGCCAAGGACTCCTGGTTCCAGCACCTCACCTACATGACCAAGGTCGAGGAGGGAGCCTCCAACGAGTGGCTGGAGCCCGTAGCCGATGCCGAGTATGACAAGCTGCCGGCCAGCAGCGCCCTGCTCAGCCACACCGATGCCGAGTACATGCAGCGCTTCGACGACTTTGCCTTCGGCGAGGTGGTGCAGCAGGTCAAGAACCGCCTCGACGACCGCACACGCTACATCTGCTATCTGGCCACACTGCTGGGCTGCCAGGGCATCGACACCTACCGCGAGCTGCTGCCCGAGGCGCTGGACAAGGGCGTGACGCCGGTCGAAGTGAAGGAAATCGTTTATCAGGCCACGGCCTACCTGGGCATGGGGCGCGTGCGGCCGTTCCTCACGGCCACCAACCAGGTGCTCACGGCGCGCGGCATAGCCCTGCCCTTGGCATCGCAACAAACCACCACCGCACAGACCCGCCGCGAGGCCGGCACCGAGGCGCAGGTGGCCTGCTTCGGCGACTCGATGCACCAGTTCTGGCAGTCGGGCCCCGAGGACAGCCGCCACATCAACCGCTGGCTGGCCGCCAACTGCTTCGGCGACTACTACACACGCACGGGTCTCGACCTGAAGATGCGCGAACTGATTACATTTTGCTTCCTGGCCGCACAGGGCGGCTGCGAGCCTCAGCTCAAAGGCCACATCGCAGGCAACCTGCACGTGGGCAACGACAAGGACATGCTCATTGCCGTCATCTCGGCCAACCTGCCCTTCATCGGCTACCCACGCACGCTCAACGCGCTCAGTTGCATCCGCAGCGTGGAGGCTGGGAAATAAGCACGAGGCCACAGTGGCTTCGAGACAAGAACGAGGCCTGCTGCAACCCATGTACCGGTTGCAGCAGGCCTCTGTTATCGAGCGCGGCCAGGCCACTCAGGCGGCAAAGGTGTTGGCGGCAGCCATACGCTCCGCACGGCCAATCAGCGCGTCGGCATGCCGGGCCCAAAGGGCGTCCGTGGCAGCCCGCTCCTGAATGAAGGCGATGCGGTGGTCGGTGAGCTGGCGCACCACGCTGTTGCACACCTCGGTAGAGCGGATCTGGCAGTACAGGCGGCGCGTCACCTGCTGGGTGATGACTTCGGTGGGCGGTAGCGGGTCGAAGGGGCGGCGGAAGAGGGGGCGGTTCTGTATGGATGATGTGTGCGGGGCCGCGGGTGCCCTGCCAGCAGGTCAGAGGTTACGGCCGTGGCAGTTCTTGAACTTCTTGCCGCTGCCACAGGGGCATGGGTCGTTGCGTCCCGGCAGCTTGTCGGCGGTGAAGGGGCTGCGTGCCTGCTGACCGCGGGTGTCCTGAGCGGCGGCGGCCTGCTGGGCGGGGTCGTTCAGGTCGGCCGGAGCCTGCCGGGCATAGTCGGGGCGGTCATAGCGGGGAGCCTGCGTGGTGCCGGGCGCTGCATCGTTGCGCGAGGCGGTGTACTGTGCGCGCTGGGCTGCAGCGGCACGTGCACGGCGCTGGGCCTCGTAGGCAGCACGGCGCTGGGCGGCATCGTCGGGAGCCTCCACCTGCTGCTCGGGGACGTAGCCGCGCATGAGGATGCTGATGGTTTGGTTGTTGATGCGGTTCACCATCTTGTCGAACAGTTTCACGCTCTCCAGCTTGAAGATGAGCAGGGGGTCCTTCTGCTCGTAGCTGGCGTTCTGCACGCTGTGCTTCAGCTCGTCCAGCTCGCGGAGGTTCTCCTTCCAGGCCTCGTCGATGACGTGCAGCATGATGGCCTTCTCGAAGGCGGTGACCAGGTTGTGGCCCTCGGTCTCGCACGTCTGGCGCAGGGTGCATCCCTGCCCTATCTGGTACACGCGGCGTCCGTCCAGGATGGGCACCATGACGGGGCGCTCGGCCCAGGCCTGGCCGTTCTCGCCCTCGTAGATGGGCTTGAACACCTTGTAGGCCTCGGAGGCGATGAGGTCGGTCTTCTGCTTGAAGCGTGCCAGGGTGGCCTGGTAGGCCTTCTCCTCCACATCGGGACGCTGGCTGTTGAGCAGCTCCTCCTCGGTGAAGGGCACCTCCATGGCAAACAGCTCGATGAACTGGTCCTTGCAGCCTTGGTAGTCGGGGTTGTTCTCGATGATGAAGCACACGCGGTCCCAGATCATGTCGGCTATGTCCATGCCCAGGCGCTCGCCCATGAGGGCGTGGCGGCGCTTCTCGTAGATGACGGTGCGCTGCTTGTTCATCACGTCGTCATATTCCAGCAGGCGCTTGCGCACGCCGAAGTGGTTCTCCTCCACCTTCTTCTGTGCGCGCTCGATGCTGTTGTTGATCATGGGGTGCTCGATCATCTCGCCGTCCTCGAAGCCGAGGCGGTCCATGACCTTGGCGATGCGCTCGGAGGCGAACAGGCGCATGAGCTTGTCCTCGAGGCTGACGAAGAATACGGAGCTGCCGGGGTCGCCCTGACGGCCGGCACGGCCACGCAGCTGGCGGTCGACACGGCGGCTCTCATGGCGCTCGGTGCCGATGATGGCCAGACCGCCTGCCTCGCGCACTTCGGGCGAGAGTTTGATGTCGGTACCGCGGCCGGCCATGTTGGTGGCAATGGTCACGGCGCCCAGACCGTTGGTGCTCTGTCCGGCCAGGGCCACGATGTCGGCCTCCTTCTGGTGCAGTTTGGCATTGAGCACCTGGTGGGGTATCTTGCGCAGCGAGAGCATGCGGGAGAGCAGCTCGGAGATTTCCACGCTGGTGGTACCCACCAGGGTGGGACGGCCGCTGTTGCGCATCTTCTCCACCTCGGCAATGACAGCATTGTACTTCTCGCGCTGGGTCTTATAGACGCGGTCGTTCATGTCGTTGCGGATGACGGGGCGGTTGGTGGGAATCTCGACCACGTCGAGCTTGTAGATGTCCCAGAACTCGCCGGCCTCGGTCACGGCCGTACCGGTCATGCCGGCCAGCTTGTGGTACATGCGGAAGTAGTTCTGCAGGGTGATGGTGGCAAATGTCTGTGTGGCAGCCTGCACCTTGACGTGCTCCTTGGCCTCGACAGCCTGGTGGAGTCCGTCGCTCCAGCGGCGCCCTTCCATGACGCGGCCCGTCTGCTCATCGACGATCTTCACCTCGCCATCCACGATGATGTACTCCTCGTTCAGGTTGAACATGGCATAGGCCTTGAGCAGCTGCTGAATGGTGTGTACGCGCTCGCTCTTGATGGCGTAGTCGGTGTAGAGCTTGTCCTTCTGCTGCACGCGCTCCTCGTCGGAGAGAGTGTTGTCGGTTTCCAGGGCGCTCATCTGGCCTACGATGTCGGGCAGGATGAAGAGGTCCTTGTCGTCCACCTGGCGTGCCAGCCACTCGTTGCCCTTGTCGGTGAGGTCGGCGCTGTTCATCTTCTCGTCGATGACGAAGTAGAGGGGCTCCACGGCCTCGGGCATGCGCTTGTTGTTGTTCTCCATGTAGATCTCCTCGGTGGCCAGCATGCCGCTCTTGATGCCAGGCTCGGAGAGATACTTGATGAGGGGCTTGTTCTTGGGCAGTGCCTTGTAGGAACGGAACAGGGAGAGGAAGCCGGCCGCGGTCTTCTCCTTGTCCTGCTGCTCGGTGCCCTCGGCGATGAGTTTCTTGGCCTCGGCCAGGTACTGGGTGGCCAGTTGCCGCTGCACGCCCACGAGGCGCTCCACCAGCGGCTGGTACTCCTCGAAGAGCTGGTCGTCGCCCTTGGGCACGGGGCCGCTGATGATGAGGGGCGTGCGGGCATCGTCGATGAGCACGGAGTCCACCTCATCGACGATGGCATAGTTGTGCATGCGCTGCACCAGGTCCTCGGGCGAGGTGGCCATGTTGTCGCGCAGGTAGTCGAAGCCGAACTCGTTGTTGGTGCCGAAGGTGATGTCGGCCTGATAGGCGCGGCGGCGTGCCTCGCTGTTGGGCTGGTGCTTGTCGATGCAATCCACGCTGAGGCCGTGGAACATGTACAGCGGGCCCATCCACTCGGAGTCGCGCTTGGCCAGGTAGTCGTTCACGGTTACCACATGCACGCCGTTGCCGGTGAGTGCGTTCAGGAACACGGGCAGGGTGACCACGAGGGTCTTACCCTCGCCGGTGGCCATCTCGGCAATCTTGCCCTGGTGCAGCACGGTGCCGCCGAACAGCTGCACGTCGTAGTGGATCATGTTCCACACGGTTTCGTTGCCGCCTGCCTGCCAGTGGTTGTGGTAGATGGCCTTGTCGCCGTCGATGTCCACGAAGTCGTGGCGTGCGGCCAGCTCGCGGTCGAAGTCGGTGGCGGTGACCACCACGTCCTCGTTGTTGGTGAAACGCTCGGCGGTGCTCTTCACGATGGCAAATGCCACGGGACGGATCTCGTCCAGCACGTTCTCGTAAATCTCCAGCTGGTCCTTCTCCAGCTGGTCGATCTGCTTGAAGATGGGTGCGCGGTCCTGGATGTCGGTCTGGGCAATCTTTGCCTTGAGCTCGTCGATCTGGTCGCGCATAGGCTGTCCGGCCTCGCGGATCTGTGCTTGCAGCTGCTTGGTGCGGGCACGGAGCTCGTCGTTGCTCAGAGCCTGAATCTCAGGATACACCTTGAGCACCTGCTCCACCAGCGGCTGAATCTGCTTCATGTCGCGATCGCTTTTGTTGCCAAAAAGCTTTCGCATGAGTTTGAAAAAGTCCATATATAATTGTTTTTATTATTAGCTTTGAGTTGTTCCTGCAGGGCGGTCGGCGCGGCGGCCCTGTCGGGAGGTGTTGTTGTTTGCCCTCACGTAGAGAGGGGGATAGGGTGACTGACGCTTTCGCGCTGAGATCGTCACTTGGGGGGAGGCGCTTAGTCACTTGGGGAGGGGCTTACCCGGCGGGGAACCGCCGGGCACAGTGGCCGAATAGCGCTGGGGGCAGTGTCAAAGCTTAAGGTAACTTTTATTTTTCACTTTTCACTTTTTCACTTTTCACTTCCAGAAAGCTTCCAGTTACTTTGATTGTTCACTTTTCACTTTTTCACTTTTCACTTCCAGTGGGGCCTCCCTGCTGCCGTTGGGGGCGCGTATGTGCAGGCACCGTGCCAGCGTGGGAGCCACGACCGTGGTGGACACGGGGGTGGTGAGGTGAGCCGGACTGATGGTGGGTCCGAGGAAGAACAGGGGATAGCTGATGTAGGGCTGGCCTGCCGGCTGTGACTCGGTCTGGTTGGAACCGGTGAGGCGCCACCCCGGCAGCAGGCTGACGAGGATGTCGCCGCTGGCCGATGCGTTCCAGCCGGCACGCAGGCAACCGGCATCGGTGTCCTGCCGAGCCAGGATGAGGCGCTGTGAGGTATATACCTCGCGCACGCCTGTCATCTGCGCCAGGAACTCCTCGCTGCGCGCCAGCACATCGGCAAGTTTGAGTTGCTGCTTCTCGATGAGCTTGCGGTCCAGGTAGAACTGGCCGCCGCGTGTGGCCTCGACATACTGTGCCTGGCCGAAGATGGCCCCCAGGTACATGTTCAGCAGCATGGACGCCTTGTCCATGTCGAACTGCCCGGTGGGTATGTTGAGTGCTTCCAGCTGACGCCCGTCGGTGTCGGCGTCGGCATAGCCTGTGGACGACACCACAAAGAGGGCACTGCCACGGCCCACCACACGTTCCACCGAAGTGAAGATGCGCGAGAGGGCGCTGTCCAGCTTCACATAGGTGTCCTGCAGCTCGGCTGGGCTGTCGGCCACCGGGCGGTGGTCGAAATTGGCTGCATAGAGGCCGATGTTGAGCAGGTCGGGCACATAATCGCGCCCCACCACAGAGCCGTCCAGGCACCGCTGTAGGAAGCGGCACACCTCGTCGTTGACCAAGGCCGACTGCTTGAACAGGCGGATGCGGCGGTCGCCCGCGAACTTATGGCTGAACCCCTTCTTCTGCTCGGCCGATGCGCTGTGGAACTGGTGGAAAGAGCTCACGGCACCCTCGTAGCGAGGGGTCCATTCCAAACGGCGCAGGCGCGTGCCAAGCGGCTCCATGCGCTCGTAAACAGCGGCCCAGCCGGGATAATCGCCATAGTAGGAGGTGCCGCACCAGGAGCCTGTCTGGTCGTCGATCCAGAAAGCCCCGTCGGCAGCATGCCCGGCCAAAAGCACGGCCATGTCGCGCTCAGGACAGATGCTATACACCACGGCCCGGCGGCCGGTGGCTTGTTCCAGCTCGTCGGACAGGGTGGTGGTGAGCAGGTGTGCGGCCGAAGAGCGCTCGGTGGTCTGCAAGCCTTTGTAGCGCGCATCGTCCACACAAAACAGCGGCTGCAAGGTGGCACGGCTCAGCCATGTGAGCCCCACGATGCCATGGTCCGAAGGTGTAGTGCCGGTGGCCTGCGTGGCTGCGGCCGATGCTCTGTCGGCACCACGGAACGGGTGCTGGGCATCGGCATAGAAGCGCGCCTCGTTCATCAGCCGACGGAAACCGCCCTCGCCATAGAGCGAGGAGAACGCCTCCATGTAGTCCGTGCGCAACTGGTCCACCAGGATATTCACCACAAGGCGGGGAGTATCCGAGGCTTGGGCTTCGGCCGACATGAGGGCCATCAGCACAACGAGCGAGGTGAGTAAACGGGACCTATTCACGGGGCGGGATTATTGGGAAGGGGGTTTAGTAACTTTTATTTCTTTGTTCCCGTGGGCTTACATCGCGGGGAACCGCGATGCACAGTGGCCCAGATGGTAACTTTTATTTTTCACTTTTCACTCTTTCACTTTTCACTTTCCTGTACAGCAGCAGATGGCTGACAGCGCGGCTCAGCAAACATAATGCCAAAAGCACCACCAGCGCACTGAATTTTTGTTTGGCGAAGGGAACGGCCACCAAGAAAAGGGTCAGCACCAACGCGGCCCCACGGTGATACAGGCACTCGCGGCCACGGATATCGGACCGCACCACCAGGGGCAGCGCCAACAGCGGCAGGGGGTTGAGCACCACAAACAGCCAGTTGGACGACACACCCGGATGGGTGCTCCAGCACAGCATCACAGACACCAGCACACCGGCCAGCCCCTGAAGGAGCATCCATGCCACATCGAAGCCCCACAGGGCACGGCCACGATGCTGCTCCCACGCCACCAAAGCTACGCTGAGCAACAGCAGCACCCATCCTAACTGAACGGGGGTGAGCGGGAAGGAGGGCTGACGCGCTGCGTCGGCCGCCGCGGCTTCGGCATTGGCAGCCAACAGGATGTTGGTTTGCCGTACCAGCGGCCTATAGCGGTTGGGGAAGGAACTGATCATAGCGCTGTCGGCATAGTGCATCATATAGATGGGCGAGAACATCTCGGCACGCGGCGTGACGAGCGTGTCCATGTCAACACCCAGCAGCAGGTCGTTGCCTTCCTGTGCCCAGGGATGCCCGACAGTGAACTGATGTATGAGCTGACGGAAGGTGTAGCGTGGTGCCCGTTCGGGGTACAGCACCTCGCCATCGATATTCGCCTCGATGATATCGCGCGCCTTGGTCGTACAGTTGTTGGTCAGGAAATTATAGCGGTAGGTGCGCTTGTCCGGGCGGCAGTTCTCGATGAGGGCATGTGCCAGCGCATTGGCTTCGGCCTCCGACAGATTCAGCACCTGCTCGGTCACGCTGGAACCGCGCCGGCGGTACTCATACATGAACAGGTCGAAATCGCAGGGAGCCACCAGATAGTCGCACTGGCCCAAGACGAAACGCCACACGAAGTGCGGCTGGTCGAAGCTGAACACGCCGTAGTTGAACACCACGTCGGTCGAGGTCTTGCTGCTGCGCACACGCAAAGCCGTGTGCCCGTAAAGTTCGTACACTTCCTGTCCGGGCGAGCAGGTGAGCAGGCTCACCGTCAGGGTGGAGTCGGGCACAATAGCAGAAGGCCCTGCCGTCTGAGCACGAAGCATCAGGGCAGAGCAAAGCACTGCTAAAAGGAGACATAATCGTCGCATTTCGGCCGCAAAGGTAAGTAAAAGCATGAAAAGCACGAAAGGAAACGCCTATTTTTCACATACAAACACACATTTTTCCGCTTTAGCCCTTCGGCTTTGCACTTTCTTTTGTACCTTTGCGGCCGATATGAACCTCGTAATAGATATAGGTAACACGCGCACGAAGCTGTGTCTGTTTGACGGACGCACGCTCGTGGCACAAAAGATAGCGGACGGGTGCACGCTGCTCGGCACGGACCGGTTCCTGGCCGAGACACAGGAAGCGACTGAGCAGGGCCTGGAGGGTGCCATCGTCAGCACCACGGCCGACCTGCACGAGGACGCACAACGGCAGCTGGCCGCCCTACCCTGCCCCGTGCTACCCTTCACGTCGGCAACCCACATCCCCATAGCCAACCACTACGGTTCGCCCGGCACGCTGGGCATGGACCGCCTGGCCGCAGCCATCGGTGCATGGGAGCAAAAGCCCGGCCGGCCGCTGCTCATTATAGATGCCGGCACGTGCATCACCATCGACTTCGTCTCGGCCGAAGGCGCCTATAAAGGCGGCAATATATCGCCCGGAATGCAGATGCGCCTGCAGGCCATGAGCGAACACACCGCCCACCTACCACTGGTATCGGCCCAGGGCGAAACACCCGAGCTGGGCTATGACACCGAAACAGCCATTCGCGCCGGCGTCATCCGCGGCATTCGCCATGAGACAGAGGGCTACATGCGCCGATATATGGCAAAATATCCCGACCTTTATGTTTTTTTAACGGGCGGCGACGCGATTAGTTTGGCCGATTGCGGGGAAAGCCGTATTTTTGCCGACCCCTTGCTGGTGGCACGCGGTCTGAACTGCGTGCTCAACCATAACCTACAGCTGTTAAAGAAGCCATCATGAATTCCATACACAAAACACTATCCGCCTTCATCGCAGGCTTTGCCCTGACGCTCGGCGCCGCCGCCCAGACCAACGGCAGCAATTCGTCCTACTCGCGCTTCGGGCTTGGCATGCTGAGCGACCAATCGCAAGGTTTCAACCGCAATATGGGCGGCGTTGCCCAGGGCCTGCGCTCGGGCAACCAAGTGAACACGCTCAACCCCGCCTCCTACTCGGCCATCGACTCGCTGTCGTTCATCTTCGACGTAGGCATGAGCGTGCAGCGCACCAACATGTCGCAGGCAGGTGTGAAGCTGCACGTGAACAACACCTCCATCGACTTCGTGAACGCCGGCTTCCGCCTGCGCCGCCACTGGGGCATGAGCATCGGCTTTGTGCCCTACACCAATATAGGCTACTCGTTCAGCCAGACTCAGAAGGTGGGCACCGACGACTACACCCTGCAACCCATCACCAAGACCAGCACCTTCACTGGCAGCGGAGGCCTGCACGAACTCTATGCCGGCATAGGCTGGAACGCCTGGAAAGGACTGAGCATCGGCGTGAACGCTGGCTACCTGTGGGGCAACATCAACCACGCACTCACCACCGCCTATGCCGAAAACGGCACCACCAGCGCCAGCTACAACGCACCCAACAGCGTGGAATCGGCCGAGCTGAAGACGTGGAAAGCCAACGTCGGCATCCAGTACCAGATGCAGCTGGCCACGGAGGAACGCCTCACGCTGGGCGCCACCGTGGGCATAGGGCATGACATCGGCGGCGAGGCCACACTGGTGCGATTCATCAGCAACGGCGACTCGATTTCCAAAACCACCAACAAGGCCTACCAACTGCCCATGACCTACAGCGTAGGTGCCGCATGGGAACACAAGGGAAAATGGACCATAGCTGCCGACTACTCGCTGGAGAAATGGGCCAGCTGCACGGCACCGTCCATACAGGCTGGCGCCACGGGAATCGACGTGCAATACGCCGCCACCACCGGCAGCTACTCCGACCGCCACAAGATAAACGTGGGTGCCGAATATGTGCCCGCCCGCTTCGACGGCAGCTTCGGCAAACGCATACACTACCGCGCCGGCGCCTTCTACTCTACCCCCTACTTGCGGATAAATGGTCAGGACGGCCCACGGGAATTCGGACTGACCGCCGGCGTAGGACTGCCCATCGCCAACCGATACACCAACCGCACCCTTGTGAACCTGGGTGTTCAGTGGACACACCGCGCCCCCTCGGTCGATGGCATGATCACCGAAAACTACTTCAGGCTGAACATCGGCGTCACCTTCAACGACGAATGGTTCAAGAAATGGAAGTTCAAGTAAGTGAAAAGTGAAAAAGTGAAAAGTGAAAAATAAAAGTTACCGGCTGGGCCATTGTGCATCGCGGTTCCCCGCGATGTAAGCCCCACGGGAACAATAAAAAATAAAAGTTACCGGCTGGGCCATTGTGCATCGCGGTTCCCCGCGATGAGCAGCCTAACACCACGATTGAGGTTCCAACATTGAAACGCCTGGTTATCATAATCCTGACAGGGCTCCTTACGATTGCAGCCTGCACGCCCACGCACGAGCACATAGCCGATGCCATCAACGAACAGGACTCCCTGCCGATGATGTCGGCCCACGGCATATCGAACCTCATATCGGACTCCGGCCTGATCAGCTACAAAATCGTGGCCGAGGACTGGAACATCTACACCACGCAACCACAGAAGTGGACGTTTCCCAAAGGGCTCTTCCTGGAGAAGTTCGACGAGAAATTCCACGTGGAATGGCACGTGCAAGCCGACACGGCCTACTGCCACGACAACCGCACATGGGAACTGCGCGGGCGCGTGGTCATCCTTAACCAAGAGGGCGTGCTGTTCAAATCGGAAGAATTCTTCTGGGACATGAACGCGCACCTGATCTGGTCAAACATGTTCGTGGATATCACCACCCCCGACCGCGACCTGCGCGGCACACAGTTCCGCTCAAACGAGCAGATGACCGACTGGTATTTCGACAACGCTGCCGGTTCGGCACCAATCAGCGACACCGAGAACGAGCAACAGAACGGCACACCTGCGCCTGCTGCCACCGCCACTACCACGCCGACGCCCAATGCGCCGACGCAGGCACGTCCGTCGCAGGCCGAACAACACAAGCATGGCAAAGCACCGCAGCCCGCCAACACCGGCACCGGTGCCCAAACGCCACAACCCAACCCCGCACCATGACCACACTGATCACAGAAATCGTTATCGTACTGGCCTTCTCTGCCTTCTTCTCGGGCATGGAGATAGCCTTCGTATCAAGCAATAAGATGCGCTTCGAGCTGGACCGCTCCCAACTGGGCTGGACCTCGCGCATCGTGGCCCGCTTCTACCAGCATCCCAACAACTTCATCTCCAGCCTGCTGGTGGGCAACAACATCGCACTTGTCATCTACGGCATCCTCATGGCACGGCTTTTAGAGGCCACCATGCTCCCGGCGCTGGGGCTGAACACGCCCTCCAACCAGTGGCTGAGCCTGCTCATCGAGACCATCATCTCCACCCTCATCGTGCTGGTAACGGGCGAGTTCCTGCCCAAGACGCTGTTCAAGCTGAACCCCAACCGCGCACTCACCTTCTTTGCACCCATCACCTTCCTCTTCTACATTATCCTCTACCCCCTGTCCAAGTTGGCCAGCAGCCTGTCCAAACTGCTGCTGCGCCTGGGGGGCGTCAAGGTGGCACCAGCCGACACGGATCAGGCCTTCACGAAGGTTGATTTGGACTACCTGATCCAATCCAGCATCGAGGGCACAAAGAACGACGAGGACATCACCGACGAGGTAAAGATATTCCAAAACGCCCTGGAGTTCAGCAACTGCAAGGTGCGCGACTGCATCGTGCCCCGCACCGAGATTCAGGCCGTGGATGTGCACGAAACGCTGCACCACCTCAAGAACCTCTTCATTGAGAGCGGCTGCTCCAAAATCATCGTCTATGACGGCGACATCGACAACATCGTGGGCTTCATTCACTCCTCGGAGATGTTCCGACTGAACGATGCCGACGCCTGGTCCGAGCACATCAAGGAAGTGCCCATCGTGCCGGAAACCATGGTGGCACAGAAACTGATGCGGCTGCTCATGCAGCAGAAGAAATCGCTGGCAGTGGTGGTCGATGAGTTCGGGGGCACAAGCGGCATCTGCACGCTGGAGGACCTGGTAGAGGAAATATTCGGCGACATCGAGGACGAGCACGACCAAAACGACTACATTGCACGCCAGCTGCCCAACGGCGAATACGAGCTCTCGGCACGCATGGAAGTGGAGAAAGCCAACGAAGTGCTGGGCATCGACCTGCCCGAAAGCGACGACTACCTGACCGTGGGCGGACTCATCCTGCACGAGTACCAAAGTTTCCCGAAACTGAACGAAGTGATACGGATTGGACGCTTCGAATTCAAGATTATCAAGAATACAAGCACGAAAATCGAGCTGGTACGGCTAAAAATCGCCGAGAACTGACATTTTTTCGGGCAAACAGGTGGCGTTTGAATAAATTCTTTGTAACTTTGTGCGCTTTTTTGAGGCTTAAGCCTTAAACAGCCATGACGGAAACACCACCTCCGCAAAGCAAAAACAATTAAATCATCAAATATCACAAATGGCAACATTACAAAAAATCAGAAGCAAAGGCGCACTCCTGCTCATCGTAGTGGGCTTGGCCCTTTTTGCCTTCATCGCCGAGGAGTTTGTGCGTTCGCTCTCCTCATCGCAGAATGAAAGCCGTCAGCGCATCGGACAGATCTACGGCAAGTACATCAACATCCAAGAGTTCAACGACCTCGTTGAGGAATACACCGATGTGATGAAGTTCACCACCGGACAGGACAACTTCAGCGAGGAACAGATGCAACAGCTGCGCGACCAGGTGTGGAACACCTACGTGCAGAACGAGCTCATCGGCCACGAGGCTGAAGAACTCGGCCTTACCGTGACCGACCAGGAGATGCAGGACATCATCAAGCAGGGACAGAACCCCATGCTCATGCAAACGCCCTTCATCAACCAGCAGACACGCGCTTTCGACGTGCAGGCTCTGAACAAGTTCCTCACCGACTACAACGCAATGAAGAACCAGCCCAACCAACCCCGCGAGGCTGTGGAGTACTATGAGAAGATGTACAACTACTGGAAGTTCATCGAGAAGAACATCCGCCAGCAAACGCTCCTCGAGAAGTACCAGAACCTGCTCGGTCACCTCTTCATGCCCAGCGACGCCGCTGTAAAGGCCAGCTTCGAGGCACGCAACACCGAGAAGGACGTGCTGCTCGTGGCCGTGCCCTACAACAGCATCAAGGACGATGCCATCACGGTTGACGATGCCGAGCTCAAGGCCAAGTACGACGAGCTGAAGGAAGCCTTCCGCCAGGATGAGAGCACACGCGACATCAAATACATCGACGTGCCCGTGGTAGCCTCCAAGGCCGACCGCGACCTCATCGACAAGGAGATGAAGGAAGTGGCTCAGCAGCTGGCTGCCGAAGGTGCCGACGTGGCCAACGTGGTGCGCAAGAGCGGCAGCATCATCGCCTACAACGCCCTGCCCGTACGCTCCACCACCTTCCCCGCCGACATCGCCAAGGAAATCGACTCCATGGCCGTGGGCACGCAGAAGGGTCCCTACGTCAACGCACAGGACAACACACAGAACATCATCCGCCTGCTGGCCAAGGTCAGCCTGCCCGACTCCATCCAGTTCCAGCAGATTGGCGTGGCCGGCATCGACGCCGCCGCACAGAAGACGGCCGACAGCATCATGACCGCCATCCAGGCCGGTGCTCCCTTCGACAGCATTGCCAAGAAATACAACCAACCCGGCACAGAGCAGTGGATCACCTCTGCACAGTACGAAGGTGCAACACTCGATATGGACAACCTGTCCTTCATCAACGCCCTCAACAGCCAGGCAGTGGGCACCCTCCAGCAGGTCAAGCTCGCCAACGGCATCGCCATCATCCGCATGCTCAACAAGAAGAACTTCGTGAGCAAGTATGACGTGGCCGTGGTGAAGCGCCCCATCGAGTTCTCCAACGAGACGTTCAACAAAACTTACAACGACTTCTCGCAGTTCGTAGCCACCTACAAGACCATTGAGGACATCGAGGCAAATGCCATGAAGGCCGGCTACATGGTGCAGCAGCGTCAGGATCTCTATGCCAACGAGCACAACCTGGCCAACATCAGTTCCACCCGCGAGGCACTGCGCTGGGTGTTCAACAAGGACACCAAAAAGGGCGAGATCAGCGAGATCTACACTTGCGGCAACAACGACCACCTGCTCATTGCCATGCTCACTGACATCCATGACGGCAAGTACCGCGACCTGGAAAGCGTGAAGGACTTCGTGAAGAGCGAGGTGCTGCGCGACAAGAAGGCCGCCCAGATCCAGGAGAAGATGAACGCCTGCAACAACCTGGCCGCTGCCGCCAAGATTGCCGGCGCTCTGCCCACCGACACCGTGCGCCACATCACCTTCACCTCGCCCACCTTCATCACCTCCATCGGTGCCAGCGAACCCGCACTGAGCGGTGCCGTGGCCCGCACAGCCAAGGGCAGCTTTGCCAAGGGCATCAAGGGCAACGCCGCCGTGTATGCCTTCCAGGTAATTGGCGAGAACAAGAAAGAGGCTAAGTTTGACGATGCCGCCAAGCAGAACGAGAAGCAGCAGGTCAGCACCATGGCCATGCGCACAGCATCGCGCTTCATGCAGGAGCTCTACCGCAAGGCCGGCGTTACCGACAAGCGCTACCTCTTCTACTAATCAGACAAGCACACACGCGCATATATATAAATAAGGTACGCGCGCGTATAAGCCAAGGCCCGACAGCTTGCTGCCGGGCCTTTATTTTGCCATGTGCTAACCGACGAGAGGGAGGGGCAACTGGCGCAACAGTCTTTATTCATGTTCAGCAGGTAATGGCAGTTCTTTAGCCAGCGGTGCAAGCCCCTGGCTACTTGACAGCGGCACACGTTAGGCACACTCTCAATAAAAGTTTGCCGGACGCCAATATTAAAAATCTTAAATAATGTAAATCCTTGGGCCGAAAAGTAACAACGTATCAAATTAACGCTTATCTTTGTGCAATATTGATAACCCAACATAGCAAATCAACACCGTTATGAACACGAAACTTATCCTGAAGCGCCCTGTACATGAGAGCCATGAATCCCGACTGGAAATAGAAGCCGTGCGCCGCTTGCTCACCTTCGAACGCATGTGCCGCGACAATGGCTTCTGGGACGAGATGCGCAGTTGCTATGCCAGCGATGCCATCGTCAACTCATCGTGGTACCGCGGGCTGGCATCCGGCTATATCGATGCCTTGTCACAACGCCCCGAACGCGCACCGCACCATATCTACGGCATCATCATCTGGACACACGGCAACCGCGCCGTGGCCATGATGGAAACCACGCTGCAACAGCGCACCGAACTTGATGGCATACCCATCGACCTGGCAGCCGACGCACAGATGCTCTACCGCGTGGAGCGCATCAACGGCGAGTGGTATGTAAAAGAATGGACCACCATCTACGAGCAGGACAACATCATCTCGGCCGTGCCCAATGCCGTGCTGAACATCGACCCGGAGGAACTGAAAAAGTTCCGTCCCACCTGCTCGGCCCTCTCCTACCTGCAGATGAAGCGCGGCAAGAAGTTCTACGACGACCTGCCTGGTCACGACCGTCCCGAAACGGTGGCCGAAGCCTACGAGAAGGCCGACCTCTGGCTACAAGGAAAATAACAGTTTTGATCAAGGTGTGTTCTATTAAAAGTGCGCACACCGCACATCCACCGGCCCTGCCGCTTTGCCCATAGCCCTATGTCCGTGCACCCACGGGCATAGGGCCTTTCTGAATCATCCCCAAGGAATTGTGACCCAGCCACAAACAAAACCACACGCATACATGAAAAAGCCTGTTGCCATCTCACTTTCCTACCTGCTTTGTACCGTTGTGCTCATCGGCATCGGCTTGGTTTCCAGGCACATTCGGTTCCTGCCGCCGGAAGTGGGCGATGCCTTGTGGGCCATGACTGTATTCTGCGCCTGGAAGGTGTTGCTGCCACGCCTGCATGTGCGGACAACGGCCATCATCACATTGCTCACGGCCTATTTGGTAGAACTGTCCCAACTCATCAGGACGCCTTGGCTGGTGTCCTTCCGCGCCACTACCATCGGCCATCTCCTGCTTGGCCAGGGATTCCAATGGACTGATCTCCTGGCATATACCATCGGCGTAGCGCTGATGGGGATGGCCAGTGCACACGTCTGCTCACGATGGCGCCATGACTTTACCTGAAACTGGTACACACTTTGTTACCTATGTTTACTGATGCAGTGCACACTTGTCTGATTTCCTTCCTGAGGCAGTGCACATTCTCCTCAGATGCTTCCTGTACGGCTGCACAGTCAGCATTTGCTTGCAAAAGTAGTGTTTTCTTTCTAACAGGCCTCTGACATGTGCGGTGTTTTACGGAGAAAAATTATCGCATTTTGTAGAAGCGGTAGGAGAAGGCAAGGGTGGCATAGGACGGTGTGCCGGAAGTGCGGCTCTCGGTCCAGCCCGTGCTGCTTGCATAGGCGTAATAGGTGCGTTGCTGCTGCAGGATATCATACCAGTTCAGCTTGATGGTGCCGCGCAGGTCCTTCAGACATTTGTACTCCACACTTAGGTTCCAAATAAAATCGGTGCGGTTGGCCGAACTCATCTGATAGCCAAACTGCCCGTTGAGCCGTGCCGTGGTAGCGATGCGCCAGCGGTCGCCCGGATGCACCTCGCCAATCAGTTCGGCACTGAACGAGTGGTGCGAATCGCCATTGTCCATGTAGTCGTACGACGTTGTCTGATACATGTAATTGGCCGTGGTGTGCAGGTCGAACAGCTTGGTGAAATAGCGGAACACGGGCGAGATGGAGCAGTTGTGGTTGCGGGTGAGCCCTTTCACCGAGTTGCCCGCATTGCCCGCACGCACGTAACTCACGTTGTGGCGGAAGTTGTAGTCGGCACGGATGTCGATGCTGCCGTGCTTTAAGTTGAGCGTGTAGTTGGCGCCGTTACGTATGTTCCAGTTGCCGTTGATATTCTCCGGAGTGGTTACCACGCCGCCCGTGTTGGTGTCGTAAACCGAGCGAGATGAAATGCTGTGCTGCGTCTGGCTGTAGTTGAACGAGTAGCCCAGATGGCGGTTGATGCGCCAATCCAGGCGCAGCGAATGGGCCAGTTCCTTGCGCAGGTTCGGGTTGGCGTGCTGCACATAGAGGGGGTTGTCGTTGCTGGTGGGTGTTACCAGCTGCGAGAGGCCGGGCGCACGGTTCTGGAACTGGTAGGCCAGTGTGAGCGAGCTGTGTTCGGTGTAGCGCCACGAGCTGTTGAGCGACGGTGTGTAGAGCAGGTTGGTCACAGCGGTGTCGGCCTGCACCCCGTCGCGCCGCAGGTACTCATAGGCTTGGTCGGTGAGCGACACGTCGGCCCCCACGTCGAAACTGAAGTGCTCCCAGTTCAGGTAGAGGCGGGCACCCGTCTGGTTGTTGCGCGTCATGTTATAAGTGTGGGTGCTGATGCTGTCCAGGCGCTGCATGTCGCGTTCCATGTCGAAGTAGTCGCGGTCGGAATCACTGCTGCGGTAGCTGAACAGCTGGCTCAGACGGATGGAGTGCATCTTGCCCAGCTTTCGGTTGTAGAAGGCATCCACCCGCGCCGAACGGCTTGCCGAGACACCGACCGACTGGCGGTGGTAGGCCCACACGCTGTCGGCATACTGCAAGTAATCGGTGCGCTGAATCTCCTCGCTTGTGCTGTGGCTGCGGTCGCGGCTCAGGGTGAAATTCACGCCCACGTTGTTCTTATCGTCGGTGCCGAAGCGTGTGCTGTATCGGCCACGCCAGTTCAGGTTCTGGCTGTGGCTGCGCTGGTGCGACTGCGATGTAGTGCGATTCAGGGCGATAGCTCGAAGCGAATCCTCACTGATGAGCTGCTGAGTGCCCTCGCGGAAGGGGTTGTCGCGATAGGTAGCCGACTCGTTTTCATTGTGGCTGCGCGAATCGTTGTAGGTGAAGTTTGCACTTGTATTCCAGTTGCTGCGCTTGCCTATGTTGCCTTCGGCCTCAAAGCGCTGATTGGTGCGGTTGTTGTAGTTACGGTTATTGCCCTTGCGCTGCGAGTACTGCTGGTAGCCGGGCATATAGGTGGCACTGAGGCTTTCGTTGCTGCCACGCGAGTCACTGTAATTGTAGTCGGGTGTAAGTGTGAGGGTTACTGGGCCGAACTTTTTGCGCAGGTGCAGGTTGACACTGTTGTAACTTTCCTTTTCGCTGCGTGCGCTGGGCAGGTCGCGCAGATAGGCACCGAAGTTCCACTCGCCACGGTTGCCCGAGTACCAGTCAAAGCCGTTGGCCTCGAGCAGGTAAGTCTTCTTCTTGGTGGCTGTGCCGGCGTCCAAGTTGCGCACAGAGGTGCGTGTGGTGGGTTTCTTCGTAATCATGTCGGCCACCAGCTGCTTGCGACTGTTGGCGTCGGTGGTGTCGGTGGGTGCGTGGTAAATCTTGAACTGCTTAAGGTCTGCATTCTCAATGTTTTCCAGCGCTACCTTCATGTCATGCTTGAAGAAGGACTCGCCGTTCAGGCGGATCTCATTGATGGTACTGTCGTTGTAGGTAAGCACGCCGTCCTCATAGCGCAATCCGGGCATGCGGCGAATCAGGTTGAGCAGTACCGAGCCGCGCGGCATCTGGAAGGCATCCACGTTGAACACGGTGGTGTCGCCCGCTTCGAACATCTTCGACAACTCGCCCATCACCTCCACCTCCTTGATGGTCATCGGTTCGCCTTGAAGCACGATGCTGTCCAGACGGGCGCGCCAGGTGTAGCCCTGCAAACGGTTGGCCCACATGTTGGGTTCCTTGGTCAGCGTGTGCACGCCCTCGTAGGATTTGTATCCTGTGTAGGATATGGTCACCTTCACGCGCACCACGTCCTTCTTCTTCAGTTTCTTCGAGTTGAGCCAGCCACGAGTCGTGAAACTGCCCTCTTTGTTGGCCATGCTCCCACCCTTCGAGGCGGTGTCGTTCAGGCAAATCAGCCGCACGCTGGCATTGGGCAGCGGGTAGGGCTTGTCGTCGAACTCGTCGCTGCCATACACACGCCCCGACACCTGATATTCGGTATATTCTTCGCCATCGCCGTAATAGCCACGAGACACATACACCCGCTGGGCCTGACTACAAACGGGGATGAAGAGAAGAACTAACCCCAAGACTGTCAGCCCTCTCACAGCACCAAGGCGAGGGAAAGCGGAGAGCAATTGCCTTAACATGAGTCCCATTATAAAAATTATGATAATATACTTAATACCTTACTCATAGATGAGCTCGCTTCGTCCCTCCCCATTTCATACACCCGCTGCATCGCTGCCGGGTCATGACAGATGTGTCCGATTGGCAGTGGCTGAGGCGGCCTGATCACAACGGCCAGTCCTTGCCGTTCGGCCTCGCGTACCAGTTCCAGCTGAGCGTTATACATCTCGTGGCGTCGGGCCACCGCTTCAATGAAGTTGGGATATTTGCGGAGCGCAGACAAGCGCATCAGCGGCAGAAAGCGGTTATGGTGCTTCACGTAACCCTCGGGCTGGGTCAGCACCACGAGATTCCGTTCATAGCCCATCCGCTGGAAGAATGCCAAGGGGATGCTGTCCGATATGCCACCATCCAGAAGCAGACGGCTGTCCAACGCCACCGGTCTGGCACACAGTGGCATTGATGCCGAAGCACGAATCCATTCATAAGCCTCGTCGCCACCATAGGTCAGCTGCTTATAGACAGGCTTGCCAGTCTGCACATCGGTACACACCACGTAGAAGGCCGTCGGATCCTGCTCGAACGTTTCGTTGTCGAACAGGTCGTACTCCGAAGGCACCACATGGTAGCAGAAACGGGCATTGAAGAGATCGCCTGTGCATAGTAGCGAGCGCAAACTGCAATAACGCTTGTCGCGCGCGAACCTTTGATTATAGCGCAACGCCCGCCCCATCTGGCCACTCTTGTAGTTGCAGCCGAAGGCGGCCCCGGCCGACACACCCACGATGCCGTCGAACCGCACACCGTGCTGCATCAGCACATCCATCACACCTGCCGAGAACAGGCCGCGCATGGCGCCGCCCTCAAGTACCAAACCAGTTTTCATGCACATTGGTCAATAAAATTTACCAAAAGTAAGGCTTTTCCGCGAAACGCATGGCGTGCATTAACACATATTATCCTGGGACACCTGCAACTAAAGAAGTTTTAACGCTTAGCTGCACAACTGGCCTGGTAACATGCACCAAGGCAACAAAAAGACAGGTAAATATTTGACCATTCCGGCCAATATACCTACCTTTGCGTTGCCTCGAGAGGATGACTTGCCGCCAAGGCAAGTACCAGGGTGCCGATGGCTGTCTGCCTGGGTGATGAGCGGCAAGTCGGCCGACGACTACAACGACCGCGGCGATGAGCACGTTCGCCCCGAACAACAAACAATACGAGTGAAGGACGGCAGCGTGAGCCTGCCACCCCACTCCATCACCTTCCTCACCATTGAACCCTGACTAGGGGTGATGGCTGACACAGGGCATTGGGCGGAAGCTCTCCAGTAACTGTAATCCAGTAGTTTCTTCGTCCGTTTTGACGTTGTCTGACAAAAAAAGCATATCTTTGCAGCCGCAAACCAAAACAAGAGATCAATGGCAAACACAAAATGGATAGGCGGTTTCTTCGGATTGTTGTCCGGTGGCCCCATCGGCGCCCTGGCCGGTTTCGTGCTGGGTGCCTTGTTCGATGCAATGGACACGCGCGGGGTGGAGCCCATGGGCGGCACTTATACCGGCCAGAGCCAAGAAACGATCAACCAGGGCACTCGCAATGGCTTCCTCTTCAGCATGCTCACGCTGGCTTCCTATGTGATCAAGGCCGACGGCAAGATCATGCACTCGGAGATGGAACTGGTGCGCCAGTTCCTGCGGCAAAACTTCGGCCAGCAGGCTGTACAGCAAGGCGAGGACATCATGCGCCGCCTCTTCGACCGGCAGAAACAGATGGAGGCCGGGCAGCCAGGCTCCTACCGCCAGACAATAGCCGACTGCTGCCGTCAGTTGGCTGACATCCTGCCTGAGGCGCAGCGTCTGCAAATGCTCAGTTTCCTGACCGCCATCGCCAAGGCCGATGGAACGGTGCATGCTTCGGAAATCCAGGCTTTGCGCGAGATTACGTCCCTGCTCGGCTTGTCCGAAGCCAACCTCAACTCAATGCTCAATCTCGGTGCCACCACCCTCTCCGAGGCTTACAAGGTGCTGGAGGTGGAGCCTACTGCCACCGACGATGAGGTGAAAGCTGCCTACAAGCGTCTGGTGGTGAAGAACCATCCCGACCGCGTGGCATCGCTCGGTGAGGACATACGACGGGCCGCCGAGGAAAAGATGCGCAAGATTAATGAGGCCAAGGAACTCATCTACAAAGCTCGAGGGCTGTAGAGAAGAGATAAAAGATAAAAGATAAGGGATAAGAGATAAGAGATAAGAGATAAGATTTCGGTTGTATGCTCTTCTTAGCCAATGTGCCGAGCGGTTCCCTGCTCGGTAAGCAAAGAGATTCGAGATCAGGGTGATGAATTAAAAAGGTAGAGAGTAAAGAGTAGAGCCTAAATGTACACATCCAACAATACGCTGACGGAAGGGTTCCCTTCCATTGATTGCACCGAGCTGCGTGCTGTCTGCCCTGACTTTGTCGGGGCTGCCGTCTGCGCCCGTATTCAGAATTCTGCCTACAGCGATGCTCTGTGGCAGGAAATAGAGCATTTTATAGCCGACTACCGCCAGCGCTACACCGTGGACAGCATCAAGGAGATGCCGGCCATACAAGCCACACGCGATGCCTACCGGCGGTGTGGCAAGGACCCCTCACGCTACCGCCCCAGCGGCGAGGCTCTCATACGCCGCACCCTGCAAGGCAAGCCGCTCTATCAGGTAAATACTGTGGTGGACCTCATCAACCTCGCCTCCATCGCTTTCGGCTACAGCATCGGCGGCTTTGATGCCGACAAGATAGAGAAGAAAGGAGGAGAGGAGATAAAAGATAAGAGATTAGAGATTAGAGATAAGGTTACTTCTGAAAGTAATCACAACTCTACTCTCTACTCTTTACTCTCTGCTCTTTTTCTTGGCATAGGGCGCGAAGGCGAGCCGTATGAAGGTATAGGGCGCGGGCCGCTGAATATAGCCGGCCTGCCCGTGTATCGCGATGCCGTAGGTGGCATCGGCACGCCCACCAGCGACCACGAACGTACCAAGCTCAGCCTCAACACCACACACCTGCTGGCCATCGTGAACGGCTACGACGGCAACCGCGCCAACACCCTCAGTTGCGCCCAGTTCATACAAGAACTGCTGCGCAAGTACGCCGCCAGCGACGGTGGCGCCGTCATTGAATTCTAACACAACAACCTCTTCATCCTAAACTTAAACCAACCATCCACATGAAAACAGCCATCCATCTCATTGCAGCATTAGTCTGCATGCTCCTGAGCACCACAGCCACTCAAGCTCAGAACGCTTTGCGCTCCGTGCCTGAACATCTGGCCGAACTACTCAGCCAGGAGAAAGCATCTGGTGTCATCAACAACAACGGTATCGCTGCCTACCTCGACACACTGGGCTTCAAGAAAGTGGACTCTGAATCGGACAAGACCGATCTGACCTATGTGAAGCAACTGCAAAAGGGGAGCAGCGAAGAAGTGGTGTTCATCAAACTGACCATTGGCTTTAAAGTGTCGGCAAACGGCATCAAGACAAGGTTTATCAGTGTGACCGCCGATGACAAGCCCCTCCTCTTGTGGGTCATCAGCAAGCTGAAGGACTTCGGCCTATTCCAGACTGAGGGCGTAGGTGATTGTATCGACATGAAAGGCAAGGGTCTCACTGCCGGAACCAGCCCTAACTCCGTCACGCTGGGCTATCAGATGCAAGAGGCCAAAACGGAGAAAAAGCTTTAGGTGGGTTCTAAGAACACACCTAAACACAGCTTCCTGTAGTCTGTAGTCTCTTTCCGAAAAAACTTTTTATGAGATTGGGACTAATTCCCAATTAGGCAGACGAGTCACTTTGGTTCAGCAAAGGAGCCGAAGTAGCGGAGGCAGGTGTCACGCCACTCGCGGGCATTCTCTTCCTGATGCCGCAGACGCTCGTCCACTTCCTGCCAGCGGCGCGGGTCGCCCTGGTCAGCCTTGAGCACGAAGGGGCGCATCTGCTGCCACACGGTGCAAAAGCGCTCGGCTTCGGCTACACCCCTGTCATAGTGGGCATTGAGTTCCTGCCATAGCGTGCGGCCACTCTGCATGCGATGGTTCCAGGGCACATGATGGAACCACAACAGGAACTGCTCTGGACAGGTCTCCACATGATCGTAGAGCGAGCGGTAAGGTTCGCGGTACTGCGCTGTAGCGTCTGTACCCGTGTGGCTGCGGTCGAAGCCGATACCAGCCGAGTCGGCCTGATGATAATAGACAGGGCACCACTCCAGCGGATAGTCGGCCTTGAAGCCGTCGGGCTCTGGTCCGTAATGGTGGTCGAACTTAAAGAGGTGGTGCAGGCCGAGCGGCATCATGTAATCCACACAAGCCTCACGGCTGGCCAGCATGACATCCGTCATCGGGCGGACAAAAGCCTCGTCGGTAGTAAACGTCTGTTGCAGCCACTCACGTGCAATCTCGGCCGAGGTGAGCTGCGGATTCCAAGCCAAACGGCCAAAGGCATACCAGTTGGCCTGCGAGAAGTGGTGTCCGCACCAGTTGGCATCGTCGCCCACATTAGCCACACCGGCAATACCCGCCAGGGAGGAGGGCTGGACGAAGCTGAAGAACTCCTTCCACATGGGTGCCAGGTAAACCAAGTGACGCGACTGCCCAGTGTATTCCTGCGTGATTTGCAGTTCGACCATGTTAGGTGTATGCCGGATTTGGTCGAAGATGGGGCTGTATGGCTCGCGTGGCTGGAAATCGAGCGGTCCGTTTTTGGTTTGCAGAATCACGTTGGGGCGGAACTGGCCGTCAAGTGGCTGGAACTCCAATACGGCTTGCTTGACCCTGTCCACCCCCTTGTGGTTTGCGCCATAAACGAAGCAGCGCCACATCACGATGCCGCCATGAGGCTGGAGGGCATCGGCCAGCATATTGGCCCCGTCGGCATGGGTGCGTTGATAGTCGGCCGGCCCCGGCTGCCCCTCGCTGTTGGCCTTGACCAGGAAACCGCCGAAATGAGGCATCAGCCGGTAGATTTCGTCCACCTTCGAGCGCCACCACTGCCTCACCTGCGGATCCAGCGGGTCGGCCGTGGACAAATCGCCCAGCGCCTTGGGCGAACCGAAGTTGACACTCAGGTAAGTCTTGATGCCATAGGCCTGCAGTCGTCGGCTGATGGTGCTGACCTGCCGCAGATATTCGGAGGTGAGCATCTTGGGCGAGGCATTGACATTGTTCAGAACAATGCCGTTGATGCCGATACTGGCATTGGCACGTGCGTAGGCATCGATTTTTGAAAGATTGATAAGAGGATAAGAGTTGTGTTTACTTCCTGACGTAACTTTATCTTTTATCTCTAATCTCTTATCTTGTATCTCCTCTCCTCCTCTCTCCTCTCCCCAAAAGATGCTCTTTCCGGCATAGCCGCGCTCGATGCTGCCGTCCAGATTATCCCAATGATTGAGCAGGCGAAGGCTGAAGACTGGTTGCTGGCGAGTGGAATGGATATGGCCGAGCTGCTGCATGCGCAACAGTTCGAACGCGCCATACAGCAAGCCATTCACATCGGCACCAACAACTGTAATGCGCTTAGGTTCGACTTGAATCTCGTAGGCTTCGGGCGGCAGACTTTTTTTCTGGACAAGACGCACGGGCTTGGTGCCGTGATAATAGGTGCGGAGCTCGTGCAACGCCTGGCTTTTCTTGCCAGCGACCAATGCAGAAGGTGTGGCGTTAGGAGTATAACGCAGCCACAGCTGAGAGCCGTCGTAGGCATTGACTGACACGGCCAGGCACAATGCAAGTAGGAAATGAAATATTCTATTCATAGATAGGTGCATTATGAAGAACATACATCTGAAACTTTATTTGTTATTCGTGGTTACCGAGCGGGGAACCGCTCAGCACAGTGGCTATGAATTACAGACAACCGAAACCTTATCTCTACTCTTTACTCTCTACTCTTTACTCTCTCGCCCATAGGCAGGATCTATCTTGACGAAAGCTGACACCATGAAGGTGACAAGGCAACATCCGACCACCCACCAGAAGAAATTGAGATAGCCCAGGTGATCGGCCATCCAACCGGCCAGCATGCCAGGCAGCATCATGCCCAACGCCTGGAAAGCAGTACAGATGCTGAACACGGCGGTGCTGCGCTCACCCTGCGAGAAATACACCAAATAGAGCATGTAGGCGGTGAAGCCGAAGCCGTAGCCGAACTGCTCGACGAACACGCACACGTTCACCATGACGAGCGACAGTTCCGCCGAAGCCATATAGACATAAACCAAATCAGGCAGAGAGATGGCAGCCACCATGGGCCACATCCAGCGCTTCAGCCCATGTCGTGACACACACCAGCCACCCAGCAAGCCGCCCAGTGTCAGACCGATAATACCTATCGTACCATAGACAAAGCCCACAGTTTCGGTGCTCAGCCCCAAACCACCGGCCTCAATGGTGTCCAACATGAAGGGATTGGCAATCTTGACCAACTGCCCCTCGGGAAAACGAAACAGGAGCATGAAAAGCAAGGCAGGAATGATGTGGGGTTTGGTGAAAAATGTCTTCAAGGCAAGCCAGAAGGCAGAGGCGGCAGAAGCTGAGGGGGAATTAGAGGATTCGGAGGATTCAGAATACTCGGAATACTCAGAGAACTCCGATTTCTCCGAGTAATCGGACTTCCCGGAAGCCTCTGTCCCTGCCCTCACGGGAGCCTTTTTAGGCAGAGCCACACTATGCCATAGCCACAGCGCCAAGAACAAGCCGGCCAGAATCAGGAATGCGATGCTCCAAGCGGTGGAAACCCTATGCGACTTCTCCAACCAGCCGGCAAGCATGACCAGCAAGCCCTGTCCCAGGATGTTGCCAATACGGTAGAACGTGCTGCGGATGCCCACATAAAGGCTCTGGTCGTGGGTGTCAAGGCCTATAATGTAAAGGCCATCGGCTGCGATATCGTGCGTGGCACTGGCAAAGGCCAGTAGCCAGAAAAACGCCAGCGAGCCTTGCAGCCATCCTGACGTGGGCAGGGTGAGCGCGATACCCGCAAAGCCGGCTCCGATGAGCAACTGCATCAGCAGCACCCACCAACGCTCGGTCTTGATAGCAGCCACGAACGGGCTCCAGAGGGGTTTGATAACCCACGGCAGGTAGAGCCACGAGGTGTAAAGGGCCAAGTCGGTATTGCTCAGGCCCATGCGCTTGTACATGGTGGTGGCAATGACCATCACTGCCACGTAAGGCAGGGCCTCGGCCACATAAAGGCTGGGCACCCATGCATAAGGTTTACTTTTCAACGACATTTTGGGGTTTATTATTTTTAATTATATGCTTTCTGTGTGGATGTGATGCGTGGCGCTGGGGCACCTGGTAGTTGCTCAGGAATGAGTAGGCCAAAGCTGCCGATGCCCACGAGAGCAGGGCGCAAAGCGCATCGATAATGAAGAACTGCTGAAAACCGAAACGTTGCAACAGCCAGCCGGAAATGCCCATAGGCACAAACATGACAAGCGCTACCATCGGTATATAAAGGTAGTTGATGGTGTTGCGATAGCGGTCGCCTGAGATATAACAGACAAAAGCCACAGTCAAATTCAGCCCGAGGCCAAAGAAAAACTGTGCCAAGAAGGTGGCCACGCACAGCCAAAGAAGGCTGACGGGCGGGACAACTGTCATCAGGAGATAGACCCATGGCGACAGCCCCATCGGGATGGCAAAGAGCCAGTAGGTGCGCCGCACGCCGCGGTGCATGAGCAACCGGTGCCCGATGGCCAGCGCTATGGAGAAAGCCATCACGCCGATAGTGCCCTGAGCAAAGCCCACCTGCAACATGGTGCATCCCAAACCGCCCTCGGCTTTCGAAGCCAGCAGGAACAGCACACGGGTGTGGAACATCAGCGACTGAGGCAGCAACACGAAGAAAAGGCCCGATACCACAGCCAGCCAATAGGGCTTGCGGGCAATGCGGTCAATGACTTGAACCTCCGAGCGTACAGCTTCGGCCAGCGATGCCGAACGGCTGTCGTCGCCCACCGACGGGCGACGCAGCACCAAGCAGTTGTAAAAGACCAACAACATGAACACGCCGGCCAACATATACACCGCCACATTCCAAGCAAACGACATGGCGTCGGCACGGTTATGGTAGAACACCTGCAAGGCACCCACCGCCATGATAACAACACCATAGGTGATGACATGTGCTGTCTGCGAGAAGAAAATCTTCGCACCGTTGTACAACCGCTGCTGACGGGGATAGAACATCCGCTCGTAGTACATCCGTGCAGCCAACTCGTGCCAAGCGCACAGGGCGGAGAGCAGGAACAGGCACACAAACAGCTGGGGCACGCTGTAGCGATAGCGGTCGAAGGCAAATGCCAACCCCACCAGCACGGCAAGCATGCAGAGTTCAATCACCTTCAGCACCCAGGCAAAATGCCCGAATTGCCGCACTTTCTCCCTAACAAACGACTTCAGCACCCACGGCAACGTGAGCAGGGCACACAACAAGGTGGCTCTGCCCCACCCTGCCCCCTGCTGCACAAACATGAGCAGGGACACAAAGGTGATCAGCGCGAACGGAATAGCTTCGGCAGCAAAGAGAGGAAAGAGCCAGGGCATGGGAGAG
>JAFXQT010000020.1 GCA_017526905.1 Bacteroidaceae bacterium | reverse complement strand
TCTCGCAATATACAAATACGTTGTTCATATTTTCGTTTATTAGCCAATAATCTTTTCTTCGAGCAATTCCTTAATCATACCCTCCACGTCGGCATCGCTGCCGGTGAGCGTCTTTGATTCCTTGGCCTGGAACACAATGTTCTTCACAGCCTTCACCTTGGTGGGCGAGCCGGCCAGACCGCACTGATTGGGGTCGCCGTCCACATCGGCCACGCTCCACTGGTTCAGCGTCAGATAGAGTCGCTCTTCGTAGAGTTGGTCATAGGGGGTGCCCTCAGCAGGGCGTTCCATGGGACAGGTGGCGCGCTTGTACTTCATCACCAGTTTGGCGTTCTGCGGGCGGCAGGGAGCGGCGCTTCCGTTCACGGTGATGACAACGGGCAGTGGAGCCTCGACCGTTTCCACGCCACCGTCGATAACGCGGCGAATCAGCGCCTTGCCATTTTCCACCTTCAGGATTTCCTCGGCATAGGTCACTTGGTTCAGACCCAGTTTCTGAGCCACCTGGGGTCCCACCTGGGCGGTGTCGCCGTCGATGGCCTGCCGGCCGCCGATAACGATGTCCACATTGCCTATCTTCTTGATGGCCGTGGCCAGAGCATAGGAAGTGGCCAGGGTGTCCGCCCCGGCAAAGAGGCGGTCGGTGAGCAGCCAGCCGGTGTCAGCACCACGATAGAGGCCCTGACGGATGATCTCGCCGGCACGTGGAGGGCCCATGGTGAGCACGCCCACGGTCGAGCCGGGGTGCTGTTCTTTCAGTCGGAGCGCCTGTTCCAGCGCGTTCAAGTCCTCTGGGTTGAAGATAGCGGGCAGGGCGGCACGGTTCACGGTACCTTCGGCCGTCATGGCATCCTTGCCCACGTTGCGGGTGTCTGGCACTTGCTTGGCCAGAACTACGATGTTCAGACTCATTTATTCAGAGTTTAGTTAATATACGCTTTTTTTATGCTGGGCACCGATGCGCCCAAATGCGGCGCAAAGGTAAGGCTTTTCGGTTGTATGGCAAAGAAACGCCCTTACTTTTTTGAGCTTACGCCCTCGGAAGACTGTTCGGCACGGCTCCAATTGAGCGGCAGCAAGAAGGTGGAAGCAGGCAGTCCGGCACGGTTGCGAAGGTCGCCATGCGCCACGGGCGTCCAGTTGTAGCGTACGATTTGAGGGAACGTGATGCCATCGACACGGAGAATCACCTTGTTCGAATCGACGACGACGGTGGCTGGACAGAAGAAGCCGTCATCGCCGGCAATCTCGAAGCCGCGGGTGGCCATCAGGCCGCTGGCGTGATCGAAGCCTATGACGAGGGTCTGGTTCTGTCCGGATATGACATAACGTGGCTGTGGGCCTTCGCTCTCAACGGCATGACCGTAGGTGTGTGCCCAGGCCTGAAGGGCGAGTCGTTCGCCCACCGGGCGCTTGGTGCGGTAATGCACGTCGAGGCTGTCGCCCACATCGGTAGTGACGGCCAGCCACGTGAAGGGCAGTTGGTCGGCCAGACGACGCTGGCTGTCGCGGAAGGCGGGCCACGACGGACGGTTCAGGCTGGACAACTGCACCACGTAAAAGGGAAGTTCAGGGCGCTGGTGGAACTCGCTGTGCCAGCGGCGCCCGAACCAAGCACGCCACGACTGCTCGAGCAGGCGGAACAGGCGTTCGTGCACCTCGATGTTGTGGGTGTTGGATTCGCCCTGATACCACAGCACGCCCTTGATGGGCAGGTGGCCAAGTGGCGCGATGGCGGCTTCGAATAGGTAGGCGGGATCGTAGGGATGGCGTGTCAAGGGGTTATACAAGGGCGATTCCTTATCGAGTGCAAGGGCTATGTTCTGCGCCGCACGGGCACGGGCCCACGGCTGACCATAGTCGGCATGAAGCCAGTCGGCAAGGATGTTGGGGAACTCGCGCTCAAGCGTGCCGCGATCCACCCACGACTCGGTGGTGCTGCCGCCCACAGCATTACAGATGATGCCCACGGGCACGTCCTGAAGGCTGTCAGACAGCACGCGGCCAAAGTGGTAGGCGATGGCCGAGAAGCGGCGCACCACATCGGGCGTGGCCGTGCGCCAGCCCTGGAAGTCCATGTAGCGCAACTGGTTGGTGTAGGCGATGACCGAATCGGGCCACTGCACGACATCGGTGCGGGCTCGCGCTGGCATATTATAAAGGTGAAGGTGCTTGAGCCGTGCGGCATCGGCCAAATCGCGATCCAACGTGTTGCACTGATCCACGCACAGCTCCATGTTGGACTGCCCGGAGGCCAGCCACAAATCGCCAAACCAGAGACTGTCGAGGGTGAGTGTGGTGCGGGGGGCGGTGGGGCCGTCGTGGTACGACGGCAAACCCGACGGCTGATTGAAGGGATAGCCCTGGGGATAATAGCTCTGGTAGTGCTGGGGATTGAGGGGGGTGGAGGTGAGCCGCAGCCGGTAGGGACCACCGGCCTTGGTGGAAGGCAACTGCACGCTCCACGAGCCGTCGGCACGTGTGAAGTTGCCACGCTGCGCCACCACCTTGCCATCCCTGATCAGCTCCACCTCGATGTGCTGCCGGGCATCGGCCGTGCCTTCAAGCAGCAGAGGCTCATCGCGCTGCAGCACCATGCCGTCGGAATAGACGGGAGGCAACTGGATGCCGCCGTAGCGGCCCGTAAGCGCCCCATAGACGGTCCGGGCCAGGATGAGCGCTCCCTCGGGGTTGGGATGCAGAGCGTCGGGGAAGAGGTCGGGGCGCGAATGGAGTGGCGTGTAGAGGTCGATGAGCTGAACATTGGCACCGACGGCGACCTTGCGTATCACCGCCTGGATCTGGGCGTGCCAGTCGCGCGTGCCGCTCTGGAAGCGCGGGTGGCGGTCGAAGATGGGCGTCATCAGGCAGATGGCTATGCGTGCCTCGGGGTTGACGACGCGGAACGAGTCGATGATAGCACGATAGTTCGGGATGAACTCCTCCTTCCAGTCGGGCCAGTTGCGCGGGTCGGTATCGTTCAGTCCCAGGTGAATCACCACCCAGTCGGGCTTGAAGTCCAAGGCTTGACGGAACTCGGGCAGCTTGACGTAAGGTCGATGTCCTTTATATAATAAGGTGGCTCCAGAGTGGCCGAAGTTCTGCACATCGTAGCCCTGGCCCAGCATCTGCTGCAGCCGCACGGGATAGGCCGTGTGCTCGCGGTCGGGCAGGCCGTAGCCGTAGGTGACGCTGTTGCCCACGCAGGCCACGCGCAGTTTGGCCGCTGGGGCCGCGCTCTTCTTCTTGACGGCTGTTGCCGTGCCTGTTGCCGCCAGCATGGTCAGCACGCAGAGCAGGATGTAGATAAAGTGCTTGTTTGTCATGATAATGGGGTTCTCTTGGTTGCGGGGCAAAGGTACGCACAAAAACTGAAACCGCCGCACACTTCAGTCTTTTTTTAGCCCTCGCACTCCAGCCCATCCATCCCCACTCTTCCTCTCTCCTCTCCCGCGGCACTTTCTTTCTCCTATTCCACCCTTCTCTCTCCTCTCACAGCACTTTCTTTCTCCTATCGTCTCCATACACCATGCCACCATGCCACTATGCCCCATGCCTCCAACATCTATGTTCCGCACCCCCAGTATCAATGTTACACCCTTCGGTTCATGTCTCGGCCTGTGAGACGGTGGCATCTCGGCAGTGAGACAGTGCTGTCTCATAGGTGAGACACCCGTTTCTCATTAGTGAGACACTCATTTCTCATTAGTGAGACACCCTTCCGCGAATAACCAGTGGCAGCATCGCACTTCGAATCAGAAAATTGCGAAACATTAAGAAGGAGAGGGCCAGCTTGGCCGCGCCAGCCCTGCAAAGAAAATACGAATTATTTTTCTTGTTCCAAAAAATAGCGTTACCTTTGCGGCTGGTAATCCATAACAACACAACTATGAAAAAGACAGTGCTCGTCGGCTTGGCCACCATGGCCGCCGGCATCCTTACCGTGAATGCACAAAACACCCGCTTCCAGGGCATGGAGGACGTGAACAAAGTGGTGGACCTGACCCTGGACAGCCTGGAGAAAGTAAAGACAGCCCGCCCTGTGGCTGGCAGCAGCCGCAAGGGCTCCAACCCCGTGCTGTTCCTGGTGGGCAACTCGACCATGCGCACAGGCACCAAAGGCAACGGCGACAACGGGCAGTGGGGCTGGGGCTTCTTCGAGCACAAGTACTTTGAAGAGAACAAGATAACGGTGGAGAACCAGGCGCTGGGCGGCACCTCGTCGCGCACCTTCTACAACCAGCTGTGGCCCGACGTGAAGAAGGGCATACGGCCCGGCGACTATGTGATTATCGAGCTGGGACACAACGACAACGGCCCCTTCGACAGCGGGCGCCAGCGCGCCACCATCAAAGGCACGAGCGCCTCTGACTCGCTGGTGGTGACGCTGAAGGACGGCCGCAACAAGGGCAAGGTGGAAACGGTGTACTCCTACGGCGAATATATGCGCAAGTTCATCCGCGAGACGCGCGCATTGGGCGCACACCCCATACTGATGAGCCTGACACCACGCAAGCGCCAGGACGAGAAGAAGAACTGGATACCCGTGCGTGTGGCCGACAACTTTGGCGGCTGGGCACGCCAGGTGGCCCAGGAGATGAACGTGCCCTTCGTGGACCTGAATGAGCTGTCGTGCCAGAAATACGACCAGATGTCGGCATGGAAACTGAACTACCACTTCTACCTGGACAACATACACACCAGTAAATTCGGCGCTGAACTGAACGCACGCAGCGCCGCCGAGGGCATCCTGGCATGCACACACCCTGAACTGAAGCCGCTGCAGGCCATGATGACCAACACCGCCCTGCCCACCACCGGCGTGAAGCGCGAAAAAGGCAAACCCGTGGTGTTCATCACAGGCGACTCGACGGTGAAAAATACCGACCGCGACAGCACTGGCATGTGGGGATGGGGCTCGCAAGCCGACCGCATTTTCGATGCCGATAAAATCACATGGATCAACTGTGCACAGGCAGGACGCTCGTGCCGCACCTACCTGCGCGAGGGACGCTGGGAGAAGGTGTACAACGACCTGCAGCGAGGCGACTTCGTGCTCATTCAGTTCGGCCACAACGACATCGGCGAGCTGGGGCGCGGCAAGCACCGCGGAGAGATACCCGGCACGGCAGACACAAGCCTGGTGAGCCGCGTGGTGCTGCAGGACGAGGCCTACAACGAAGTGGTGTACAGTTTCGGTTGGTACCTGCGCAAGATGATTGACGACTGCCGCCAAAAAGGCGCCACCCCCATCCTGGTGAGCCTGACACCACGCAACGAGTGGCCCGACGGCAAGATTGAGCGCCGCAACGACTCGTACGGCAAGTGGTACCGCGAGGTGGCCGAGCAAACCGGATGCACCCTGGTGGACGTGCACAACATCACTGCCGACGCGCTGGACGGCATCGGGCGCGAAGCTGCGAAAGATTTTTACAACCGCGACCACACACACACCTCGCTGCGCGGTGCCCGGCTGAACGCGTTGAGCGTGGCTATCGGGCTGCGGCGCACAGGCTGCGAGCTGGCCAAATATTTGAAATAGAGGAAGCCCCCCTCAGACTCACCCCCCTACCCCCTCCCTTTCAAGGAGGGGGAGTAGGCTACGCCATTGCGTGCACTCAAGCTTCAATAGTAACTACCCCCTCCTTGAAAGGGAGGGGGATGCCCGGAGGGCAGGGGGTGAGTCCGAGGGGGTAAGTCTGTGAGTCAGCAGGAGTCCGAGGGGGTGAGTCCGAGTTCGCTAAGTCTGAGAGGTGCCTCTGGCTGCGCTGCTATATGTTTTTTTGCCCTCTTACACAATAATTCGTACTTGCGCGCGTTACTTATAAGTATTAACGTGCGCAAGCTTTAATCTATGATAGAATACATACGCGGCACCATTGCCGAACTCTCGCCCACCCTCGCCGTGCTCGATGCCAATGGCGTGGGCTACGGCATGAGCATCACCCTGAACACCTACAGCGCCATCCAGGGGCTGCAGGGCGATGTGAAACTCTACGTCTATGAATCCATCCGCGAAGATGCCTACCAGCTGTGGGGCTTTGCCACGAAGGTGGAGCGCGAGCTGTTCCTGCAGCTGCTCACGGTGAGCGGAGTGGGTGGCGCATCGGCACGCGTGATACTGAGCGCCATGACCCCCGCCGAGCTGTGCAACGCTATCGTGAACGGCGATGAGCGTCTGCTCAAATCGGCCAAAGGCATAGGCGGGAAGACGGCACAGCGCATCATCGTGGAGCTGAAGGACAAGATAGCCACACTGGGCATCGACGCCGCTGCCGGCGCACCCAACAGTCAGCCGATGAGTGCTGCCAACAAAGCCGTCCAGGACGAAGCCGTGGCCGCTCTGACCATGCTCGGCTTCAGCCCTGCGCCCAGCCAGAAAGCCGTGGTGGCTATCCTGCGTGCAGAGCCCGATGCCACCGTGGAGCAAGTAATCAAGACAGCGCTGAAGATGCTGTAGAAAAATACAAGCCTCGGCCACCAAAAAGCCTCACCCCAAAAAGGCTCACCCCCTACCCCTCTCCGAGAGGGGAGTAAATACTGAACGAGAAGAGGGGGGAAACAAGCTGAAGCCCACTGCCCAGCCCCTGCACCAACGGGAGATTCTGGACGAGCGTGGGAAGCAAAATGAAACTATAAAACCAGTTCCTTGGAAAGGGGTCTCAAAACAAATAAAAACAGCGTTGAGTAAGCACTTTGCACATAGCATAATCCTACTGATGACCATGTTTCTGGCCGTCGGCACCCCCCTATTTTCACAAGATACCACTCCCCTCTCCTCTCAGAGAGGGGCCGGGGGTGAGGCTGCTGGGGGCAAGCCTGTTGGTGAGCCGGCTCAGACGGCCACCACCAAGCCTCGCTATACTGTGCGCAAAACCACTGCTCGCACGGTAGAGGAACTGGACAGCAGCGCCATCGACCTGAAGACCCCTGAGAACCTGAAGACGGAGGCGGAATACGATGAGACATCGGGCAACTACATCGTGGGCACTCGGCTGAGCCAACTGGGAGTCGACGGCAAGAAAAGCAGCAGCACGGCCAAAGGCAGCAGCGCCGCCACAGGCCTGACCAGCCGCCCTGGCGCCACCGTGGGCCAGTTTGGCGCATCGCCCCTGAGCCTGGGCATGGGCACCGGCATGGGCCAAGGCGGATGGCTGGGCACACCCATCATCATGACACCCGGCGAGTACCAGAAATGGTCGCTCGAACGCTCCATGCGCGCCTACTACCGCCAGAAGAACCGCGAGAACTATGAGAGCCAAGGCAAGAACAAGTTCGACTTTGCCGACATGAACTTCGACCTGGGACCCGCCGAGAAGATATTCGGCCCTGGCGGTGTGAGCATCAAAACCAGCGGCTCGGCCGACCTGAAGATAGGCGGCAACCTGAAAAAGGTGGACAACCCCTCGCTGGCACAGAACCGCCGCAAGACCTTCGGCTTCGACTTCGACGAGAAGATCAACCTGTCGCTGACGGGCAAGGTGGGCGACAAGATCAACATGAAGATCGACTACAACACCGAGGCCGAATTCCAGATGGATGCCCAACAGATGAAACTGAAATACGACGGCAAGGAGGACGAAATCATCAAGCTGATCGAGGCGGGCAACGTGAGCATGCCCTCCAACTCGGGCCTCATCCCTGGCGTGTCAAGCCTGTTCGGTCTGCGCACGGACATGCAGTTCGGCAAACTGAAGATGCAGACGGTAATAGGACAGAAGAAATCGGCCTCGAAGAGCGTCAGCTCCAAAGGGGGCTCGCAGACACAGAACTTCGAGATCGAAGCCCACGACTATGAGGAGAACCGCCACTTCTGGCTCTCGCACTTCTTCCGCCAAAACTACGACCTGTGGATGAAATCGTTGCCCACCATTGCCAGCGGCATCACCATACAACGCGTGGAGGTGTGGATGACCAACAAGAGCAGCAACGTGGAGAACAACCGCAACCTCATCGCCTTTACCGACCTGGGCGAAAGCACACGCATCAGCAACCCACGCTGGAGTTCGAACGGCGTGGCCTACCCCAACAACCGCGCCAACACACTGTATGAGACGGTGGTGGCCGACAGCGCCATCCGCAGCATCAGCCAGGCCACCACCCTGCTCGATGCCATGAGCGGCATTGAGGGCGGTACCGACTACGAGAAACTGCAGAGCGCACGGAAACTATCCACGTCGGAGTACAACATCAACACCGCCCTGGGCTACATCAGCCTGAACTTCCAGCTGCAGGCCGACGAGGTGCTGGCCGTGGCCTTCGAGTACACCTACAAGGGCAAGACCTACCAGGTGGGCGAGTTTGCATCGGACCAGACGGACAACACCAAGTGTCTCTTCGTGAAGGTGCTGAAAAGCACCAGCGGCAGCCCGCGCATGGGCAACTGGGACCTGATGATGAAAAACATATACAACCTGGGCGCCACCTCGACGCAGAAGGAGAAGTTCAAGCTGGACATCAAATACCAAAGCGACACCGCCGGCGTGTATCTGACCTATCTGCCCGAACCCACGCTGAAGAACACCACCCTGCTGCGCGCCTCCAACCTGGACCGTCTGGATCAGAACCTCAAGTCGAATGCCGACGGCCAGTTCGACTACGTGGAGGGCTTCACCATTTCGAAGGGGCGCATCATCTTCCCCGTGGCCGAACCCTTCGGCGACCACCTGCGCCAGTGGATAGGCAACGATGCCATTGCCAACAAGTACTGCTTCGACGCCCTGTATGACAGCACCAAGACCGTGGCCAAACAGATAGCCGAGCAGGACAAGTTCCTGCTGACCGGACGCTACAAAGGCACCAACGGAGCCGAGATAGACCTGGGTGCTACCAACATAGCACCACACAGCGTGGTGGTGACCGCCGGCGGGCAGACCCTGACCGAGAACGTGGACTACCGCGTGGACTATTCCATGGGTGTGGTGTATATCACCAACCAAAGCATCATCGAGAGCGGCACAAAGGTGAATGCCAGCGTGGAGTCGAACGAGACCTATGCCATGCAGCGCAAGACGTTCATCGGCATGAACTTCGACTACGATTTCTCCAAGAACTTCACCTTCGGCGGCACCTTCCAGTTCCTGAACGAACAGCCGCAAACCACCAAGGTGACCATGGGCGAGGAACCGCTGAAGAATATACTGTGGGGCGTGCATGCCGACTGGAAGCGCGAAAGCCAGTGGCTGACCAACGTGCTGAACCTGTGGCCGCTGAACTCCTTCACGGCACCATCTACCATCTCCTTCAGCGGCGATTTCGCACAGCTGGTGGCCGGGCAGAACCACAAGATACAAGGCGGCGCCTCCTACGTGGACGACTTCGAGAACACCAAGAACCGCATGAGCATCTCCTCGCCGCAGTCGTGGATGCTGAGCAGCGTGCCCACGGGTTTCGAAGGCGCTCAGCTGACGGACAACGTGCAGAGCGGCTTCCAACGCGCACGCCTGGCATGGTACTACGTGGACCCCATCTTCACACGCCGCAGCTCCAGCCTCACCCCATCGCACATCAAGAGCGACCTGGACCAGCTGTCCAACCACTACGTGCGCGAAGTGTATGAGCGCGAACTGTACCCCAACAAATACCAAACCAGCTACAGCGAGGCCAGCACCATGAACGTGCTGAACCTGGCCTACTACCCCAGCGAGCGTGGTGCCTACAACCTGAGCACTGAGGTGGACAACCGCGGCAACCTGCTCTATCCGAAAGAGAACTGGGGCGGCATGATGCGCAAGACGGACAACCCCGACTTTGAGGCACAGAACATCGAATACATGGAGTTCTGGATGCTGGACCCCTTCATCTACACCAAGGACGACGACAGCTACTCCGGCCACATGTACATAGACCTGGGCGAGGTGTCGGAGGATGTGCTGAGGGATGGCAAGAAGTTCTACGAGAGCGGACTGCCCATCGACGGCTCTTCGCAGTACTACGAAGAGACGGTATGGGGGCGCGTGCCCACCAGCACCAGCGTTACCTACGCCTTTAACACCAGCAGTGGCGCACGCACACGCCAGGACGTCGGTCTGAACGGCCTGAGCAGCGAGGAGGAACGCACCTACGGCGCCTATGCCGACTACCTCACCGCCATGCAGGGCAAGGTGGACGCCGACGTGTACCAAACCCTCTGGAACGACCCCGCCGGCGACGACTACCACTACTACCGTGGCTCCGACTACGACGCCCAGCGCCTCAGCATCCTGGAGCGCTACAAGCGCATCAACCTGCCCGAAGGCAATTCGCCCTCGACCGACAACTCGCCCGAGAGTTACGAAACGGCCTACAAGACCACCCCCGACGTGGAGGACATCAACCAGGACTTCACACTGAACGAGTACGAGAAATTCTTCCGCTACCACATCAGCATCAACCCTGCCGACACGGTGGTGGGCTCCAACCACATAGCCGACATACGCCACACCGTGCGCGGACTGCGCAACGGCACCTCCGAAGAGGTGCGCTGGTTCCAGTTCCGCGTGCCGCTTGAGGAGTACGAGCGCGCCTTCGGCGGCATCAACGACTTCACCAGCATCCGCTTTGTGCGCGTGTTCCTCACCGGCTTTGAGAAACCCATCGTGCTGCGTCTGGGCACCTTCGACCTGGTGCAGGCCGACTGGCGCAACTACGAGCAGGCACTCTATGAGGGCGAGGCACCCGCCGCCAGCGCCACCCTGGAGGTGTCGGCCGTGAACATCGAGGAAAACAACGACAAGACACCCGTCAACTACGTGCTGCCACCGGGCATCAGCCGCGTGACCGACCCTGGGCAGACACAACTGCAGGAGGACAACGAGCAGGCTCTCTCGCTCATCGTGAAGAACCTGGCACCCGGCGACGCGCGCGCCGTGTTCAAGAACTGCAACTACGACATGCGCCAGTACAAACACCTGCAGATGTTCGTACATGCCAACGCACTGATCAACGACGTGACCGACCTCCAGGACGGCGAGACATCGCTCTTCCTGCGACTGGGCTCTGACTACAAGAGCAACTTCTACGAATACGAGGTGCCCCTGAAGCTCACACCACACGACCACTACTCCGATGCTGCACCTGGACGACGCCAAGTGTGGCCCGCCGAGAACATGATCGACATCGACCTGAGCAAGCTGACCAGCGTGAAGAAGGACCGCAACCGCGAGAAGAGTCTGGGCAACGTGACGTATGCACAGCTGTTCAGCGAGTGGGACACCGATGCACCCAACAACCACATCAGCGTGATGGGCAACCCCACTCTGGGCGAGGTGAAGACCATCATGATCGGTGTGCGCAACAACGGCCGCACCGTGAAAAGCGTAGAGGTGTGGGCCAACGAGCTGCGCCTGCAGGAGTTCAGCAACGAAGGCGGATGGGCTGCACAGGGCACACTGAACATTCAACTGTCCGATCTGGGCAGCGTCAACCTGCAAGGACACTACGAGAAGGCTGGCTTCGGAAGCATCGAGCAGGCGGTGAGCCAACGGTCGGACGACAACACCTTGGACTACACCATCACCACACAGCTGGACCTGGGCAAACTGCTGCCGCCAAAGGCCAAGGTGAGCGCACCCATGTACTACACCTACCAGAAGGAAACCATCAAACCCAAATACAACCCGCTGGACACCGACATGCTGCTGAGCGATGCGCTGGATGCCTGCACCACCAAGGCCGAACGCGACAGCATCACCAACCTGACCACACAGACCAGCGTGTCGAAGAACCTGTCCTTCTCGGGCATCAAGGTGAACATCGGCACACGCAAGCACCCCATGCCCTACGACCCTGAAAACTTCACCTTCAACTACAGCCACAGCCATGCCTACAGCGTGGGCGAAACCACCGTCTACGAGCACGAGAAGACCTGGCGGGGCGGCATGAACTACAGTTGGACACCCAACTGGAAGGCATGGGAACCCTTCAAGCAGCTGAAGAGCAAGAGCCCCTGGCTGAAGCTGATCAAGGAGCAGAACTTCAACTTCGCGCCGCAGAGCATCACCTTCAACACCGATATCACACGACAGTACTACGAGTTGCAGGAACGCGACATGGACAACCTGGACAACCCCTCGTCGCTGCCCATGCAGTGGACTCAGTCCTTCCTGTGGAACCGCGATTTCCAGCTGCGCTGGGATCTGACCAAGTCGCTGCACTTCACCTTCCAGAGCGCCACACACGCCGAGGTGGAGGAACCCTACACACCCGTGAACAAGGACCTCTACCCCGACCAGTACACTGCCTGGAAGGATAGCATACGCACCTCGCTGCGCTCGTTCGGACGCCCGCTGGACTACAATCAGAACGTGCAGGCATCCTACAAAGTGCCGTTTGAGAAACTGCCGCTGACCGACTGGCTCAGCGCCGACGGCACCTACCAGGGCACCTACAACTGGCGCCGAGGGGCCGAACTGAAGAACGGCGCCACCTACGGCAACACCATCAACACGCAGCGCACCGTCAACCTGAACGGAAAGGTCAACCTGGAAACCCTCTACAACCACTCCAACTTCCTGAAGGAAGCTAACAAGCGCTTCTCAACATCGCAGGTAAAGAATGCTGCCAAGAAGAAGGACGACGAGCGGAAGAAGAAAGAGGCCGAACGCAAGAAACAAAAAGAGGAGGCTGCCAAGAAAGCCAAGGAACTGGCTGCTGCAAAGGCACAGGCCGAGGCGGGCGACAGCACGGCCCTCATAGCCTATAACAAACGCGAGGCCGAGGCCGCACAAAAAAACGGCAAGCAAACCAACGCCAAGGGCGTGAGCGCACAGAAGAGCAAGCAGCTGAAAGGCTTTGCCGGCGAGGTGGCCTTGCTGCCCGACAGCATCATCGAGGTGAAGCACGGACAGAAATCCAAGAAAATACGTGTCACGGCGCGCACTGCCGACGGCAAGGAATACAAGCTCAAGTACAAACGCAAGGACGAGAACACCATTGAGGTGGTGGGACCCAAACTGAGCCGCAAACAGCGCGAGCTGCTGGCTGTCGCCGCCATGGACACCCTTGTGATGCTGCCCGACAGCAGCGGCATCGACTCCATCCAAACGGCCAACCGCACCAGCCTGGTACGCTCGGCACAGGCACAGATCGACTCCAGCTGGTTTGCCCCCACACAGCTGCGCGTGAACGTGCTGGCACTGCCCAAGGCTTCGGAAAAGAAATGGTACCAGTACGCACAGGCAGGCGCACGCTTCCTGATGATGCTGCGCAACGTGAGCATCAGCTACCGCAACACCTACAACCTGGCTCTGCCCGGCTTCATGCCCAGCGTGGGCGACATGCTGGGACAACGCCGTGGCCTGAACGGTGCCATGCAGCCAGGTCTGGACTTCGCCTTCGGCCTCATCGGCGACTCCTACATCAGCAAGGCCAAGGAGCAGGGGTGGCTGCTCAACTCCGACAGCGTATCCACGCCCGCCACCACCAGCGCCGCCGAGGATCTGCAGCTGAAAGCCTCGCTCGAACCTTTCCCCGAGCTGAAAATCGACGTCAACGCCTCGCGCACCATAAACCGTGCCAAGAGCATCCAGTACATGTATGCAGGCAACCCCACCACACAGACGGGCTCGTTCAACATGACCACCATCTCCATCGGCACAGCCTTCAAGAGTCGCGGCAACGCCGACAACGGCTACTCCAGCGCCACCTTCAGCCGTTTCCAGGACTACCTCAGCCTGATGCAGCAACGCGTGGAGGCACGCTACGCCGGCTTAGGCTACCCCGCCGGCACCGGCCAGAGCGGCACCTTCAACCCCGCCAACGGCACCGTGGACCGCTACTCGGCCGATGTAATGATACCCGCCTTCCTGGCCGCCTACACAGGCAGACGTGCCGCCACCTCACCGCTCGACATCTTCCCCACCATCACGCGCATGTTGCCCAACTGGAGCGTAACCTACAAGGGGCTGAGCAACCTGCCCTGGATTCGCGACGTGCTGAAGAGCGTAACACTGACCCACACCTACAAGAGCATCTATTCCGTGGGCTCGTACAACAGTTTCAGTTCCTGGATGCAGTGCATGGAAGGCAGCGACCTGGGCTTCGTGGAGAACACCACAACCGGTGCCTACGTACCCTCCAGCATGTACGACATCTCCACCGTCAGCATCAACGAGGCCTTCTCGCCGCTGATCGGTCTAAACGTGACCATGGAGTCGGGCATGACATTCAAGCTGGAATACCGCAAGACACGTGTGCTTACGCTGTCCATGACCTCGGCACAGATCAACGAGGCCTCCAGCGACGACGTGGTGTTTGGCTGGGGCTACAAAATCAACGACTTCAAGCTGTCCTCGCTTTTCGGCAGTCGTGGCAGCAAGCGCAGTGCCGACAAGAAGAGCACTGGCAGCAAAACCGACAACCCTGGCAGCCGCAACAACAGCAACCAGCGCAACACACGCTCCAACTTTGCACACACGCTGAACCTGCGCTTTGACTTCTCGCTGCGCAACCAGGATGCCATCACACGCAACATTCAGACGTCGCTCTCTGAAGCCACCCAGGGCAACCGTGCCATCAAGACACAGTTTGCCGCCGACTATACCATGAGCCGCTACGTAACCCTGTCCATCTACTACGACCGCCAGCGCACGCAGCCCCTGCTCTCCTCGTCGGCCTACCCCACCGTAACCCAGGACTTCGGCTTCAACATGAAGTTCTCGCTCACCCGCTAAGCCCCCAATGCGCCCCTGATTGCTGCCTGCTGGCTGCGTGTGGCACAGGGGCCACGTTTGGCAGGTCAGAGGTCGGCAGGAAAAAAAGAGCAGCTTGGCATTCATTTTTTCCGCTTTCGCTTTCCTTTGTCAACAGAAAATGCTACCTTTGCGCCCACTAAGAAGAAATGAGCCGCCGACAGGCGCCGTCACATTGCAATCTTACACCTTATTTATTAAATAAAACCCAAAAGGCATTAGTACCCCCCCTGCTATGGAACTGGACATGCTCACGGCCATTTCGCCCATCGACGGGCGATACCGCTCCAAGACGGCCGACCTGGCCGACTATTTCTCCGAGTTCGCACTCATCCGCTATCGCGTGCGTGTCGAAATCGAATATTTCATCAGTCTTGCAGAACTCCCCTTGCCACAGTTGGCAGGCGTCACAGAGCCCGTCAAGGCATTGTTGCGCTCCATCTACACCGACTTCACCGAGGCAGATGCCGCCCGCGTGAAGGACATTGAGAGCGTAACCAACCACGACGTCAAGGCCGTGGAATACTTCATCAAGGAAAAGATCGACGCGTTGGACGGCCGCCAGGCCGAGACCCTGCAGGCAGAAAAGGAATTCATCCACTTCGGCCTCACCTCGCAGGACATCAACAATACCGCCGTGCCCCTCAGCATCAAGGAAGCTCTGGAACAAGTGCTCGTGCCGCAGCTGGTCGAACTGATCCAGCAGCTCGAGGCCTATGCTGCCGAGTGGGCCGATGTACCCATGCTGGCCCGTACTCACGGGCAGCCGGCATCGCCCACCCGCCTGGGCAAGGAACTGCAGGTGTATGTGTACAGACTCCGTCAACAGCTCGAGTTGCTCTCCACATGCCCCATCACCGCCAAGTTCGGCGGTGCCACGGGCAACTTCAACGCCCACCACGTGGCCTTCCCCGACACCGACTGGCGCGCCTTTGCCAACCGCTTCGTAAGCGAACGCCTGGGCCTGGAGCGCGAACAATGGACCACCCAGATATCCAACTACGACTGCCTCAGCGCCCTGTTCGATGCCCTGCGCCGCATCGGCACCATCATCATCGACCTGGACCGCGACGTGTGGATGTACATCTCCATGGACTATTTCAAGCAGCGCATCAAGGCTGGCGAGGTGGGCAGCAGCGCCATGCCGCACAAGGTCAACCCCATCGACTTCGAAAACTCCGAAGGCAACCTGGGCATTGCCGCCGCCGTACTGCAGTTCCTCGCGCAGAAGCTGCCTGTGAGCCGCCTGCAGCGCGACCTCACCGACTCCACCGTGCTGCGCAACGTGGGCGTGCCATTCGGGCACATGGTCATTGCCATACAGAGCACGCTGAAAGGGCTGCGCAAGCTCATCCTCAACCAGGACAAGCTGCAAGCCGACCTGGCTGCCAACTGGGCCGTCGTGGCCGAAGCCATCCAAACCATACTCCGTCGCGAAGGCTACCCAAAGCCCTACGAGGCCCTGAAGGCACTCACACGCACCAACAACGCCATCACGGCAGAGAGCATCAAAGAATTTATCAACCAGCTCAATGTCACTGAGAAAGTGAAAGCCGAGCTACTATCAATTACTCCTAACAATTACACCGGTATTTAAATGGAAAACAATGAAGAATGGCGCGATCAGTTCGCGCAGAACAACAACAACGACAACACTGAGAGACAAGCAGAGAACCATTTCACCCCTGCCGGCCGCACACCACGCCCACGCTTCCAGCGCCCTGTGTATGGAGCCACGGCCGAAGGCGAACGCCGTCCTTACCGTCCGCGCTTCACTGCCGACAACACACAGGAGGGAGCCAATGCCGAGGGTGGCGAGGGCTACCGCAGCCACAGCTATCAGCGTGAAGGGGGCTACCAACAGCGAGGCGAATACCAGCAGCGCGGAGGTGGCTACCAACAGCGTGGAGGCTACCAGCAGCGCGGGGGCTACCAGCAGCGCGGAGGTTACCAGCAGCGCGGAGGCTTCCAGCAGCGCGAGGGAGGCTACCAACCCAACGAAGGAGGCTATCAGCCAAACGAAGGAGGCTACCAGCAGCGCGGAGGCTATCAGCAGCGCGGGGGTGGCTACCAGCAGCGCGGAGGCTATCAGCAGCGCGGGGGTGGCTACCAGCAGCGTGGTGGCTATCAGCAGCGCGGCGGCTACCAGCAGCGTGGTGGCTATCAGCAGCGCGGCGGCTACCAGCAGCGTGGCGGCTACCAGCAGCGCGGCTTCGACCCTAAGTACAGCTTCAAGAAACGCATTGAATACGCCGAGACACACATCGATCCCGATGCCGAAATCCGTCTGAACCGCTTCCTGGCCAATGCCGGCGTCTGCTCACGACGCGAAGCCGACACCTTTATCCAGGCAGGCGTGGTCAGCGTGAACGGCACCGTAGTGACCGAACTGGGCACCAAGGTGAAACGCTCCGACGAGGTGAAGTTCCACGACCAGCCCGTAAACATTGAAAAGAAAGTGTATGTGCTGCTGAACAAGCCCAAGGACTGCGTCACCACCAGCGACGACCCCCAGAACCGCAAAACGGTGATGGACCTGGTGAAGGGTGCCTGCCCTGAGCGCATCTATCCCGTGGGCCGTCTTGACCGCAACACCACCGGCGTGCTCCTGCTCACCAACGACGGCGACATGGCCAGCAAGCTCACCCACCCGCAGTACCGCAAAAAGAAAATCTATCAGGTAAAAACCGATAAGAACGTAACGGCTGCCGACATGCGCCAGCTGGCCGAAGGCATCCAACTGGACGATGGCGAGATCCACGCCGACGACGTCACCTTCCCCAACGAGAACGACAAGAAGACGGTGGGCATCGAGATTCACAGTGGGCGCAACCGCATCGTGCGCCGCATGTTCGAGCACCTGGGCTACCGCGTCATCAAGCTGGACCGTGTGTTCTTTGCCGGCCTCACCAAAAAGAACCTCCGTCGCGGCGACTGGCGCTTCCTCACCGAGCAGGAAGTCAACATGCTCCGCATGGGCGCGTTCGAGTAAGGAGGAGTTGTCACAGCGCCTCACGCACCGCACCTCTGAAAAATCAGATTACTCCGATTATTCCGATAACTCAGATTACCCCCCTATAATGAAAAGAACAAGAATCATCGACCTCCTTGCCACACAACCAGGCATCGAGGTTTGTGCAAAGGGCTGGGTGCGCAGTCACCGCGGCTCCAAGAGTGTCGATTTCATCGCCCTGAACGATGGCTCCACCATCAAGAACATACAGGTAGTGGCCGATGCCGAAAAGTTTGATGCCGAACTGCTCAAACAAATCACCACTGGTGCCTGCCTCAGCGTGGAGGGCCAGTTGGTGGAGAGCGTCGGCTCGGGCCAGGCCGTCGAGATCCAGGCCACCCGGATCGAAGTACTGGGCCTGTGCGGCTCTGACTACCCCATGCAGAAAAAGGGGCAGAGCTTCGAGTATATGCGCCAGCACGCACACATGCGTCTGCGCACCAACACTTTCGGAGCCGTCATGCGCATTCGCCACAACATGGCCATGGCCATACACACCTATTTCCACCAGCACGGCTTCTACTATTTCCACACGCCGCTCATCACCGCATCCGACTGCGAGGGAGCCGGCAACATGTTCCAGGTAACCACCAAGAACCTGTACGACCTGAAAAAGGACGAGCAGGGCAAAATCATCTACACCGACGACTTCTTCGGCCAGCAAACCTCCCTCACCGTGTCCGGTCAGTTGGAAGGCGAGCTGGGAGCCACTGCCCTGGGTGCCATCTACACCTTCGGGCCCACCTTCCGCGCCGAAAACAGCAACACACCGCGCCACCTGGCCGAGTTCTGGATGATCGAGCCTGAAGTGGCGTTCCTGGATCAGGAGGAACTGATGGACCTGGAGGAGGACTTCATCAAATACTGCGTACGCTGGGCACTGGACAACTGCCAGGACGACCTTGAATTCCTGAACAAGATGATCGACAAGACACTCTTGGAGCGCCTCAACGGCGTGCTGAAGGAGGAATTCGTGCGCCTGCCCTACACAGAGGGCATCCGCATCCTACAGGAGGCCATCCAGCAAGGCAAGAAGTTCGAGTTCCCCTGCCAGTGGGGCGACGACCTGGCCAGCGAACATGAGCGCTACCTGGTTGAGGAGCACTTCCGCAAGCCCGTAATCATGACCGACTATCCCGCCGCCATCAAGGCCTTCTACATGAAGCAGAATGCCGCCCAGGGCGACGGCAGCGTGGGCTACAAGGGTGCCGTGGCGCCCGGTCCCACCATGCAGGGCACCGACGTGCTGTTCCCCGCCATCGGCGAGATCATCGGCGGCAGCGTGCGCGAAGAGAACCTGGACAAACTTATGGCCGAGATCAACCACCGGCACATGGACACCACCACCTTGGAGTGGTACCTGGACACACGCCGCTGGGGCACCTGTCCGCACGCTGGCTTCGGCCTCGGCTTCGAGCGCCTGATCCTGTTCGTCACCGGCATGCAGAACATCCGCGACGTGATTCCCTTCCCCCGCACGCCCGGCAACGCTGCATTTTAATCATTAAGACTTCTTCATTTCAGCACCACACGCCCGCCTGTCACATAGGCGCCGCCGGGCAGGCGGCTCCAGTCGGACGCCGTGCCCACCCGTGCGCCGCTCAGATTAAACACAGGGCACCTGGCTCCTGTGGCATCGGCCCGGACGGGTGTCATAGCATCGGGCGTAAAGTCATCGTTGTTAGTCAGATAGATATCGGCTATGTGCAACGCGCCCTCGCGTGCAGCATAGAAACCAATGGCGCGGATATCCGACGCAGCCAGCTTGCGGCTGCCCACGCGCAAGCCGTCCAGTTTCACGCCCACCGTGGTCTTAGAACCAAAGGCACTCAGCGCATAGTTCTGGCTGAAGTCCTCCGTCTGCCCATACAGCCGCAACTGGGCCGCGCACGTCTGCTTCTCGGCCAACTGAATCACCAGATACTTGTAGCCGGACAGATCCATGCCGCCATCGTACACCCAGCCCATCTCAGCGCCCGCCTGCAGCTGCAGGGTTCGCTCCTCGGAGTTGAGGGTGCCCTGACCGATGAGCGTGCGCATGCAGCGTTCGTCCAGGGGGAAGCGACGCACCTTCAGCTGCATGGTGGCGCGTGTCTGCTTGCGGCTGAAATCGGTATAGGTGGCCACAACGGTGCCGTCGGCATCGCCGGCAGTGGATGCCACGCAGCCGCCTGCAAAGGGAACCTCATCGCAGGCATACACCATGCCGGCCGTCACGTCCTCCACATGCCCGTCCTGGAAGGTGGCCTTCACGCCGATGCGCTGTCCGGGCACTGCCACCAGTTCGGCAGGCAGGTCGATCTTCTGCACACAGAAGAATTTCTTCATGCTGGTGGGCATCACATAGTCCGGGTCGGCCATCAGCTCGCGCCCCATCAGGCGCAGGGCTTCGAAGGCATAGCGGCGCCCCATCAGCCTATAGCTCATGGCGCAGAAATGCCAGGGATCCTTGCCGTTGCCCTCGCAGCCTTCGGACGAGATGACATGTGCGGTGGGTATCACCTGCGGCAGCCGTGCGATGACGCTGTTGTGCCCCCAGCACACGCCTCCAAACTCCTGGCGTAGCAACTCGCCCGCAAAGAGGGGCACGCTGTCGGCGCCCAGACCCAAGTCGGCCAGCAGGTCTTCATAAATCTTCTTCACCTTCTGCGGCCAGTCCTGCTGTGTGTTGTTGCTCTCGCCCTGATGCAGCAGAATACCCTTGATCACGCCCTTCTGTTGTGCCCTGCGTGCCATGTCCACCAGCCGCTGATAGGGGTTTCCTCCGTAGTAGCGGTTGGCCAGCTGCGCCGACCAGTTTCCAGGGTCGGTTAGCTGCGTCTGATACTTATCCTTGTCAAACATCTCTATGGCGCAGCCGCCGATGGCCACATCCACCACGCCCACAGTCACCTGGGCTGGTAGCGCGGCCGCCATGGTACGCCCGAAGTAGTCTGCCATGCCCAAGCCTGCAATGGGGCTCACGATGGGTGGAACGGCGGCGTACCACTGGCCGGCCTGCCGGCTGGGGTTGTCGAAATCGGTGGTGGCCAGCATCTGGAAGCGGTGTCCGATGCTGGTCTTGTCCACCGCCTCGGCTGGGGCATTGCCCTCCATGTTGGACTGCCCGAAGCACAGGTAGATGTAGAAATTGGGGTCGGCCTCGGCCTGTGCGCACACTGGCACAAGCATCATCAGCCACACCAGAAGCCGCCCCCGGCGGCCGTTGTCACGGCGGAAAACTCTGTTCAGCATAGTTCAGTTTGTCTTTTATGAACGTTTTTACGCCACAAAAGTACAAGCGCGAATCCACACCGGCATTCGCGCTTGTATCAGATGGTTTCGGCTGCGTTTCGACAAAAGCTCGAAAGGACGCTTCGTTTTGCAAATCTTCCCCCCTACTCCATCACCGCGCCACGTGCTTCCGCCCGCCTTCTATGTAGAGCCCACGAGCGGGCTGTGATGCGGGCAGCGGACGCCCCTGAAGGTCGTAACGGACACCAGCAGAGGCGTGCTCAGCGGCATCCGCGGGGATGGTGCGAACGGGGGTGATGTCGTCCAGATAGCGGAAGTTGTTCTCGATGATGGCATCGACCACCTCCTGCCCTAAGGTCTGGAAATCGCCCGACTGGTCCACCCCCACATAATCCATCAGCACGATGCCGGTGGGGCCGAACACACGGCGGCCGGCTATGAAATCAAGGATGGCACGGTGGGTATGGGCGGCGTTGTCGCGGTAGCCGTCACTGGTGGACACTTCGTTGCCGAAGATGGATGCCACCAGCGAGTAGGCCGAGGCAAAGTTCAGGTACCAGGTAATGGTGGTCTTGCGCGCGTTGCGATGGCCGAAACTGTAGGTGAGCAGGCGCGTCAGTGCCGACACTTTTGTGCTGATGCCGCCGGCGGCATGTGTGTCGGAATAGTCCTGAACGTAGAGGCCGGAGGAATTATTGCTGCCGGGCCCCACGATGCGGGCAGCAGTCATGCGCGCCCAGTCGGCAGTGCCCGTCCAGTTGTCAAAGAAGCCGCCGATGGGCTGTGTGGCATACCGGTCACGGCTCAGTATGAGCATCTTGCCACGCATCTCGCCCACGGTGAGGTCCTTGCGGAAATCAGCCAGGTAGGGACTGAGCTGGTCGGAACGCAGCAGAGCCAACAGCTGGGCGTCGTAGGTGTCGGCCTGGTCGCCGTCGCGCTCGTGCAGCAGGTGTACGATGACGAATTCTGTCGGGTTGGCCACGAGCGAGTCGCGCAGCTGCAGCATCACGCTGTCCAGGCGGGCGGCAGTGCTGATGATACCATGGTGCAGATGCAGGTGATCCTCGTAGGCGGCCGGGCGCAGGTCGAAGGCACGTATGCCGATGCTCCACTGGCGGGCCACGCTGAGTTCCTGTGTGCGTGCAAACTCGTCGCCGAGGCTGCCGTAGGGGCCGAAGCCCTCGCCAGTGGCGGCATCGTGGGCACCAGGGATGGACAAGGCTGCCACAAAGGTGGCGTCGGGCAGGCGGCGCATCCAGCCTGCGGCGCTGGCGGGGCAGGCGGCAAAGCCGAGCGCAAGGCCCAGCACAAGGGTCGGCAGCCAACGGCGGATGGGGTATGTGTAGCGGGCGAGAGGGCGGCACGGGCGGCCTATCGCCGACAGAGCATCTTGTAAGGACATAGGGCACATTGTTTTAGGTTGTCGGTGGGTGTGAAGGGGATATCGGGATTGAAGATGTCGCGCACCAGCTGGTCGAGCCGCTCACGGAAGTCGTCGGCCAACGGCGCCACGTCGGCAATGGGCTGGCGCTCCAGGCGCAGGGCGGGCGTGTAGTCATCGGCACCGCTCTTGTGCACATAGAACAGGGCGGGCTGCACGGGCACGTGGCGCTGGCTGGCCACGATGGTGGCGTAGAGGATGGTCTGGAAGTAGTAGTGCTCCGTCTGGCCGGTGTCGGCAAAGAGCTTGGCCAGCTGGCTCACGGAGTCGGGGCGGCCGCCCGTCTTGTAATCGACCACGCGCACCACGGCCTGGCCGGTGGCGGGGTCGGTGACCTCGTCCAGGCGGTCGATGATGCCGCCCGTGCGCAGATCCATGCCCAGCTCGGCCCCCAGGGCCAGGCGCGTGTCGCAGGGCGTTTCCAACCCCAGGATGCGGAAGGGCGTGAGGCGGCAGTCATGACGCAACAGGCGCTCCAGGTAGGAGTGCATGGCGCGACGGCCTATGATGAGCAGCCCCTCGTACGACGGTTGCTCGCCGCGCTTCTCAAAATACTCCAGGCGGAAGGCACGGTCGATGTAGGGCGCCAGACGGGCCTCGGGCTGCTCCAGCAGGTAGTCCAGGTCCTGACGGCGCACGGTGTCGCCCCGGCGGCGCAGGTCTTCATAGACCAACTGCGCTGCCTTGTGGAACACGTTGCCGAACACGGCGGCATCCAGCCCGTCGGTGGCATCGGGGTTCACCTTCATGCCGCGCACGTACTTATAATAAAACTGCACAGGGCAGGTGGTGTAAGTGTTCAGCGCCGTGGGCGAGAGGTAGCGCGGGCGCTCGTCGGGCTGCAGGTCGGTGTTGTCGAAGAGGCGGCGCATGCACGCCATGACCTGCTCCGTCTTGGGTTTGGCTTCGGGCGAGCGGAACTGCACGTTGCTGTCGGCCGTGAGCCGGTAGTGGCTGATGGGCAGCTGCGGGTCGGCCATGAGTTGGCGCAGGAAGCGCGAGATCTCGTTCTGGCGGCTGCCTGCGTTGCTGTCGTTATAGACGAAGGTGACGTGCCGCGCGCGCTGCACCAAGCGGTAGAAGTAGTAGGCATACACGGCCATCTGGTGGCGCACAGTGGTCAGACCGAACGCCTCCTTCAGGGCATAGGGGATGAGGGTGGCCTCGGCGGTGGCGCGAGGCAGGTAGCCCTCGCCCACACTGAGCATGAGCAGGTGGTCGAAGTCCAGGCCGCGCGTCTCCAGCACACCCATCACCTGCAGGCCTATGGCTGGCTCGCCGTGGAAGGGCACGCTCAGCGTGCGCAACACGCTGCGGATGAGGCGGCGCAGGGTGGCACGCCCCACGCAGAGCAGGGGGGCTGGTCCCTCGGCCAACCGTTGCAGCACGCCCAGACTTTCGTAGCAGCGGAACACGGCCTCGGACAGCAGGGCCGACGAGGCTCGGGCCACACTGGCCAGCACCTGCCGCAGGTAGGCTATGAGCTCGCTGCCGTCGCCCGCCAGGCGTTTCCACACGGCCTCGGGCACATAGCCCACCAGGGGGTGCGACTGCACGGTGGTGAGATAGGCACGGCGGAAGCGGCGGCGCGCGGCATCCCAGCCATCGGTCTGGAGGCTGAGCAGGCTGTTGACGAAGCTGTACACGGGCGTCTCGACCACCGGGTAGCCCATCGTCACGTTGATGGGCACATCGGTGGGCAGGGCATGCAGCACGGGGGCCAGCAAAGCCTCGTTGCACAGCACCACGGCGGTGTGGTTCTCGGGGTGTGTCAGGTAGCCGGCCAGCCACTGGTCCACGTAGCGCGCCTGGGCATTCTCCGAGCTGGCAGCCACCACCCGAAGGGTCTTCGGGCAGCCGTCGGCACCGGCAGGCAACAGGTTGTCGAAGCAGTGGGGAGGCAACTCGTTGCCGTAGCGTTGCAGGTTGCGGCGCATGAAATGGCCAGCCTCATGCGGCACGGCGGCGTCCTGCATGTAGTAGCGGTCGTAGTCCCAGTAGAAACGGGCACGCCCCTCGCGCTGCAGGTGTGTGAAGAGGCGCTCCTCCACCTCGTGCAGCACGTTGAAGCCCACAAACAGGTAGGTGCCCTGCGGGAAGGCATCGGCGGCCCCTTCGTGGCACATGCGCTGCACCACCTCGCGCTGCATGGCACCTTCGTAGAGGACGCCCGCGCGGCACATCTCCGCCTTGAAATCGCGATAGATGGCCGCCATCTGCTGCCACAGCTCGAGGAAGCGGCGCTTCAGCTGGCTGTTGCCTTCCAACGAGAAATTGGCAAAGAAGGCGCGCAGCGCCTCTTCCTGCGCAGGAGTGATATAGTCGTTGCCTTCCAGCGCCTTCAGGTCGGTGATGTTGGCAAAGAGCTGTCCGGCATCCACCAGGTGCTTGTCGATGTCGTCGAAATCGGACAGCAACACCTCGCCCCAGGTGTAGAATTGGTCCAGCGTGTAGGGTTCAGCCACATGGCGGGCATACACGGCATGCAGGCGGCAAACACTCTCCACGGGCGTGGCCAGCTGGTAGGGCGAGGCGTTGGCAAAGAGCTCGGCAATGGTGGTGTAGCGGGGTGTCCACACGGGTGTGGCGCTCTCGCGGGCCAAAGCCTGATCCAGGAAGAGGCTGGCGCGCTTGCCGGGGAACACCACGGTGAGACGGCTCAGGTCGGTGCCATACTTGGCCAGCAGGTCGCGGGCCACCAGGGTTAGGAAAGTGGGCGGAGAGGACGGAGAGGACTCTGCGGACTCTCCCCCCGCCCTCCCTGCGAGGGAGGGATCGGTATGTATTTCTTGAAGTGCCAAGGGTCCCTTCGGGCCGAGCGGACTTGCTGAGGATTCTTGCATCATTATCTCTTATCTTTTATCTCTTATCTTTTATCTCTTATCTCTTATCTCTTCCACCTTTCCGCGCAGCACGAACCACAGGTAGCCGGTCACAGTGGCATCGGGGTAGATCTGAGCCACCAGCTGCATGTAGCGCTGCACCTGCTCGTCATAGCCCTCGTGCGGGCGGCCAAACTTGAAATCGACCACCACCACTTGACGGCCATCGGCTGAACGCATCACGCGGTCGGGGCGGAGGGTGACGGGCTGGTGCGTGTGCGGATCGATGGCGGCTATGCCACACTCGCGGAATAGCTGCCACGTGCCATCGAACCATCTGGCAACCTGTTTATTGCGCATCGCACGTTCAATCATTTCTTGAAGGCGTTTGCGCGAAACAGAGGTCGGCGTGAGCAGGCCTTCTGTCTCGAACGCAGCCAGCGCTTGGGGTATGTCGGCAGCGGTGCCTATGCGCTGGAACAGACTATGCAGCAGCAGCCCCGTGTCGATATATTCCTGCTGCCGGCTCTGCTCCAGCAGCAGCGCCTCCTCTTCGGCCGATATCCCGACCGCCGGGTCAACTGCAGCAGGTGTGCCAGCGGCTGTGTCCCCGGCGGCATCGAACTGCGCTTCGGCCTGCACCTGGCGCACAAATTGCTGCGAGCGGTTGCTCTGGCGGAACTGGTGGGTGCCCATGCGGCTCACCATCTGCACGGGCAGTTGGGTGCGTTGGGGCTCCATGCGGTTCAAGTCGCGCTCGCTGTCGTCGGCAGCGGTTTCCGCAACCGGCTTAGCCTCGCTGTTTGGAATGGCGCACGTGCCCCAAGTGCAAATGGTTACACCCGTCTCGGCAGCAACATTTTCAGCAGCATGGGGCATAGCCAGGGCTGCAATCAGGTCGCCCACGGTGTGCAGCCCGTGTTCCCGGTTGCCGAAGGGAGCCCAGGCTATGAGGTTGCTTTCTGCACGGGTGAAGCCCACGTAGAGGGCATTCAGCTCGTCCAGGCGCGACTGCACGTGTTCCTCGACATAATCGCGCTGGAACACCGAGTTCTCCGCCGTGCGTGCCGATGGCGATATGGGCAGCAGCCCCAGTTCGGCATAGGGCATCTCGGAGGGCTGGCACCACAGGAGGCTGTCCCAGCGGTCGCGCTCAAACTCCCACGCGCAGAAAGGCATAAGTACGGTGTGGAACTCTAACCCCTTGGACTTGTGTATGGACAGGATGCGTATGCCGTCGGCACGTCCGGCGGGTATGGACTTGCGCGAGAGGGTCTCGTCCCAGTGGCTGAGGAAGCTGTGTATGTCGGCCTGTCCATCGCGCAGGTAGTCGGCCACAGCATCGAAGAAGCCGAACAGGAAAGCATCCTGTCCGGGTATGTCGGCCAGGTGCAAGGCCGTGTAGAGCCACTCCAGGAGGTCGGCCAGGGGCAAGGCGGCATTCGCCTCGGCGGGCAGTTGGTCGAAGCCCCACTCGCGCAACAGTTCGCGTGCGACAGGCTCCTCGGGGTCGTCCATCAGGCGCAGCGCGGCCACAAGCAGTTCCACCGCCGGCGATGCGCTGAGCAGGAATGCCTCGTCGCTCACGATCTTGGGCATGCCCGGCGTGCTGGCAAAGGCCTGAATGATGGGTTGTATCTCGCGGTTGTAGCGCACCAGGATGGTGATCTTGTTCTCCGGCACGCCAGCAGCCAGCAGTTGCTGCACCTGGCGGCACATGTCCTGCAGCACCCACGCCTGCCATTCGTCGCTTTGGCCAAACGGCTCCTGGGTGGTGTCAAGCAGTGTCAGCTGCACGTAGCCGCTGGCAGGCTTGCCCTCGGGCGAATCCTGATGCACATCGCCATAGGCCTGCCCGTAGAGGCCGCGTGCCGGCCCCTGGGCATCGTCGTGGATGTGGCGCTTCTCAATGCCCAGCAACTGCTGGCTGGGTTCGGTTTCGACATCGAGCAGGTCGGCCGCCTCGCGGAAGAACTGGTTGTTGAACTGCACCACCTGCGTGGCGCTGCGATAGTTCACGCCAAGCCGCTCCACTAATGGCGCGGGGCTGACCTCGCGGTCGATATAGCCCAACATGCGCCAGTCGCCTCCGCGCCAGCGGTAGATGCTCTGCTTCACATCGCCCACCAGGAGGTTGCGCCCGCCGCGGGCATAGGTGTCGAGCAGCAGCACGCAGAAATTCTCCCACTGCAGGCGGGAGGTGTCCTGAAACTCGTCGATCATGATGTGATGCAGCATGGCGCCCATCTTCTCAAAGATGAACGGTGCATCATCACGCCCCACCATGCGGTTCAGGAAGATGGGGGTCTTGGCCAAGTTGAAGCGCGAGGTCTCGGCATTGATGGCGGTGACCTCGCGGTCGATGAAGTCCAGCAGGCGGAGCGGCTTGATGTGCCGCAAGGCCAGGCGTGCGCTGTTGTAGGTGCGCAGCCATTGTGGCAGCTGCTGCAACGTGTCGGCCAGCAGCGTGCTCACGGCATCGGCCACGTCGAGCAGTTCGGGGCGCGCCGAGCGGTCGGCCTTCTTCACCAGCCCCAAGGGGTCGGCAGCCCACCCTTCGATGCGGGTGCCCACCTTCACGTCCAGTTCGCCGCGCTGCAGTTTCTCCACAAACGTGGCCAGGTTCTTGCCGTTGGAGAAATCGGCATACTGCACGCCGCCATCCCGCACGGCGGCGGCCAGCTGATTACCCCCAGCGCGGCAGCAGGCCACGGCCTGGTCGCGCTGGGCTGTCAGTTCCTGCATAAAACGGGACAGCCGCTGAGGATCGGCAAGCACCTGGCGCAGCTGGTCGCCCTGGCGCAGATAGGTCTCGTTGAAGATGGCCCGTCCGAAATCCTTCACTTCGCGCGTCACATCCCAGCGCTGGTTGTTCTCAATCTGCTCCTGCACCAGGCTGAACAGCCACGACTGCACTTCGGGCTCGTCCTGCAGGCGGTCGATGATGCGGTCCACGGCCTCGGAGAGCACCTCCGTGTCGCTAATCTCCACCTGGAGGTTGGCCGTGAGTCCAAGTTCCTGTGCCAGCCCACGCAGGATGGTTTGGAAGAAGGCATCGATGGTCTGCACGCGGAAGTGGCTGTAGTCGTGCAGAATTTGGTGCAGTGCCAGACGGCAGCGGCGACGTATCTCCTCGTCGGAAGCCGAAAAACCGGGCTCTCTGCCCAGTTCCTGACGCAACTTGCTGAAGAAGGAGCGACTGGAAGGCAACACATGGTCGGTGCCCCCCACGCCATAGAGATGTGCTATGATGCGATCCTTCATTTCTGTGGTGGCCTTGTTGGTGAAGGTCACGGCCAGGATGTGCGTGAACTCCTTCTCGCCAGCGTAGAGCACCAGAAGCTTCACATACTCCACAGCCAGTGTGAACGTCTTGCCCGAACCGGCGCTGGCTTTATATACGGTGAGTGGTTGCATGGTGTGTATGGCTTTCTTTGTTGTTACTGCGAGCCGGAGAGCATAGCGGCTGGCAGGGTTGAAAAATCGCGCAAATATAAAAAAAGAAATGCAAGCGCACACGCGAAAGGAAAAAAAATCTCCGCCCCGGCACTTTTTCCCTACAAAATGCGAGGCCATTCAACTTTTATTTCTACCTTTGCCCAAAGAATCTTACCGCACACAGCCCACACACCTGCCACAGGCAGGCGTATTACCAAAAGAAAGCACTAATTATGAGCGAACTGTCACAACACATAGAAGCGCTGCTGCTGACTCACGACTGCGTGGTTATCCCGCAGTTGGGAGCCTTCGTTACGCAGTGGATAGAAGCCTCGCGCGCCGACGACGAGGCGTTGCTCTTCCCGCCACAGCGGTCACTGCGCTTCAACACCAGCATCACCACCGACGACGGGCTGCTGGTACACTCCATCCGCCACACCTACCGCATGGCCGAAGCCGATGCAAAGCGCAAAGTGCAGACGCTGGTGCTGGACCTGCGCCAGCAATTGTTGGCCGACGGGCAAGCCGACTTCGGAGCACTGGGACAGTTCACCCAGGACGAGGACGGGGTGGTGGCCTTTGAATCGTGCAGCGCCGGCACAGTGACCCCCTCCTACTACGGGCTGGACACCATCGTCTTCCCCCGCCTGCAAACAGCCGCCAAGGCACGTTCCAACCGTTTGGGCAACGCCCAGGAACACCGCTCGAGCCTGTTCTACATCAGCAGCACAGGCGGCGATATCGACATACACATCGGGCACAAGTTGGTGCGCTACACTGGCGTAGCTGCTGTCCTCATCGCCATCTTCTTCCTGCTGCCCACCCATCTCGGCATGAGCCCACAGACAAGACCAGCGGAAGCCAGCATTGCACCCATCGCACACGAGCAGCATGCCACTGCCGCCAAGCCCGTGGCCAAACAGGTAGCACCGGTGGCATTGCAAAGTGCCACGGAGGCGACCGAACCAGAAGCCACAGCACAGGCAGCCCAGCCACAAGCATCGGAAGCCTGCGCCCAAACGGCACAACCACACATGTCTGAGGCCACTGCCGCCAGCACCCCAACCGCCACTGCCGCTACAAACGCCAAAGCCACCACAGCCGCCGCGGTGCCCACAGCGTCAGACGCAGTCCTCGCCACCGCCACAACAGCCGCCAAGCAAGCGCAAGCACCTGCTGCCAAGCAAGCGCAAGCCCAGCAGGCAGCCCCCTCCCACCCCACCACGACCTATGCCATTGTACTGGCCAGCGCCATCCCCCTCAAGCGGGCAGAGAGCTATGCAGCCCAGCTCACACAACAAGGTTTGACGGGCGTGCGCGTGCGTCAGAGCGGTAAAATGGTGCGCGTGGTCATGGACGGATTCCTCAGCGAAGCACGAGCACGCGAACAGATCAGCGAGTTGCACGAACTCTCCGACGAGTTCGCCTCGGCATGGCTGTTGAAGATTGAAGATTGATCACTTTAGCATCGTGAAAAGAGTACGCTGTCCAAAATGCGACAATTATATCACCTTCGACGAGACACGCTACGTCGAAGGGCAGACTTTAGTGTTCGAGTGCCCTGAATGCCACCGACAGTTCGGCATACGCATAGGCACATCTACCCTGCTCAAGACACGCAAGCAGGAGAAACTGGAGCAACAGCAGGACACACAAGCCCTTAACGCCAAAAACACATCGGAACAAAACGTAGCTGCCCCTGATGCATCACCTGCCGATGCCGGAACGGCACCTGCTGCCGATGCACCCGCCGTGGATTGCGGCACCGTGGTGGTGGTGGAAAACGTGTTTCACTACCGCCAGGAACTTCCGCTACAGCTGGGCGACAACGTGTTGGGACGCTACGTGCGCGGCACAAACATAAACACCCCCATCGAAACCGTGGACCCCAGCGTGGACACCACACACTGCGTCATCAACGTGCGCCGCGACCGCATGGGCCGCTTCATCTACACGCTGCGCGACGCGCCCTCTGGCACGGGCACCTTCGTGGGCAACACCATCCTGCGCGACCAGGACCGGCTGCGCATCGACCACGGCACCATCATCACCATCGGCGCCACCACCCTTATCCTCCAGGCTGCAGGCCAGGCCGATGAAGAGACGACGGCTGTGGCAAAGAAGCAGAAACGGTAGTAACGACCGCAGCCCACAGCCCCCCCACTGCCACGCAGCCACAACTATCTGCCGTAAACACACACCCGATATAGCCTTAACATAAGCACAATTCACGATGAACACATCCTGGATCACCACCATCATGAACGCCCTCAAGTTGCTCTGTCTGCTGGCACTGTCACCGACAGTCCTCCTGGCCCAAACCAACGCCGAAGCCCCCTTCGAGTCGGCTCGCGAGGCGGTGGAACACATGCGTGTGGGCTGGAACCTGGGCAACACGCTCGACAGCAACTCAGGCGACACACTCAACATGTGGATCGAAGCCAATAAGAGCCGAACGGTCAGCAGCTACGAAACAGCATGGGGGCAGAAGACCACCAAGGCATCGCTCTTCAAACTGTTCCGACAGGCTGGATTCAACGCCATACGCGTGCCCGTGACGTGGTACCCGCACATGGAAGCCACCTTTGCAAGCGTGCGCGGCTACGACAACAACGGCAAGTGGAGCTACACACCCTGGCTACCCTCGGCCGACGGCATCGGCACCCAAATCCAAAAGGCCTGGATGCAACGCGTCAAGCAAATCGTGGACTACGTCCTGGCACAGGGCATGTACTGCATCATCAACGTGCACCACGACACCGGAGCAGCCAACACTGCCTGGCTCCTGGCCGACGAAGCTGCCTATGCAGCGCAGCACGAGCGGTTTGAGGCCATCTGGACACAGATAGCCGAGCAGTTCAAGGACTATGACGAGCACCTGCTCTTCGAGGGCTACAACGAAATGCTCGACCCCGACCACTCCTGGTGCTTTGCATCGTTCGCATCAGAAGGCGGCTACAATGCGGCCAAGGCCAAGTCTGCCTACAACGCCATCAACAGCTATGCACAGAGCTTCGTGAACGCCGTGCGCGCCACAGGCGGCAACAATGCACAGCGCAACCTGATTGTATGCACCTACGGCGCATGCGACGGCAACGGCAACTGGAGCAGCCACCTGCAGGATCCGCTCAAACAGATGAAGCTACCCGACGACAATGCCGATGGCCACTTGATTTTCGAGGTACACTGCTATCCCGACATCACCAACCTGGCAGCGGCCAAGACCTCGCTCAACACCACCATCGGCAACCTGAAGCGCTACCTCGTTGCCAAAGGGGCACCCGTCATCTTCGGCGAATGGGGCATCAGCGGTGGCGGCGACAACCACGAGAACCACCTTGCCTTCGTGAAATACTTTGCCCAGCGCTGCAAGGCTAACGGCATGGGCCTTTTCCACTGGATGGGCCTCTCTGACGGCAGCCACCGCACAGTGCCCGAATTTAACGAGCCCGACATGGTCTCAGCCATGATGGAGGGCTTCTACGGCGAAGGCGGCTATGTAGATGGCATCAAGGCCGTTTACGAATCGGATGATGGCAGATTGCAGGACAGCGGTCACCACACCTCCCTCACCACAAATAACAAGCCACTGGAAAACTGTTGGTTCGACCTCGCAGGGCGTCCCATCGATAAGCCTGCACGCGGTATCTACGTCAAACAAGGCAGGAAAGTGGCCCGCCCTTAGCGCCCCTCGCCAATACCTATAAAGCCTCGGATGCAAAGCTGCAGTCCGAGGCATAAAAAAAGCCCGCATCGCCGGATGGGGCGATGCGGGCATGTGCAATCGTGCCGGAGCCTTATCAATACATGTTGACGATGGCCTCGTAGAGTTCCTGCTTGCCGCTGATCTGCTTGGGCTCGCCTACGCGCTTGCCATACTCATAAGCCTCCTCGAAGGTCATCTTGCCCTCCTCGAAGCGCTTGCCTTCGCCGCTGTCGAAGCTGGCATAACGCTCCTTGACCATGGCAGGTATGGGCGAGTTTTCGATGATGTCGGCAGCGCTGAGCAGCGCATGAGCCATGGCATCCATAGCAGCGATGTGAGCGATGAAGATATCCTCCAGGTCGGTGCTGTTGCGACGGGTCTTGGCATCGAAGTTGGAACCGCCGTCGGTGAAGCCGCCGTTGCGGATAATCTGCAGCATAGCCTGCGTGAGCTCGTAATGGTCGATGGGGAACTGGTCGGTGTCCCAGCCGTTCTGGTAGTCGCCGCGGTTGGCGTCGATGCTGCCCAGCATGCCTGCATCGACAGCGCACGCCAGTTCGTGTTCGAAGGTGTGGCCTGCCAGGGTGGCGTGGTTCACCTCGATGTTCACCTTGAAGTCCTTGTCCAGTCCGTGTGCCCGCAGGAAGCCGATCACCGTTTCGGTATCGACATCGTACTGATGCTTTGTGGGCTCCATGGGCTTGGGCTCGATGAGGAAGGTGCCCTTGAAGCCGTGCGCACGGGCATAGTCGCGTGCCATGGTGAGCATGGTGGCCATGTGCTCCTTTTCGCGTTTCATATCAGTGTTGAGCAGACTCATGTAGCCTTCACGTCCGCCCCAGAACACATAGTTGGTGCCGCCCAGTTCGATGGTGGCATCGATGGCGTTCTTGATTTGCACGATGGCACGTGCCACCACGTCGAAGTCGGGGTTGGTGCTTGCGCCGTTCATATAACGCTTGTGTCCAAACACGTTGGCCGTGCCCCACAACAGCTTGATGCCAGTCTCGGCCTGCTTCTGCTTGAGGTAGGCAACCACCTCCTTGAGGTTCTTCTCGTAGGTTTCCACATCGGCAGCCTCGGCCACGAGGTCAACGTCGTGGAAGCAGTAGTAGTCGATGCCCAACTTCTGCATAATCTCGAAGCCGGCATCGGCCTTGTCCTTGGCTGCCTGAACGGGGTCGGCGGCTGCATTCCAGGGGAAGCTTTTTGTGCCGGGGCCGAACTGGTCGGAACCTTCAGCACAGAGGGTGTGCCACCATGCCATGGCAAACTTGAGCCACTGGCCCATGGTCTTGCCCATTACAACGCGGTTTTTGTCATAATAACGGTAAGCAAGAGGGTTCTTGCTCTCCACGCCCTCATACTTGATAACGGGGATCTCAGGGAAATACTGTTTCATTGTTGCTAAATATAAGTTAGAGGTTAATATGCTTTAGGATTCCTCCCCCTCACGGCACGAGGGCCCGCCAGCGCTCATAGGCTTCGCGATAGGCGTCGTGATTGCGGGGTTCGGGGTCGATTACTTGCAGTTTCTTCAACGACGCAAAGGCTTCGTTGTGGTCGCGGTAGATGCCCAACCCCATGCCGGCACCCCGGGCAGCGCCCACGCTGCCGTCGGTGTCGCACAGCTCGATGGTGGCACCTGTCACGCCAGCCAGCGTGTCGCGGAAAATGGGACTGAGGAACATGTTGGCCTTTCCGGCGCGGATGGTGGTGAGCTGCATGCCCATCTGTTTCATCACTTCCATGCCATAGGCAAAAGAGAACACGATGCCCTCCTGGGCTGCACGCAGCAAGTGGGCTTGGGTGTGGCGGTTGAAGTCGATGCCATGAATGCTGGCCCCTACCTCGCGGTTGCCCAGCACACGCTCGGCACCATTGCCAAACGGCAGTATGCTCAGCCCTTCCGAGCCGATGGGTGCGGTGGCTGCCAGCTGGTTCATCTCAGCGTAGCCCATGCCCTGGGGTGCCACATTCCTGCGCACCCACGAGTTGAGGATGCCTGTGCCGTTGATGCAGAGCAGCACTCCCAAACGTGGTGCTGCCGCGCTGTAGTTGACGTGGGCAAAGGTGTTGACGCGGCTCTGCGGATCGTAGCCTACCTGGCCCAGCACACCATACACCACGCCCGAAGTGCCGGCGGTGGTGGCTGCCTCGCCCGGTTCGAACACATTGAGCGAAAGGGCGTTGTTCGGCTGATCGCCCGCACGGTAAGTGATAGGCGTGCCGGCATGGAGCCCAAGTTCCTGGGCCGCGACTGCGGTCAGTTCGCCCTGCACGCCGAAGGTGGGAACGATTGTTGCAAGCATTTCCTGGGGTATGCCGAAACTGTCGAGCAGGAACTGCGCAGGGCAAGCGTCGGCAAAGTCCCACATCACACCTTCGGACAGGCCGCTCACCGTGGTAGCCACAACACCGCTCATTCGGGCGGCGATGTAGTCGCCAGGCAGCATCACCTTATAGATACGTGCAAAGAGTTCGGGTTCGTTCTGGCGCACCCAAGCCAGCTTGGCCGCCGTGAAGTTGCCCGGCGAATTGAGCAGGTGAGCCAAGCAGCGTTCATGGCCCAGCGCATCGAAGGCCTGCTGCCCGTAGGGCACGGCACGCGAATCGCACCAGATAATGGCATCGCGCAGCGGGCGCAGGTCGCGATCCACACACACTAAACCATGCATCTGGTAGGAGATGCCGATGGCCTTCACGTCGGCTCCAGCCACATGGCTGGCAGAAAGCACTTCTGCCGTGGCCTCGCGCAGGTATTGCCACCAGTGGTCGGGGGCTTGTTCGGCCCATCCCGGCTGCACGGCCTTGATGGGTGCTTCAGTCTTGGGGAACGATGCGGAAGCCACGCAGGCGCCGCTCTGGGCATCGACCAGCGATGCTTTCACGCTGGAACTGCCAATGTCATAACCGAGGAGATACATCTGCTTATGAATGTGCTAATGGTTTTGTGCTGCAAAGATAGGCCGTCAGGCTGTTTTCCTATAGCAAAAATGTATCAAAACAATGTCGGGAATGTATCAAAATGGGGTGTTTCAGCCCCTTATAGGCCATGCAGCAAATGAGATGAAACGATAAAGTGGTGAATCCCTCCCGAGGATAAGCTACAAATCATCTGAAACTACTTTGTAGCCCCCACCTTAAGGTGTGTTCTATTAATTAATAAATTCTCTATGAATTATCTTTGTTTGCTCTTGCCTCTTTCCGGCATCTTTTGCTCCAAGTTCTTGGGACGTTCTTGAAGTGTCAAGCGTCGCAAGCGCCGAGCGGCCCGCTACGCCCCGGCGGCCTTGAAACAAAATCTGTTCGGAAATAGCCTAAGAGCAATTCAAAGCTAATTTATAGAACCCACCTTAAAGGAATCCCACTCCGGCATTGTGGCTGGTGGAGCGTTCCGCACGTGGCACACCCAGAGAGCATATCAACAACGTACGTTCCACCCGGCACAATGATGCGAAGTGGGATATAAGGGCAAATCAGAAGGGGAGGTCGTCGGTGCTCTCGCTCACCCCACCGGCGGGATCGGCAGGCGCAGCGGCAGCAAAGGGATCGGCAGGTGCTGCCGAGGGGAATGGCGCAGCCGGTGCAGGAGCACCCTGAGGGGCAGCAGGCTGCCCGGGCATGGGAGCAGGCTGTGTGCCAGGCGCAAAGCCAGTGGCAGGATCCACTACAGGTGCAGCCACAGCATTGGGATCGTAGGGAGCCACCTTCCATGCGCGGATGCTGTTGAACCAGCGTCCGTTATACTCGTGCGCATCGATGTCGATGCTCACGGTGAGCATCTGGCCCACCTGGATATTGAACTGTTTGAGGCGGTCTTCGCCAAAAACATCGAACACGCACTTCTTTGGGAACTGCTCGATGGTCTCTACGATAAACGAGCCTGCCTTCCAGGGTGTGCCCGAGCGCTGACTCACGCCACTGCGCTCAGGCAGAACATTGATGATTTTACCGGAAATTTCCATTATTTAATAAGGTATTATAGTGTGAACTTGTACTGTTTCGCTTGCAAAAGTAGGGAATTATTCGATGTTTGACGAATTTTAAGGGGAAAATTTTGCAAAGCATTCCGAAAGTTTCTAATTTTGCACGGAAATCCACAACAAAGCACCCCATATGAAAATCAAAGTTTCCAGCGCGGCGCTCTTCAGCCGCCTTACCTCCATCCAACGTGTGTTGAACAGTAAGAACTCTTTCCCCATCCTGGACTGCTACCTGTTCGAGACCGATGGCACCAACATGAACATCACGGCCAGCGACAGCGAGACCACCCTGGTCACGTCCATCCAGCTCATTGAGAGCGACATGAACGCTCGCTTCTGCATCAAGGCCAAGACCATACAGGATTCGCTGAAGGAGATTGCCGACCAGCCCATTACGCTGGATGTCAATCTGGACACCATGGAGATTCGCGGCGAATACCAGAACGGTACGTTCTCCATCGTGGGCGAGCGCGCCGACGAGTACCCCGCCACACACGCCCTGAGCGGCGATGCGCACAGCTTCAACATACCGCAGGCCGTGCTGCTCAACGGCATCAACCACTGCATCTTCGCCACCGCCGACGACGAGATCCGCCCGGTCATGACCGGCATCTATTTTGACTTCACGCCAGAAAACCTGGTGTTCGTGGGTACCGACGGGCGCAAGCTGGTGCGCAGCAAGACCACAGCCGTGACCAGCGCGGAGCAGGTAGGATTCATCCTGCCCAAGAAACCCGCCAACATCCTCAAGGGCCTGCTGTCCAAGGGCGACGCCCAACTGGAACTTGCCTTCAGCGACAAGTTGGCTGTGGTGAAGGCTCCTGAGTTCACGCTGACCTGCCGCCTCATTGACGGACGCTACCCCAACTACAACAGCGTCATCCCTCAGAACAACCCCTACCGCGCCGTCATCGACCGTCCGGCACTGATTTCCACGCTGAAGCGCGTGCTGGTGTTCTGCAACCAAAGCAGCGCACTGGTCAAGCTGGCACTGACACAGAACCAACTCACCGTGAGCGGTCAGGACGTGGATTACAGCACCAGTGCCGAAGAGCACCTGATCTGCGAGTACGACGCACCCGCCATCAACATCGGCTTCAAAGGCACCCTGCTACTGGACATACTGAACAACCTGGACAGTGCAGAAGTGCAGTTTGAGCTGGCCGACCCGGGCCGTGCCGGCATTATCACACCTGCCGAGCAGAAAGAAGGTGAAGAAGTGCTGATGCTGCTCATGCCAATGATGCTCAACGACTGAACAACAAGATGAATATCGTTCTCGGCATCACGGGAAGCATTGCAGCCTATAAGGCTTGCACGCTCATTCGTGCCCTTGTAAAGCGGGGGCACGAAGTGCAGGTAGTGATAACCCCCGCCGGCAAGGAGTTCATCACTCCCATCACGCTCTCCGCCCTCACCTCCAAGCCTGTCATCTCCGATTTCTTTGCTCAGCGCGACGGCACGTGGCACAGCCATGTGAGCCTTGGCCTGTGGGCCGATGTAATGATTGTGGCACCCGCCACGGCATCGACCATCGGCAAGATGGCCTGCGGCATTGCCGACAACATGCTCATCACCACCTACCTGTCCATGAAGGCACCCGTGTATGTGGCTCCCGCCATGGACCTGGACATGTGGGCTCACCCCGCCACACAGCAAAACCTGCATGTGCTGCGCCAACGCGGTGTACGCATCATCGAACCGGCGGCCGGCGAACTGGCCAGCCACCTGGTGGGCAAAGGGCGCATGGAGGAGCCGGAAACCATTGCCGATATTGTGTGCCGGGAAATGGAGGGATCGAAACCACTGCACGGACGCACCATTCTCATCACCGCCGGCCCTACCTACGAGAAGATCGACCCCGTGCGCTTCATCGGCAACTACTCTAGCGGCAAGATGGGCATCGCGCTGGCCGAGGCCTGCGCCCTGCAAGGGGCCCGCGTGGAACTGGTGCTTGGGCCTGTGGCACGCGACGTGACGAATGTCGGCATCCATACCACACATGTGGAGAGCGCCCACCAGATGTACGAAGCCGCCACCGCACTGTTCCCAACAGCCGATGCCGCCATACTCTGCGCTGCCGTGGCTGACTTCACACCCGACAACGTGGCACCCCAGAAGCTGAAACGCGAAGGCGACGGGTTGGTGCTGCACCTCAAACCCACCGAGGACATTGCACGCAGCCTTGGCGAAATGAAACGCACCGACCAGCGCTTGGTGGGGTTTGCTTTGGAAACATTCGACGAGCGGGAGCACGCTCGCCACAAGCTGGAAAGCAAGCACCTGGACTTCATCGTGCTGAACTCGCTTCAAGACGAGGGAGCCGGTTTCCAAACAGATACCAACAAGGTGACCATCATCTCTGCTCAAGGCGAGACACCCTACCCGCTCAAGAGCAAGACTGAGGTGGCACAAGACATCATCAACCATCTGATTGCGATCCTATGACACGCTCCTCCTTCCAACCACGCCACACGCTGGCACCAGCCTTCCTGCGCATGCTCTGCACCCTCGGTCTTTTGTTGGCCCTGACCTGCACCGCCCACGCACAGGAGCTCAACGCGCGTGTGATCATCAACCGCTCGCAAGTGTCCAACACGAAAGGCAGCGTGTTCGATGCGCTGGAGGAGAAAATAAAACAGTTTCTTAACGAACGGGCCTGGACAAACCTCAAGTTCCGTGAGAACGAGCGCATTCAGTGCTCGTTCAACATCAATGTCACGGCCTGGAGCGAGTCCGACAACTCGTTCAAGGCCACGCTGATCGTGGCCAGTTCGCGCCCCGTGTACAACTCGTCATACACCAGCACCGTCTGGAACTCCAACGACAAGGACTTCAACTTCAACTTCCAGGAATTCGACCAGTTGGAATGGCGCCCCGACCAGGTTGACAACAACCTCACCGCCATGCTTGCTTACTGGGCATACATGATTATCGGTCTGGACCTGGACACCTTCTCGCCCATGGGCGGCACGGAAGTGCTGCGTGTGGCCCAGCAGATAGTAAACGATGCCGAGAACTTAGGCTTCAGCGGCTGGAAGGCTTTCGACGACAACAAGAACCGCTATGCCATTGTCAACGACTACCTGGATGGTGCCATGGAGAAATTCAGGCAACTGCAGTACAAATACTACCGCGAAGGGCTGGATGCCATGGCCGACAACACCGAGGGCGGACGCGCAGCCATTGCCGAGGCCATCGGCCTGCTGAACCAGGCACACGAGGACAAGAGCCTGAGCCAGTTGCCACAGCTCTTCACCGATTTCAAGAAAGAAGAACTGGCCAGCATCTTCCATGGGCAGGGCAGTTCGAAGGAGCGTGAGGATCTCTATGACATCCTCTTCAAGCTCAATCCGGCACAGAGCACAACGTGGGAGAAGATCAAGAACTAATGGTCTCCTTCAACATGCCGTGTCCACTCACCTATCATCCAATGCTTTATGCTTAAAAGCCTCCACATAACCAACTACGCGCTCATCACGGAACTGGACATTGAGTTTCACCGCGGCTTCTCTGTCATCACAGGCGAGACAGGCGCAGGCAAGAGCATCCTGCTGGGCGCCATCGGGCTGCTTTTGGGCCAGCGTGCCGATGCCCGCACCATCAAGGGCGGCGCCAACCGTTGCGTCATCGAGGCCGAGTTCCGTCTGGCAGGCTACCAAATGGAGGCCTTCTTTGAGCAGCACGATTTCGATTTCGACGGCGACAGCTGCCTGATACGTCGCGAACTGAGCGCCAATGGCAAGAGCCGCGCCTTTATCAACGACACCCCCGCCCAGCTGGCACAACTCAGGGAACTGGGCAACAAACTTATCGACATACACTCACAGCATCAGAACCTGGTGCTGGCCGAGGAGGACTTCCAACTGAACGTGGTGGATATCATCGCACACAACCAGTCTCTGCGCGATGCCTACACACAAGCCTACAACCGCTACACGGAGGTGGGCCGCCGCATCAAGGAAGCCGAGTCGCTGCTGGCCAAAGGGCGCGAGGACGAAGAATATCTCCGATTCCAGTTGGCACAGATCGACGAGTCACACCTGGCACCAGGACTGCAAGCCGAACTGGAACAGGAAGCACAGACGCTGGAACATGCCGAGGACATCAAGCAGGCGCTGTATGCTACCAATGCCTTGCTGCAAGGCGATGCCAGCGGGCGCGAGACCGACGTCGTCAATGCCCTGCGCGAAGCCGCACGGCAGATGGGAAGCATCTCGGACATGCTCCCCACAGCCGCCGCACTGGCCGAACGCCTGGAGAGCTGCCGCATCGAGATGAAGGACATTGCAGCCGAGGTGGAAAGCCAGGCCGACAGCGTGGTGTTCGACCCCGCACGCTTGGAAGAGGTGAACGAACGCCTCAGCCTCATCTACTCCCTGCAACAGAAGCACCACGTACAAACCGACGAAGAACTGCTGCGCCTGGCCGACGGCTTCCGCCAGCAGCTCAACGCCATCGACCACGGCGATGAACACCTACAGGCTTTGCGCCAGGAGCACGCCGCCCTCGAAGCCACGCTGCGTGAGCAGGGAGCACGGCTCACCCAAAGCCGAACAGCCGCCGCACACGAGGTTGAGGCACAGATGCAAGCGCGTCTGGTGCCACTGGGCATCCCCAACGTTCGCTTCCAGGTGGCCATTGCCCCCACCGAAGTGCCCTCTGCCAGTGGAATGGACCAGGTAGAGTTCCTCTTCAGTGCCAACAAGAACGGCCAACTCTGCCCCATCGGCCAGGTGGCTTCCGGCGGCGAAATCGCGCGCGTAATGCTGGCTCTGAAAGCCATGCTGAGCGGCGCAGTAAGCCTGCCCACCATTATCTTTGACGAGATAGACACCGGCGTGAGTGGCCACATTGCCGAGAGCATGGCCCTGATGATGCGAGAAATGGGGCAAGGCGGAAGGCAGGTCATCAGCATCACACACCTGCCGCAGATTGCTGCGCTCGGCACCTATCACTACCGTGTATATAAGGAGGACGACGAACAAGGCACAAACAGCCACATTGTCCAACTGAGCCAGCAACAACGCGTGGAAGAGATTGCGCACATGCTGAGCGGTGCCACCCTGACCGAGGCGGCCATGCAGAACGCCAAAGCACTACTGAAACAATGAAACAGAAAATACTACTCATTTTGCTGGGCCTGCTCACATGCGTGCAGATGCCGGCTCAGAAATGGTTCAAGAAAGCACGCAAGGCACAGGTCAACGTGCTGACCTACGATGCACAGGGCCAGTTGTTGCGCTCGTCCAATGCCTTTGTCGTGACCGATGACGGCACAGCACTCTCCGACTATGCCACCTTCAAGGGTGCGGCGCGTGCCGTGGCAATCGACGACGGCGGCAAGCAATACGAAGTGGACTATGTGTGTGGCGCCAGCTCGCTATACGATGTCGTACGCTTCCACATAGCCGGTCTCAAGGCCACCCCCGTCAAACTCGCGACCGTGGCCAGCATCAAGGGACAGACAGCCCATATTATGCCCTACCTCGGCAACAAAGCCAACAGCTGCACACCCGCTACCATCTCAGACGTGTCCCGCTTCAACGACCACTACACCTACTACACGCTCGACACCGCCGCCACCGAGAAGTCGGCCTCCTGTCCCGTGCTGAACGACGAGGGCGAAGTAATCGGCCTCCTGCAGATGGCCGCCACCAATTCCGACAAGCAGTGCTTTGTACTGGACGCCTCGTTCCCCATGTCACTGACCACCACGGCCATCTCTGCCACCAGCAGCGACTACCGCGACATCCACATCCGCAAGGCGTTGCCCACCGATGCCTCGCAAGCCAACAGTTTCATCTACCTCACAGGCACGCAGGACACCGTCCTCTACCAAGCCTACATCGACGACTTTATCCGTCTCTTCCCCACCGAGCCGGCCGGCTATGTAATGAAGGGCGAACTGCTGGCCTCCATGACCGACTATGCCGGAGCCGAACAGGCATGGGCCGCCGGGCTTAAGGCCACCAAGGCAACCGACGAGCTGCACTACTCCATGGCACGCAGCATCTATGCACAGACACAGGCACACACCGACCTGCCTGAAGGGTGGACGCTGGCACACGCACTTGAAGAAGCAGAGCAAGCCTTTGCCACCAATCCGCTGCCCACGTACACCGCGTTGCAGGGGCACATCCTGTACAGCCAAAAGAACTACGAGGCCGCCTGCCAAAAGTTTCAGGAGGTGTGCCGCACCAACCTGCGCTCGGCCAGCCACTTCCTCTATGCCGCACAATGCAAGCAGATGCTCAGCGACACGTTGGGCGTACTGGCTCTGCAGGACAGCGCAGTGGCCTGCTTCTCAAAGCCATACGTCGAGGAAGCTGCAACACCGCTGCTCATGCGCGCCAACACACTCATCGCGCTGAAAAGTTACCGCGAGGCCGTGGCCGACCTGAACGAGTACGAACACCTGAAGGCTGCCAGCGTCAATGCCAACTTCTACGACCAACGGGCACAGGCCGAACTGCAATGCCGCATGTTCCAACAGGCGCTGAACGACTACGAACGGGCCTGCCAACTGGAACCCAACGAACCGCTCTACCCCGCCCAGCTGGCAGCGTTGCACTACCGCGTGGGACAGGTGGACGAGTGCATCAGTGCCGCACGCAAAGCCATCGCACTCGATGCTGAGTTTGCCGATGCCTACCGCATCCTTGGCGTGGCTCTGCGCCACCAGGGAAAGCAGAGCGAGGCCCGACAACAACTGCAAAAGGCGGCGGAACTGGGCGATACCATCGCCCGGGACCTGTTGGCCGAATAACCCAAACACCACACCGCCACTCATGAAAATCATCCTGCTGGTGGTGGGTAAAACCACCGACCGACATATCCTGGCACTGACCGACACCTATGCCGAACGCATCGGCCACTACATACCCTTCCAGACAGTGGTGGTACCTGAACTGCGCAACACACGCGCACTCACACCCGCCCAGCAGAAGCAACAGGAGGCACAAGGCATCCGCAAGGCACTGCAACCGGCCGACTACGTGGTGCTGCTCGACGAGCATGGTGCCGAGCGCCGCAGCGTGGATTTCGCCGCGTGGATAGAGAAGCGTATCGCTGCAGGAGGCCACCGGCTGGTGTTCGTGGTGGGCGGTCCCTATGGCTTTGATGCCGAAATCTATGCATTGGCTGCCGAGAAGGTGTCGCTGTCGCAGATGACCTTCTCCCACCAAATGATTCGCCTCCTCTTCACGGAGCAGATTTACCGTGCTATGACTATACTCAGGGGCGAGCCCTACCATCATGAGTAGCTAAAAGTTAAAAGATTAAAGATATTGCCTGCGCATACCACGCTTCCCAAAAGGAAACGGATGCGCCAAATGAAAAGACAAGCAATCTGTCTCAAAATGAATATTACAGGTATCATTATCGGACTGGCCACCTTCCTCACCATAGGCCTCTTCCACCCCATCGTCATCAAGGCTGAGTATTACTTCGGTCGCCGCTGTTGGTGGGCCTTCCTTCTTACAGGACTGGCGTGCCTTGGACTATCGCTGGTGGTGCATTCTGAACACGCCTCCATTCTCCTCGGGGTGATTGGCTTCTCTGCCTTGTGGGGCATTCTGGAAGTGTTCCAACAGCACAAGCGCGTGCAACGAGGCTGGTTCCCCATGAATCCAAAACGAAAAGACGAGTACAAATGAAGAATCTTTCAGGCGCGGCCTATGCCGCCTCCAAATACAACGAATATGTGGTGCGTGAGGAAACCACACTGCTGGAGTTTCTGATGAAGGAACTGCACGGCATCTCGCGCAACAAGGCCAAAGACATCCTGGCAGGCCACGGCATCACTGTGGACAAACGAGCCACGACGCGCTACGACGAGCCTCTAAGCCCCGGCATGGTGGTCCGGGTGGACAAGCACAAGCGCTCCAACCAGCTGCAGAACCGCTACGTGAAAATAATCTATGAGGACAAGGACCTCGTTGTGATCGAGAAGAACACAGGCATACTTTCCATGCCCGCAACAGCCAAGCAATACTCGGCCAAGCAGGTACTGGACGAGTACTTCGACAAGCGCCACTTCAAGTGCAGGGCACACACCGTGCACCGGCTGGACCGTGATACCAGTGGCCTGATGATGTATGCCAAGAACCTGGAAATGGCCCAGATCCTGGAAGACAACTGGCACGACCTGGTGTACGACCGCCGTTATGTGGCAGTGGTCGAGGGCACCATGGAACAAGAGGGCGGCACCGTGCGCTCCTGGCTCAAGGACAACAAGGCCTACATCACCTACTCATCAGCCACCGACAATGGCGGGAAACTGGCCATCACACACTACCACACGCTGCAAACTACCCCTGAGATAAGCATGGTGGAGATGAAGTTGGAAACGGGGCGCAAGAACCAGATACGCGTGCACATGCAGGACCTGGGACACCCCATTCTGGGCGATCGCAAATACGGCAGCGGATGGGATCCCATTGGCCGCCTGTGCCTGCATGCCTACAAGCTGGACTTCTACCACCCGCGCACAGGCCAGCCCATGAACTTTGAAACACCCATCCCGCGCGAATTCAAGCGCCTCATGAATAAGGAACACGACGAACCCTCTGTGGGGAACGACAACATCAACAACGATAACAAAAACGAAGAACTATGAAGAAGAACATCCTCCTTGCTGCCTCCATGGCAGCATGCCTCAGCCTCAGTAGCTGCGGCTTTGGTGGCACCACCGGCGCTACCAACACCAACTCACAAACCGCATCGGCTGCAGGTGCCATCCTTGGCAGCGTGCTGGGCACCGACGGCACCGGCGAGAGCATTCTTGGCAGCGTGCTGGGCTCGCTGCTGGGCAGCACCATCACCCAGCAGAACCTCATCGGCACCTGGACCTACCAAACACCCAAAGTGGCCTTTGAGAGTGAGAACCTCCTGGCCAAGGCCGGCGGACTGTTGGCTGCACAAAAGGTGGAAAGCACACTGACCACTTACCTGTCCAAGGTGGGTATCAAGCAGGGCACCAGCACCTTCACATTCAACGAGGACGGCACCTACGTCATCACCACCAAAGGCAAGACCATCAGCACCGGCAACTACACCTACAACGCAAAAGCCAAGACCCTGCAAATGACGGGCATGCTGGGCCTGACGCAGCTGAACTGCTCGGTGGGTGCCAACAGTAACTACACCTACCTTATGTTCGGTGCCGACAAACTCCTGGCCGGGGCAAATGCGTTGACCTCTATCCTGGGTCAGGGAACCCTCTCCAGCCTGCTGGGCAACTACAGCGGTATGCAGGTGGGCTTCACGCTGAGTAAATAAAGAATCGAGGAAAGGCTGCTTCGCGGAAGTAGCCCAAAGAACGGAAGAAAGAAGGGAGGCTGGATGCGCACGCATCCAGCCTCCCTTCTTTCTTCCAACATACAAGTTGGGACCTCTGCAAGTGAGCAAGAACAGGTTCTCCCGCAGGTTACCCTCACCTCAGCGATAGTCCTCAGGGCCAAACGAAGCCTGCATGAAAATACTGCCGTCCACTTTGGAACGATAGCAGTAGGACAGAATGAAGCCCTTTTCCTTGTAGCTCTTCATCGAGATGTCCTGACGCACATTACTGCGCAACTGGTTCAAGAACTCCTCCTTCACGTCTTCGGTGAAGAGTTCACCCATCTCGCCATCGTCGTTCACGGTGTAGTAATAGGTAAATCCTTGAGGGTTCGGAATGTAGGCCATGGAGTCGATGGTTACAAAGCTGTCCAAGGCACGAGGACATTGTTTCTCTGTGTACTCACGTGCCTCGCGGCGGCAGCGCTCCTCAAAGCTCTCAGTGCACGCGGTAAGGGCCACGGCAGCCGTAACCACAGCCACGCCCGCCTTCAGGGCAGACAGAAGCTGATGCCAGCGCGCCGGACAGTGTATAACGTGTGTAATGCGATTCATTTTTGAATACAGGGAGTTTAGGAGTTAAGCTTTAGCTGGCGTAGGGCGTGACACAGTTGGTCGGGGCAAGAGGTAGGGCGCATGCCACAGCGTGTGCCATCCAAGCGACTGATAACGTCGTCTATTTTCATGCCGCGCACCAGCTGGCTGATGCCTTTTGTGTTGCCATTGCATCCGCCATAAAACACAACGCTGTCTATCACTCCATCGTGTGCCTGCACCTCGATGGCTTTGGAACAGGTACCTTGGCACTCATAGAGCACCCTCGTGCCTGCTTGGGTGGAGGGTCCAGCCTGGTTGTTGGTGATGTTTTCCATTACTCGGGCAGTTTCTTGATGTCCAGATATAACTCGTCCAATTGCTTCTGTTCCAAACGTGCAGGTGCATCAAGCATCACGTCGCGGCCACTGTTGTTCTTGGGGAATGCGATACAATCGCGGATGCTGTCCAAGCCGGCAAAGAGGCTGACCCAACGATCCAGGCCATAGGCCAGTCCGCCGTGAGGTGGTGCTCCATACTTAAAGGCGTTCATGAGGAAGCCGAACTGCTCCTGTGCGCGCTCCTCGGTAAAGCCAAGGATGCGGAACATCTTGTCCTGCAACTCAGGGTCGTGGATACGGATGGAACCGCCTCCCACCTCAACGCCGTTGCAAACCATGTCGTAAGCATCGGCACGCACGGCAGCGGGATCGGTGTCCAAGAGGGGGATATCCTCGTCCTTGGGATGTGTAAAGGGGTGGTGTGTGGCCATCAGTCGGCCTTCCTCCTCGCTCCACTCGAACATGGGGAAGTCGATAACCCACAGCAGTGCAAACTTGTTCTTGTCGCGCAGCCCCATACGTGCACCCATCTCCAAGCGCAGTTCACACAACTGCTTGCGGGTGCGCATGGCATCGTCGCCACTCAGGATGAGGATGAGATCGCCCGGTTCGGCCTGCATGCGCTCCTTGAGCTCACCAAGCACCTCGGGGCCATAGAATTTATCTACGCTTGATTTCACCGTTCCGTCCTCCTGCACACGTGCATAGACAAGGCCCTTGGCACCTATCTGCGGACGCTTCACAAAGTCAGTAAGCTGATCCAGTTGTTTTCGAGTATAAACAGCCTGGCCCTTGGCGCAAATGCCGCCAATATAAGTGGCCTCGTCAAAGACACTGAAACCAGGCGCCTTCTGGAATACGTCCTTCAGCTCGACAAAGCGCATGTCAAAGCGTGTGTCAGGCTTATCGGATCCATAGTACTTCATCGCATCAGCCCAAGTCATCCGAGGGAAGGCGCCTTCCAACTCAATACCGCGCAGCTGGCGGAACAGATGCTTGGCCATACCCTCGAAAGTCTGCAGAATGTCCTCCTGAGTAACGAACGACATCTCGCAGTCAATCTGCGTGAACTCTGGCTGGCGGTCGGCACGCAGGTCCTCGTCGCGGAAGCACTTCACAATCTGGAAATAGCGGTCCATGCCCGATACCATAAGCAACTGCTTCAACGTCTGCGGGCTCTGCGGCAGGGCGTAGAACTGGCCGGGATTCATGCGAGAGGGCACCACGAAATCGCGTGCACCTTCAGGGGTGGAGCCAATGAGCATCGGCGTTTCGATTTCCAAGAAGCCGAGACTGTCCAAGTAGCGGCGCACCTCCATCGTCATTTTGTGGCGCAACTCCAGGTTGCGGCGAACGGGTGTGCGACGCAAGTCCAGATAGCGGTATTTCATGCGCAGGTCGTCGCCGCCATCGCTCTGATCCTCAATGGTGAAAGGTGGCGTTACACTCTCGTTCAACACATTCAGTTGGGTGGCAATGATTTCGATGTCGCCCGTGGGCAGGTTCTGGTTCTTGTTGGAACGCTCGCTGACGCAGCCCGTTACCTGGACAACGTATTCGCGTCCCAGCCTATTGGCCTGCTCAAAGAGGTTTCCCCCCTTTTCAGAGGAACTTGAGGTGGGCTTGTCCTCAAACACGATTTGTGTGATTCCGTAGCGGTCGCGCACGTCCACAAAAGTCATTCCGCCCATCTTGCGGGTGCGCTGCACCCATCCGGCCAGCGTTACCGTCTGGCCTACATTGGCAAGCCTCAGCTCGCCACAAGTGTGAGTCCTGTACATATAAAAAGTATCTATTATGTTCAAATCCGACTGCAAAAGTAATGCAAATATCCGATTCTACACATGTACATCGGCATTTATTTTGCAAAAGACCTCAGAAAAGCACATTTCGTTTGGTTCTTCGCGAGCTTTATCCTATCTTTGCAACGTTCCGAATACCTAACAACAATGAAGAAACACCTCCTTTTAACTTGCGCACTCTGCTTGCTGGGCAGCGCAACGTTCCTATCCGCCCAGCCACGCGGCCATTGGCACGAATCCAAGATGCCCTGCACACTGCTGGCAGGCATCGAACAACGTCCCTACTCCATCTACCTTCCACCCTCCTACACCACCGACACGCTGCGTCGCTACCCGGTAGTATACCTGCTGCACGGCGGAGGCGAGTGGCATGGTGTGTGGCAGCAGAAAGGGCATCTGAGCGAAGTTGCCGACCGCCTGATACAGCAGGGAGCAATTCACGAGGCCATTTACGTTTGTCCGGAGGCAAACCAACAAAACATGATCTACTTTAACGCCCCGCAGTGGCGCTATGAGGACTATTTCTTCCAGGAACTCATTCCCTACATAGAACGCACCTACCGCACCCGTACCGACAAAGGGGGACGTGCCGTGGCTGGCTTCTCAATGGGCGGCGGCGCAGCGACAGTGTATGGCGTTCACCACCCAGAACAATTCGCACTGGTATTCGACATTAGCGGCTATCAGCGTCGCGTGCCATTGGAATGGCTCCGCAATGACCCATCGGCCGAGTGGCGCCAGCAGGTGGTTGAGCAGAACAACCCCATGAAGCGCATCGAGGCCGGTAGCGAGGCCGACGTGAAGGCTTGGCGCCAGGTGGATTGGGCCATCCGTGTGGGCGACCACGACTTCACCCTGCCGCTGAACACCGAGCTGGCCACAGCCCTACGCAGCAAGGATATACCCTATTCCATGCATGTGAGCACAGGCGACCACAACTGGGAGTTCGTGGCACCAGCCATGGAGGAGGCATTGAAACGTGCCGACCAAGCCTTCTTTGACCCTACGCCCCAAGGCGGTTGGGCCGAGCGGCATTGGGTTCAAAACGGCAACCGCATGATCTACGGACTGTTGAGCCGACCGACCAACGCCACCGGTCGCCAGCCGTTGGCCATCGTGGCGCACGGCTTTAATGGCACCCACCACTACAGCCGCAACTATTTCAAGGCACTGAACGAGCTCGGCTATCAAGTGTATGCCTTTGACTTTGCCTGCGGCAGCGTGAACAGCCGCAGCGACAACAACACGATGGAGATGTCGGTGCTGGACGAACAAGCCGACCTGGAAGCCATTGTGCGCCACTTCCGCAGTCAGCCCGACATCGACCCTGCGCGAATCGTACTCATCGGCGAGAGTCAAGGCGGTTTGGTATCGGCTCTCACGGCAGCCGCCATGCCCAAGGAAATCGACCGTCTGGTGCTTGTATTCCCTGCGCTGTGCATCCCTGACGACTGGAACAAGCGTTACCCCGATGCCAGCGCCATACCTGACACCACTCGCATGTGGGGCGTGCCGTTAGGCCGTCGCTATTTCCTTGAAGCACGCGCGTTGGATGTGTTTAAGCGCATAGGCCGCTTCCGCCGCCCGGTGCTCATTGTTCAGGGCGACGCCGACCCGGTAGTGTCCATGACCGACTCGCGCCGCGCCGTGCGCCTGTACAAGAATGCCCGGCTGCATGTGATTCCTGGCGCAGGTCATGGGTTCAATCCGGAACAGTTTGAACAGTCAATACAACAAATCAAGCCCTTCCTACAATAATCCACACAAAACTAATCACTTGAACGACATCATTACACTCTTACTCCACCTTGCATAGGCAAGCCATAAGAGTTATTCATAATGGCGGATGCGCACGTCTATGCCTTCAGAACGAAGTTGTGCTGGCAAGGCACTGACATCGGTCTGGCTGTAATGGTAGGGAAAGAGCACACGCGGACGGACAATACGTGCCGCACGCTGTAATTGCTCGGTAGTCATGGTGTAGGGCTGGTTGCAGGGCATGAAAGCGATGTCTATATTTTCGAGCTGCTCCATTTCGGATATATCCTCCGTGTCGCCGGCGATATAGATGCGCAGCCCATCCAACGTGAGCACATAGCCATTGTCGCGCCCCTTCGGGTGAAACTGCGTGTGCCCTTCGGTGATATTGTACGCCGGCACGGCCTCCACAAGGATATCATCGGCCAGCTGCAGGCGGTCACCATTAGCCAGAGCCTGCCCATGCCCAGCCATCTCGACACAGCGGGCGTTGGCCACAAAACGGGTTTGTGCTGCCGAGAGCTGACTAATTGCCTCTTGATCAAAGTGATCATGGTGCTCGTGTGTAACAAGGATATAATCGGCAGGCGCCATCACAGCATAATCAGCTTTCCGCTCGCCCAGTTGCCGCACGGGGTCAATCAGCAGCCGACGTCCGTCAAAATCCACGCGAATGCTGGCATGCATCAGTGCATAGAAACGCACCACCTTGCCGCCTGGCGTGCGAAACACGTCCACTTCGGTGCTATCGGTGGTAACATCCTTGCCTGCCAACCGCCATGCCATGATTCCCCCCTTCAGGTTGGTCACTGTGAAGCCGGCATCGGCCAGTTGTTTGGCAGCCGAGGCCGAACGACGCCCACTGCGACAATAAACAGCCACCGGGCGCGATGCGACAAGACGCGACTGGGCCTGCTGGAGAAAATCGGACTGCTTTACGTCGATATTAACAGCACCGGACAGATGCCCCTCGGCATACTCGGCCGCCGTGCGTACATCCAATAGTTGGACATCGTCGGCAATGAACTCAGAAAAGGCCTGCACGTCGGCATTGGCATAAGGTGCCTGGCTGCAGGCTGAACTTGAACCCAAGCCAAACAGGGCAAGGAGTAAGGTAGATAGTTTGTTCATGAAACTGTTTGTTAATAGTCTATGATTGTTCGTATAGGATTTTCTGATAGGCAAGGCGCTCGTCGCCGTTCGCCAGGTAGATAATGCCGCAACGCGTGAATCCGTGGCGTTGCATCAGGTGTTGCATAATGACGTTATCACGGTGCGTGTCAATGCGCAGATTCGGACTGCGGCGGAAACAGAAGTCGAGCAACGCCGCCATCACGCCATGCGCCTCGGGCCTGCTGGCTATGCGATGCACCACGGCATAAGGCCGGAAATCGTCCACCCAAGCACCCTGTAACAGGCTACCATCGGGCAGACGGTCGTCAAAGATCTGGGCATAGGTGGGATCGGGGCCCGGCATGAAAGCAAAGGTTGCCACAGGCATGCTGCTCTCATCAAGCATCAAGTAACTGACTCCACGCTCAATATCGGCACGAAACACCTGGGCCGACGGGTAGCCATCCACCCATTGCCCCATGTTGCCGCTGCGACGCATAATACCACGTGCGGCCTCAGCCAGCAGTAGCAAGGCAGGCAGGTCGCTCAGGCTTGATTTACGAATACTGTAGGACATGTGCAGGCGTAAGGAGGGATTAGACTTCGGTGCTTTGTCGGCGGATGGGAAAATAACGGCCATAAGTGAGCAAGCGCCACACCCATTCCAAAGGGCCGAAACGAAAACTGCGCAACCACAAGTGGCACAACAGGGCCTCGACAAAGAATACGGCCAACGCCACCAGTTCAATCTGCCCCAAGCCAAAACGGGTGCCCAGCCCAAATCCGATGCCGTAGAACAGGACTATGCCGATGAGCGACTGGCCGATGTAACACGACAGCGCCATGCGGCCAGGAGCGGCCAGGAACGCAAAGACAGGACGCTGCGATACCAGAAAAAGACGGCAAAAGGCGGCAACGTAGCAAATCGCCAGCGGAATCACACTCAGCGCATAAAGCAGGGAGTGTAGGGTCAAGCCCCATGGATGGGCGTGGGTGGCGCTCCAGGCATACAAAGCAGACAATACTACGGCTGGCAGCAGCCCCCAACGGAGCAGAGGCCGCAGAGGCAGTTCGGCCAGCCGGGCATATAGGCGATGCTTGCCAATCAGGTAGCCGATGATGAACAGACCCACCACTTTGGGCAGGCGGTGTCCCTCGACAAACTCCCATAGGCGTTCACATGCCCCCTGCTGCAGGAAAGCAAACACCTGCGGATAGGTGTCGGCATCGCGCAGCCACGTTGCAAAGTTAACCTCGTTGATGCCGTGTGCCGTGGCCACACGCCACCAGGCTTCATAAAACGGCGATGCAAAATCAACGCCGCAGCATTCGGTGAGCAAATCAAGCCCCACAGGCAGGAGAACGAGTGCCATGGCCACCCAAAGGAGGACACGGTCAGACAAGCGCACAAACAGCGTCAGCAGTAAGCCGCCCACGGCATATAGCAACAGGATGTCACCACTCCAAATAAACAGTAGGTGCAAAGCACCAATGGCCACCAATATCAGCATGCGCCGCACGAATAGCCATCGGCTGTGACGAGCCAGAATCAGGGAGAATCCTATGCCGAAGAGCAGGGAGAAGATGGTGTAAAACTTGCCATCCACCAGCATATATTGCAGGAACCGAACCACCCTATCCACGCCGGCCGATGGCATAGCAGCCTGTGCATCGGCACTGAGGAATGTCCACAGCCCGAACTCGGGGAAATTGGCCAGCGCGATGCCCATCAGCGCAAAACCGCGCAGAGCATCAAGTATGGTGTGTCGCTGACGCTCGGAGGTGGGGCCTGCCAGCGTAGCCGTGTTTGCTTGCGTTTGCATCGACAATCGAATATGTTCTTTAGTGCATTATGAATGATGTTCCCGGGCTATGGTGCGCTTGCTAATGCCTGAAACGGCGGCAAAGGTAAGGAAAAAAGAAAAACGGGCAAGCAATTGCCCGCTTTTTTTGCTCAGACGGAGCGAACGCCCCTTCACTCCACAAACGCTTCCATGATGGCCGTGGGCGAGGCTTTGCTGTCGAAGGCACCAAGTTTGTAGCCACCGGGCAGACATTGCGGCTCCCAATAGAACACGCCCCTGCAGCGGCCGTTGGTCTCGGTGCGGGCCTCACGTATAACACGACTCAGTTGCCGTCGACCTTCGTCCATCACTTCCGGGTGTTTCATGTCCACCTCGAAGCCTGTTTCCACGATCATCACGTCGCACTTGTACTTCTCGCTGCAGTGGCGTATGTTGGCCATACAGTCGGTGATGATGTCGTCGGCCTTCAGTTCGGGATGCCCCTCCATGGCCCAGTAGGGATAGAGCGACATGCCGATCATGTCCCACTTGCCTCCGTACTTGCGCACGATATCGAGGTTCCAGTCATAGAGCGACTGCTTGTGGCCGCGGTCCAAGTGAACGATGACGATGGCACGGGGGAACACCTTCTTAACCGCCTTGTAGCCCTCGCGGATGAAGCCGGCATACTGCTTGGGGTTCTTCTCTATATGCCCCATGGGCCATAACAAGCCGTTGGCTGTTTCGTTGCCGACCTGCACCCAACGTGGTTCTATACCATTCTGTTTCAGCAGTGTGAGCACCTCAACAGTATGCTGCCGCAAGTCCTTGAGCATCTGCTTGTAGGTGTGTCCCTGCCAAGCTTTGGGGATAGGTTGCTTGGCGGGGTCGGCCCACGAGTCGGCATAATGGAAATCGACCATCAGGTCCATGCCCAATGCCTTGACTCGGCGTGCCATGGCCAGCAGTTCGTTCTTGTCGTTGCTGCCGCCTCGTGGATTCACCCACACACGCAGGCGGATAGCACTCATCTGATAGTCGTTTTTGAGCAGTTCCAAGCACTCGCGTTCATTTCCATTGCGATCGTGAAACTTCACGCCATGCCGTTCCTGTCCAGCCAGGAATCCCACATCGGCGCCCTTTACAAAATCCTTCTCCTGTGCCTGGGCATTGGCACACAGCGCTCCGGCAAAGAGCAAGCCCATCAGTAATCTTTTCATGTCGTTTAGTGTGTTTGGATCTTCCGGCATGCACAAGCACACGCTGTTATTTGAAGTTCTTGTGTTTGATGGTCCATCCCTCATAGTCGGTTAGCTTGCCGCCGACGAAGATGTCCTTGTTTTCAACCTTGCCCTTGAACTGCCAGTCCAGCCATGCGCGCACCATACGGGCGTTAGCCCCGCCATGGGGCTGATTGTAAGTGCCGCCATGGCCGCTCTTTGTATTATCGGCCAGCACCACGGGCACACTGCCGATGGCTTCATAGTCCATCTGTGCGTTCTTCCATGCCACATCGGTTGTGCCGCCAACCAAGTATAGGATGGGCCCATGCAGATTCTTTAGCGATGCGGCGCTGGCATCGGCCATGGTCATTTGGCCCATGCCTGCATTGAGTATGAGATACGTGTGCAGACGCTTGTCGGCTGCATTGGCCAACACCTGTGCGCCACCGCACGAGTGTCCTGCAGCCGCCATCCGTTCGGTGTTCACTTTCCGGAAATAAGGCGACCCAGGCGTTGCAGCCTGCCGGCAGATCCAATCCATCGCCTTGGCCACCATGGCCGATGGTGTATGCTGCTCTTTGTCGTGCTGCGGAAACATCTGCAAAGCGCCAATAGCCACCACCACATAGCCGTGTGAAGCAATGTCAGTGAGCATGTTCTCATAGCCAATGCTGGTGTCCATGCAACCGCCGTTGGCAAAGACGAGCACGGGCAATTTATCGTGCTCGCTGCCGATGGCATCGGCCATATCTACAGGGTGGTACACCACGAAATCGGGTAGCGACCGCTCCCGCACAGCCACGGCCTTGTAGGGGCCGCTGCCTCCAAAGTCGGGCACCTTCAGCTGCTCGAAACTGACGGAGGGGTCATTGTGCTTCAGATGACGCGCGAAGAAAGCATCCATGGCCGGACGCGTGAACTGCAGCTGCTGGTCAAAGGCCACGCCATGATGGCCGTGCACTTTTACATAATCGACCTGAGCGCCTGCTTGTTGCATTTTACGCACCCAGTCCTCCGTCAGGTTAGGGCGCACAATGGGATCCTCGGCGCCCTGCAGCACCAGGAATGGAGTGGCGCAGCCAGCGATGTAGCCGATGGGCCAAAACTCCTTGCGGTCGCCAAACGGATTGCCAGGGCGGCCCAACTCGGTGGGAGGAGCACCGCCGGCGGCACAGGCCACCGAGCAGTCGAACTGTTTCCACGGGTCGGCATCGTCATTGAAAGCCTTGCTCCCGGCAGCTACGCCGGCCATGAGCGACAGATGTCCGCCTGCCGAGTGCCCGTAGGTGCCAATGCGTTCTGGGTCAATGCCCAGCCGCTGTGCGTTGGCCTTCATCCAGCGTATGGCACAGCGCACGTCCTCAATGCAGGCGGGTGGCTGTGCCTCCTGCATCAGGCGATAGTTCATATTGCACACCACATAGCCCTTCTTGGCATAATCCATCATCAGGTTGTGATACACGGCATCGTTCTTTGAACCTGCACTCCAGCCACCACCATGAATGATGAGGATGGCAGGTCGGTTCTTCTGCGGCCCGAACTGCGGCTGTGCCAGATCGAGCAAGGTGTTGGGGCCTACGTCCTTACGGTAGGCTATGTTCTCGGTGACGGTGATGTTCCGATCCGTCTGTGCCGCTACAGCAAGCGGCAAAGCGAGCATGAGGCTCAGGAAAAGATTGCGCATAACTTTGTTTGTTTATTTTCTGGGGGGGGATGAGATTGTAAACGAAACTGCTTCTCGAACAGCTGACAGATGACGCCGTTGGCTCCAAGGGCATCGCCCAAGTGTACCCGCCGACCTGAGTCCATACAAGATACCTTGCATGGTTGAACCGAAACTGTTATTGCAGCGTGCAATAACAGCTACTGACAGAAATGTGTGTTTTCACGGTTTATTCGCTTTATAAGTAATCTGACACTTCGGTGCATCAAAGCGCATGGTTGCTTCGGTCTCAGGCGTGAAAGCGGGCCACTTGGGCAAGCCTTTAGCATTAGGGTTGCCGGTGCGGGCAAAGTTAATGAGGGCACTGCTCATTTTATCGCCCAGGGCTATAGCTTCCTTGGTAGCGCCCGTCATCTGAGCGCTCTTTATCACATTATTAAAGAAGAAGGGTATGTCGCTGTTATGGCAGGCATGGTTGCGCCCATCGAGGGTGGTTGTCTGGTAGGCAGAGAGATACACATAAACAGGTGCCCCGCCATCCTGGCATCGGATGGTGGCCTGCTGAATAACAGCCGGACGCACCATACGATCCTCGTTGGGAGTGGAGAACTCGTTGAGCGTAGAACCGATGAGCAATGGTATGTCATTGGATATTTTCTCACTGCCATTCTCAAAGATGCCGGGCATGATGTCGCCATCGTTCACCGGTCCCCAACCTAAACGCATGCCTCGGCCAGGGCTGCCCGCACGGTTGCGGCTGCTGATTTCCCGCGATGCCTTGTTGGCTGCCTCCAGAAGTTTCTCGTAGGGCACATGCTGGATGCTGTCAATGGTTCGCGAGGTCAGGCCGAGATACCAAGCAGTGAGTTGTCCCACCTCGCGGGCCTCCTTTTGTGGCGTGCTGCCGAGGAAGGATCCACTCATGACCATGGCACGGTGGAACAGGCCCTTGGCCGATGGCATGCAGAGCAGTGTGGAAACCTTGCCACCGCCGCCCGACTGGCCGAAAATGGTGACACACCCTGGGTCGCCACCAAAGTACGCTATGTTATCGCGCACCCAACGCAAGGCGGCCACGATATCTGTTTGGCCGAGGTTGGCACTTTCTTTGTACTTCTCGCCGAAGGCAGAGAGGTCCAGATAGCCCAGCACATTGAGGCGGTGGTTAATGGTCACCACCACTACATCGCCTTTTTCGGCCAGGTTACGCCCGTCATAGCCTGGATGCTCCTGTCCGTTGCCGCTGGTGTATCCGCCGCCATGCAGCCAGAACAGCACAGGGCGCTTTTTCCCGTCGTTACGCCCCTTTGTCCAGACATTCAGTCTTAGGCAGTCCTCGCTCTGATAGCCGTCGTTCCACTGGTAGAAGAAGGCTCCCTCGTCATTGCGCCAGCCGTTGTTCTTGCTCTGCGGACATACAGGCCCCCAGTGACGGCACGAACGCACTCCCTGCCATGCCTTGGGTTCGCGGGCAGGCTGGAACCGTTCGGCCTCGGCATAGGGTATGCCCTTGTAGGTATATACGCCGCGTTCGATATACCCTGCCACGTCGCCATACTTGGTTGGTATCTTGGTGGCCTCGGTTGAACTGTCAAATAATTGTGCATTGGCCAACAATGGCAAAGCCAGCATGAGGCTCAGGAAAAGATTGCGCATAACTTTGTTTGATTCAAGTTTCGCAAGCGATGCCGTAGGCATTAGATATTGGTAGCCAGCCATTCCTATGGCTGGTAATGTGCATGTTAGAGGATAGCGTGCCTTTAGGTACGCGATATCATTTGCGGTCGCATACCTAAAGGCATGCTTTA
>JAFXQT010000019.1 GCA_017526905.1 Bacteroidaceae bacterium | reverse complement strand
TTAGTGCGCGTCTCGCCTTTCAATGCACAGGGCAAGCGCATGACGTCGTTCGCCTCCGTATTCGTCACGCCGTTAGTCGACGATACCATTGAGGTTTACGTAGACCCCGCCAAACTGTCGTGGGACACGTTCCGCTCGTCAGGTGCGGGTGGCCAGAATGTGAACAAGGTGGAGTCGGGTGTCCGGCTGCGCTATTGGTACACCGACCCTGACACCGGCGAGGAGGAGGAAATCCTGATTGAGAATACCGAGACACGCGACCAGCCCAAGAACAAGGAGCGTGCGATGGCGCTGCTCCGTTCGCAACTCTACGACCGTGCCATGAAGAAGCGTATGGAGGCACAGGCCAAGATAGAGGCTGGCAAGAAGAAAATTGAGTGGGGCAGCCAAATACGCTCCTATGTCTTCGACGACAAGCGCGTAAAAGACCATCGCACGAATTTCGAAACTCGCGACGTGGAGAGCGTCATGAACGGCAAGCTCGACGGCTTCATCAAGGCCTACTTGATGGAGTTTGCCGCCGACGAGGCCGAAGGTTGAGAGAGATTGTTATTAGTAAATTGTTAAAATAGTAAATCAGAATTATGGCAAAGAAAGTAGCAAAGGATTCAAACCCCAAGCGGGTGGCTTACGAGAAGAAACAGCAAGAGAAAGGTGAACTGGTCATCAAGTGGATTATCGGCGTGCTCATTGCCCTGGCATTGTGCTATGCTGCTTACTCCATCTGGCTCGTTGCCTAATCTATGAGCGGCATGGAGATTGAACGGAAGTTCATGGTACGCGGCGAGGACTACAAGCAGCGTGCCTACGCTTCCGACCGCATTAAGCAAGGTTATATCTGCAGTGGCCACGGACGTACCGTCAGGGTACGCATCCGTGGCAACCGTGGATACTTGACCATTAAAGGCCCCAGCACAAACGGCGGCATGAGCCGCTATGAGTTTGAGAAGGAAATAACGCTGACGGAAGCCGAGGAGCTGTTCAAAATCTGTGAGCCTGGCGTCATCGACAAGACGCGCTACTTGGTGAAAAGCGGAAACCACACCTTCGAAGTGGACGAATTCTACGGTGACAACGAGGGACTCGTCATGGCTGAGGTAGAACTGCAGTCAGAGGATGAGCCATTCGAAAAGCCCGATTTCATCGGTAAAGAAGTGACTGGCGACCGCCGTTTTTACAACGGGCACCTGCGGCAGTACCCCTTCATCGTTTGGGGCAAAACTTTATCAGCAGAATACCGATAACGCCACCCAGCGTACACCCCAAGGTGTTGGCCACAAAATCGTGCCAGTCGCCATTACGATTAGTAGTGGCGTATTCCTGCAACAGTTCCAGGACACCGCTCATGGCAATTGGCATGAGCCATGCCCATAATCCCAGTTTCCCGTAGTCGGGACGCTGGTGCTTACGCCAGTATTCCCACCAGATGACACTACACGTGCCGCCATACATCACCAGATGCGTCCATTTGTCGATGAACTTCACGTTGTCGAAGGGTGTTTCCGGGAAGAAGGGAGTCAGCGACAATATCCACACAAGGGCAATGCACACCACTGACAGGGGGTACTTTTTGATGTATTTCCTGATAATTTCCAACATTCTTTGAAGATTTACTTACAATTTGCAGGCAAAAGTAAGAAATATTTTATACTTTTGCAAACAAAATCGGAAGAAATAAGTAACAGGAGCTATGGAAAGTCCACATATAGGCGAGCACAGCTCGGGAATGAGAGCAAACTTCAGCGGCAAGTTAGGAATCATATTGGCTACGGCTGGCTCGGCCGTCGGGCTGGGCAACGTGTGGCGTTTCCCCTATATGACAGGCGTTAATGGCGGTGCGGCGTTTATCATCATCTACTTCGGCTGTATCCTGCTGTTGGGTATCCCTGGCATGGTCAGCGAGTTCATCATTGGCCGCCATGCCCAGGCCAATGCCTACCGTGCCTATGGCAAGATAGGCGGCCAGATATGGCGTCTGGTCGGCATTTTAGGAATTCTGACTTCTACCATCATCCTCGGCTTCTATGCCGTAGTGGCCGGCTGGTGCCTGCAATATCTCTTTGCCTCCTTTGCCGGACAGCTGAACGGCGATGCCACCTATGTACAAAATTACTTCCAAAGCTTTTCCTCCGACCCGCTGAAGCCGGCATTGTGGGGAGTAGCCTTCATCGCGATTACCCATCTGGTCATTGTGCGGGGGGTACAGGGAGGCATTGAGCGGGCATCGAAGATATTGATGCCTTTATTACTCATACTGCTGCTGATTATCGTCGTTGCCTCGTGCATGCTGCCCGGAGCCATCAACGGGGTGCGTTTCCTGCTGCTGCCCGATTTCACGAAGGTCTCGGGCAGTCTCTTGTTGGAGGCGTTGGGACAGGCTTTTTTCTCGCTGTCTCTTGGCACGGCCTGCCTCTGCACCTACGCCAGCTACTTCAGCCGCCAAACCAACCTGTTGCGCTCAGCCACACAGATAGCCCTCCTCGATACGCTGATAGCCATTCTCGCTGGTCTGATGATATTCCCCGCAGCCTT
>JAFXQT010000018.1 GCA_017526905.1 Bacteroidaceae bacterium | reverse complement strand
GTGCGGCCGGCATCGGTGGAGCGCCGGTACCAAAGGCAGTAATCGCCATCGGCGTTGGGCTTCCAGTCAGTCCAGGCCACATGTACGGTCTGGCCGGAGACCTGCACGTCCATGGGCAACTGAGTCTTGGTGTAATACGTGGTGTCGGTCGTGCCCAGCGACAGGTTCTTCCACCCGCCCCAGTTGGAGGGCACGAACTGGTCCATGCTTGCGGCCCCGGCACCCATCCAGGGCAGGAGCAAGAAAGCAATTGAAAGTAGGTAGGTTTTCATAAGCGATGCGTTTTGATTGTTCTGTGTGGGGGCAAAGATGGCAAGAAAAGCGAGGCGCACACTCTCAAAAACCGAAAAGCGACTCCCAAATTCAGAATTTGAGAGCCGTTTTGCAAAGAAACACGCAAAAGGTGTGTTCTATCAATTAATAAATTCTCTATGAATTATCTTTGTTTGCTCTTGCCTCTTTCCGGCATCTTTTGCTCCAAGTCCTTGGGACGTAGCCCGCTACGCCCCGGCGGTCTTGAAACAAAATCTGTTCGGAAATAGCCTAAGAGCAATTCAAAGCTAATTTATAGAACCCACCAAAAAGGACAGGCCAACGGGCACGCGCCCCCTTACTTACCCTCGCGCCATTCGCTGGGCGTGACACCAGTCACGGTCTTGAACGTGCGGAAGAAGGAACTGGTGCCCGAGAAGCCCGATTCGGCCGCCACGGCCGCCATCTTGATGTCGGGCTGGCGCTGCAGCAACTGCTGGGCATAGGCCACGCGGTAGGTGTTTACGAAGGATTTGAAGTTGATGCCTTCGGCCTTCAGGCAGCCCGACACATAGCGCACGTTCGTGCCCAGGCGAGTGGCCACATCGGACACCTTCAGCTCGCTGTTCAGGAACAGCCGCTCCTCTTCCATCAGCTGGCGGAGGCGGGGCATGAGCGAGTCGGAGGAGCCCGAAGGGGAACCCTCGGGCACAATGGCCCCTCCTACTGATGGCGCGGCAGGAGAGAGGGCGGCCCCGCCGCTAAGGGGCTGGACTGCTGCACCGCCGGGCTGCTGGGCCAAAACAACGCCGGCCTGGTTGGGGCCGCCACCGGGCATCACTGCCTCGCCAATCTCGGCGGGGCAAGAAGCACCGCCGGGGGCGGGCCCATTGGCGCCGCTGCCAGTGGGGGCCTGTGGGGCCTGTGCCGCAGCGGCGGCCTGCCTTAGTTTGTGCTGGCGCAAGCGGGCCATGAGGCCCACAAGGGCCAGGACACCGGCCAAGGCAGCCAGCCACCAGCCCCAGCCGGAGGCGCGCTGAAGAGAGGAGGCGGCATCAGGGCTGACACGGAGGATGGCGGCCGACGCAAAGGGCGCGAAGTTATCGTTCCAGATGCCGCCGGCCATGAGCAGGTTGCCGTCGGGCATCAACACGGGAACGGAAAACCCCAGCCAATCGTTCCGCTCCATATAATAAAGGCACACGGGCATGGGCGCGCGCGTGTAATCGAAAGCCAAGATACAAACCGAGCTGTGGGAATCGATCCCCAACACATAGCCGCGGCCGCGCTGGCGGTCGGCTATGACATGCGTGAACCAATGGATGGCATGCCCCGCTGGCGAGCACCGGGGAATGGGCGCGGCCGTGGGCAGAAGCTCGAAACGGGTGTCCTGCACACGCACGATGCCCAGCTGTGGGCGGCACCAAGGATTGCCCGCCTTGTACCCGTCGCGACGAACCACCGGCATCAGATAGGCGTACTCGTCCTTGGCCTCATCGCCCACGAAACTGGCGTAGCCATCGCGCTGGTGCCCCTCGCATGGCAGCGGAATCCACTCGCGCAGCAGCGGCACGCTGAAAGGCTCGCCACGCCACCGATCCACCACGATGGTGTCCAGGATGTGCCCGCAGGTGTCCTGCCCCGCCAGGATAAGGGCATCGCCGTCCGACATGCGGAACATGAAGGGGGCTGCGCGCGGGGTTGACACGGGTTTGACATGGGCAAAGAACTTGCGCCCGTCAAAAAGCTCGATTTCATCGCGCTCGTACCAGTTGCCCGAGACGAGCACCCGCCCGCTGTCCAGCTCGACAGCGCTGAAAAGTGTGCGCTTGCGGTCCAGACAGCCAAAGCCCTCGAACCGGTGCGCCACGGGGTCGTAGCGTTCCACCTCGAAGGTCTGACCGATGCCCAGGTTCTTCTCGTGCCCGCCGGCCACGAGCACCTGGCCGGAGCGCAGCAGCAGCGTGAGGCCGTCGTCGTGCTTGTAGACGGTGGGTAACAGGTGCCACTGTCCGTCGCTGTAGTACTCGGCAGTAGCCGTGGGGATAAAGCCCGACGTGTGGCCGCCCACCACGACCGCCTCGCCATTGGCCCAGATCAAGGCATGGCCGGAACGAGGCATATTCAGGTCGGGCAGACGCTCCACCTGCAACGGAACCACCGGGCACTGCGCCTGCGAGCGCGCCGAACCGCCGGCAGCCGTGGCCGTGGCTAAGAACAGCACACACAGCAGTGCGAGGGGGTGAAGGCAATGGGCGAAGGGCGTTTTCATAGGTAAACGAGGTGGTTTGCGTGGCAAATATACAAAGAAAGCGTGAATTGCCAAGCAATTCACGCTCTTTTATCTGCATAGGGCAGCGAAATCATGCCGAGGCACGTCACAGCGGGCGGCCACGGATATGGGAACCGGGCTCAGGCCAAAGCCAGCTCGACGAACTTGTCGAGGGCGGCACTGAGGCCGTCGGCATTGCGGCCGCCGGCCGTGGCAAAGTGGGGCTGTCCGCCACCGCCGCCCTGAATGAGCTTGGCGGCCTCGCGGATGATCTTGCCCACATTGACGCCATGCTCCTGGACAAGGCTGTCGGAAGCGGCGCAGGTGAGCAGGGGCTTGTCCTGGTTCATGCTGCCCAAGGCCACAAGTGCGTTGGGCACCTCGGCACGCAGCTGGAAGGCGATGTCCTTGACGGCATCGGCAGGCAGGGGCAGGAAATGCTTGATGATGGTGACGCCGTCCTGCACGACAGCCTTCTCGATGAGCATCTGTTTGGCCTGCTGGCCCTTCTCGTGTACGAACTGCTCCACCTGGCGCTTCATGTCGGCGTTCTCCATGATCATCTTCTCGATGTTGGCCGTTACGTCGGGCTGACCGTTGAAGAAGTTGCGGATGGCGCCGATGGTGTCCTCCAGCTGATAGAGCATCTCCTCCACCTTCTGCCCGGTGACGGCCTCGATGCGGCGGATGCCGGCAGCCACGCTGCTCTCGGCCACAATCTTGAACATGCCGATCTGGCCGGTGGCCTTGACGTGGCAACCGCCACAGAACTCGACACTCTTGCCGAACTGTACCACACGGACGCGGTCGCCGTACTTCTCGCCGAAGAGGGCGATGGCGCCGAGTTCCTTGGCCTGCTCGATGGGCACGTCGCGGTGGTCCTGCAAGGGGATGTTCTCACGGATGCGCTGGTTGACGATGCGCTCCACCTGGCGCAGTTCCTCGGCCGTTACCTTCTGGAAGTGGCTGAAGTCGAAGCGCAGACCTTCGGGCGAAACGAGCGAGCCCTTCTGCTCCACATGCGTGCCGAGCACCTCGCGCAGCGCCTGATCCAACAGGTGGGTGGCACTGTGGTTGGCCTCGGAAGCGTGGCGCTTGTCGGTATCGACGCAGGCCATGAAGGAAGCTTCGGGGTGCTGGGGCAGCTTCTTGGCGATGTGAACGGTGAGACCGTTCTCGCTCTTGGTGTCGATGATATCGATGGTTTCGTTCTCGCTAACGAGCACGCCCTGGTCGCCTACCTGACCGCCCATCTCGGCATAGAACGGAGTCTTGTCCAGGACAATCTGGTAGAAGGTCTGCTTCTTCTGGGTGACGCGGCGGTAGCGGAGGATATGGCACTCGTACTCGGTATAATCCCAGCCCACGAAGGATGACGAATGAATGTCTGTGTCCTGACTTCCCGATTCGTCATTCTTCATTCGTAATTCGTCATTCACCACCTCCTGCCAGTCGTCGGTCTCGACGGCGGCGGCGTTGCGGGCACGCTCCTTCTGCTTCTGCATCTCCACGTCGAAGCCGGCCTCATCGACACTCAGGCCGTTCTCGCGGCAGATGAGCTGTGTGAGGTCGAGGGGGAAGCCGTAGGTGTCGAAGAGGGTGAAGGCCTGGGTGCCGTCGATGGCGCTCTTGCCGGCAGCCTTCGTCTCGGCCATGACCTTGTCCAGCAAGCGGATGCCCGTTTCGAGGGTGCGGAGGAAGGAGTCCTCCTCCTCCTTCATCACCTTGGAGATGAGCTCCTGCTGGGCCACCAGCTCGGGATAGGCCTGGCCCATCTCGGACACGAGGGTGGGCAGCAGCCGATACATGAAGGCCTGCTTCTGGCCGAGGAAGGTGTAGGCATAGCGGACGGCACGTCGCAGGATGCGGCGGATGACGTAGCCTGCCTTGGCGTTGCCGGGCAGCTGGCCGTCGGCAATGCTGAAGGCCACGGCACGGATATGGTCGGCAATGACGCGCATGGCCACATCGACCTCCTCGGTGCTGCCGTATTGCTTGCCCGAAAGTTCCTCGATGCGGCGGATGATGGGCTGGAACACGTCGGTGTCATAGTTGGAGTGTTTGCCTTGCAGCGCGCGCACCAGGCGCTCGAAGCCCATGCCGGTGTCGATGACATTCATGGCCAGGGGCTCCAGCGAGCCGTCGGCCTTGCGGTTGAACTGCATGAACACGTTGTTCCAGATCTCGATGACCTGCGGGTCGTCCTTATTGACCAGTTCGCGGCCGGGCACCTTGGCCTTCTCCTCGGGCGTGCGGCTGTCCAAGTGGATCTCGGAGCAGGGGCCGCAGGGGCCGGTGTCGCCCATCTCCCAGAAATTGTCGTGCTTGTTGCCCAGGAGGATGTGGTCCTCGGGCACATGCTTGCGCCAGTAGCCGGCAGCCTCGTCGTCACGGGGGATATTCTCTTCGGGCGACCCCTCAAACACGGTTACGTAGAGGTCCTTGGGGTCGAGGCCGAGCACATCGACCAGATACTCCCAAGCCATGTCGATGGCCCCTTCCTTGAAGTAATCGCCGAAGGACCAGTTGCCCAGCATCTCGAACATGGTGTGGTGGTAGGTGTCGTGTCCCACCTCCTCCAAGTCGTTGTGCTTGCCGCTGACACGGAGGCACTTCTGCGAATCGGCACGGCGGCGTGGCTCCGGGTCGCGTGTGCCCAGAATAATATCTTTCCACTGGTTCATGCCGGCATTGGTGAACATCAGTGTGGGGTCATCTTTGATGACCATGGGTGCAGAGGGCACGATGGTGTGCCCCTTGGACTCGAAGAACTTCTTGAACGAGTCGCGGATTTCGTTAGCTGTCATCATTTATAGTGTGTTTCGGTTTGACGGTTTGCGGATTTGGCCGCAAAGGTACGAATTAAATTGCATTCGGAAGCAAATGCGACGCAATATTCTTCTGAAATTCAAGAAACGAGGCGCCTCCGATGCCCTTTTGAGCATGTATAAACGAGGTGGAACGACACGGAAAAGGCAGAAAAGCGCAGGTTGGCGGGAGATTCGTGCCCTTTCTTTTTGCCAGTTGGGAAATAATTGCTACTTTTGCGATGTAAAAGCACAAAAGGTATCACTTCTAATCTACTGCGACGCATGCCACTGAATCCCAACAAGGAACTGAAGAGGTTCTACTCCATCGCAGAGGTGGGCGAGATATTCAACGTACCGCCTACCACCCTGCGCTACTGGGAGAAGGAGTTCCCTACCATCCATCCGCGCAAGAACAACGGGAACATCCGCATTTATACCCAGGAGGATATTGACGAGATACGTCTGGTCTATGACCTCATCAAGGTGCGCAACATGAAGTTGAGCGCCGCACGCGAACTGATCCGGAAGAACCATGATGGCGCCAAGAACAGCAGCGACCTCATGAACCGCATGATACATGTGCGCGAACAGCTCATGGCTATCAAGAATGAGCTGGACAACCTGGTGTAAGGCAGGAATCAGGAGATTCTTGTCACGTCCTCCAGTTCCTCTATCTTCTTCAAATTCTTGATGATTGTAGTCAAATCCTGGGTGTCGTGCACTTCGAGCACGATGTCGCCCTGGAAGATGCCATCGTTGGTGTCGATGGTGATGTGGCGCACGTTGACGTTGAGCTGCTGTGTGAGCACGTCGGTGAGGCTGCGCAACACGCCGACGCGGTCGATGCCTTCGATATGTATGGTGGCGGGGAAGGTGATTCGCTTGTGTGTGTCCCAATACACGGCTACAATCTGGTTGCCATGGGCCGTCTTTAGGCGGTTGGCATCGGCACACTGACGCTTATGGATGATGAGACGGTTCTGCTCGTCGAGATAGCCCAGGACATCGTCGCCGGGAATGGGGCGGCAATGCGGGCACATGATAAAGCGGCTGATATTGTCCTCGGTCAGTGCCAAAGGCTTCTTCTTATCAATGACCACGCTGCCCGGGCCTTCCTCCTGGGTCTCGACAGGCTTGGACTTGAGGAAGGGGACGAAGCGTTTCCAGCCGTTGCCCTGTTTCTTCGCCTTGGGCTGTTTGCGCTGCACCGCCTCGAGGAGGTCGTCGTTGAGTTCGATGGAGCCGTCGCCTATCGCCACGAACAGGTCCTCGCGTGTAGGCTTTCGGTAGAGGTTGCAGATACGGTCCACCAGCACGCTGTTGGCGGGCACCTCATGTGCGCTGAGCCACTCGGTCACCATCTCCTCGCCCTTCTTGGCTTTCTCACGGCGCTGACGGCGCAGGATGGCCATGATTTTGTTCTTGGCCTTGCCCGTAGTGGCGAAAGGCAGCCACGACTCCTGCACACGGATGTCGTTGCCGGTGATGATTTCCACCTGGTCGCCGCTTTCCAGCTTATGGCTGATAGGTACAAGCTGGTGGTTTACCTTGGCACCCATACAGTGCGTGCCGAGCATGGTGTGGATGGAGAAGGCGAAGTCGAGAGCCGTACAGCCGGCCGGCATGGTGCGGAACTCGCCCTTCGGCGTGACCACGAATATCTCCGAGGCATACAGGTTCAGCTTGATAGTGTCCAGGAAATCCATGGCCGACGGCTGTGGGTCGTCCAGGATCTCTTTGATGGTGGCCAGCCACTTGTCCAGTTCGGTCTCGCTGGCCGAGGCATCCTTCTCGCCCTCCTTGTATTTCCAGTGGGCAGCAAAACCGCGCTCGGCCATATCGTCCATGCGCCGGCTTCGTATCTGCAGTTCTATCCATCGGCCCTGCTTGCTCATCAGCGTGGTGTGAAGCGCCTGGTAGCCATTGGCCTTCGGGTGATGCAGCCAGTCGCGGAAGCGGTTCGGGTGCTGGTCGTAGAAGCTGGTGCAGATGCCATAGATCTGGAGGCAGTCGTTGATTTCCGTGTCCGGTCCCTTGGGGTCGAACACCACGCGGACCGCAAGGATATCATAGATCTCCTCGAAGGCCACGTGCTTGTTTTGCATCTTCATCCACACACTGTAGGGACGTTTGATGCGCGCCTTGATGTCGTAGGTGACGCCCATCTTGTCCAGCCCTGTGCGGATGGGCTTGATGAACTCGCGGAACACCTCGTTCAGGTGTGGTTCGATGGCTTTCAGCTGATCCACAATTTGCTGATGCTGCTCAGGGTGCTCGTACTTGAAGCTAAGGTCCTCCAGCTCTTCCTTGATGATGTTCAGCCCCAGGCGGTGTGCCAGCGGGGCATAGATGTAGAGCGTCTCGCCGGCTATCTTGTACTGTTTGTGGGCAGGCTGCGAGCCCAGTGTGCGCATGTTGTGCAGGCGGTCGCTGATCTTGATGAGGATGACGCGGATGTCATCGCTCATGGTGAGCAGCAACTTCTTGAACGACTCGGCCTGTGCCGATGCCTTTTCGCCGAAGATGCCGCCTGATATCTTGGTCAGGCCGTCCACGATCTGCGCAATCTTCGGGCCGAACACGTTCGACAGATCCTCCACCGTATAGTCCGTGTCCTCCACCACATCGTGCAGCAGCGCCGCACAGATGGAGGTGGAGCCAAGCCCGATCTCGCCACACGCTATCTGCGCCACCGCCAAGGGGTGCATGATATAGGGCTCGCCGCTGAGGCGGCGTACGCCCTTGTGCGCTTGCTTGGCAAAGTTGAAGGCGCGGTTGATAAGCTCCACTTTCTTGCGGTGGGGCGAGGCTAAATACGTGTCGATGAGTTTCTGATAGGCTGCGCCCACCATCTCCTCATCCTGTTTGGCTCTGGTGTCATCGTCCATACTGGGGGAATATTGGGAGATTGAAGATTGGAGACTGGGAATGGCCAGTTAGGAAGAGGTGCGGCCATAGCTGCAAAGCATGCCACTTAGAACTTCAGCTTCTGACCGGGCCGTATGTTGTTGCCTCGGATGCCATTCTTCCTGCGCAACTCCTTCACGGTGGTGTGGTTGCGCTTGGCAATGGCACTGAGCGTATCGCCCTTGCGCACCGTTGCCGTACGGGTGCGGGTGCGGCTACGTTTGCGACTGGCCTTGGAGGTGCCCGAACTGACCTGCGCCTGTGCCACTTCGACCTCCTTGCGCGAAGTGAAGAGCTCGTCGGCGTGGTAGCGGTAGATGCTGTCGCCACACTCGATAAAGGCGGCGATGGCAGGGGTGGGCAGGCGCAGCGTGCAGTCGTGGCTGTCGCCCGGGATCAGGCCCGTACGATATTGCGGGTTCAGTGCATCCAGTTCCTCGGCCTTTACATTGCACATGGCCACGATCTGGTCCTTGTGCAGGTTGCGTGTAATGGTGATAGTGTCGGTAGAGGCGGGCAGCACTGTTCCAGCCGGACAGATATTATGTTCGCAATAGTAGTTCATCACGTAGTTGGCCGCGATGAACGCGGGCACGTAGCCACGTGTCTCGGCAGGGAGGTAAGGATAGATTGTCCAGAAATCCTTGTTGCCGCCGGCACGGGCAATGGCCTTGCGCACGTTGTTCGGGCCACAGTTGTAGGAGGCAATGACCAGGGTCCAGTCGCCGAAGATGCCATACAGGTCCTTCAGGTAATGGGCGGCGGCATAGCTCGACTTGATGGGGTCGCGCCGCTCGTCGATAAGGCTGGTCACTTCCAGACCATACTGCTTGCCTGTGCCGATCATAAACTGCCAGAGACCGGCCGCGCCCACCTTGCTGGTGGCTTTGGGATTGAGTGCCGATTCGATGACAGGCAGGTACTTCAGTTCCAACGGTATCTGGTAAGCTTCCAACGCCTCCTCGAACAGCGGCATGTAGAAGTTGGAGGCCCCAAGGATGATGCTGACCGAACGCCTCAAAGAACCAGTATAGCGGTCGATGAACTTGCGCACGATGTCGTTGTAGGGCATCTCCATGACGTTGGGCAGCCGAGACAGGCGGTGGATATAGGTTTCGCGGGGGAACTCGGGGTTTACGCCTGTGTCGTTACAGTCGCCTTCGGGGATGAGATACGACTTGTTGTTCCATTCCTGCAAGAGCTGGTCCAACTCGTCCTCCATGCCCTGTGGCAGGTCGGAATCCTCGTCGGTGCCTTCGTCGGAATCCTCTTCGTTTACAAACTCGTCTTCGTCCTCCTCAAATACCTGAGCGGACACGGGACTGGGGATGGCGGCCAGCATGAGGCCCATTCCCAGCAGGTGTATGTATTGCTTTATCTTCATATATTCGAGTCCTTTTATGTCAGAATGACAGGTGACAGGCCAGCCCCACTCCGGTGTCGGCCTGCAGTGAGCGGTTGGCATGGCGTAGTTGCCGGCTGTCGGCACTGTTGATGACGGCCGGCGTGAGCCGCAGCGACAAGTCGCGCGAGATGTCGAATGTGGACAGTTCGGCATCGACATAGGCGTCGATCACTGCCAGCACATACACTGCCGCAAAGGCGAATATGCTCATATCCCTGTACTTGCGGTAGTAGTTCTTCTTGTTCTTGAAGATCTCCTTGAACTGCGACTCGCGTCCGCTGATGTCGTAGTTGAGGGGCAGCATCTTCATGTAGCTCTTGGTATCGGGGTCATCGTCCATGATGTCCAGGTAGGCTTGGGAGTAGTCCCGAAGCATCTGATTGTTCCACGACAGGGCGTAGGCGCAACCGAGGAATCCGCCATAGATGATGGGCAGTTTCCAGTACTTGCGGTTGTATATCTGTCCGCCGCCCGGCAGGATCAAGCCCAGCCACATGGCCCGTATGGGATCCGGCACGAACTGCGGCCGTGCCGTTGGTGCCACAGCCTGCAGCAGCGAGTCGGCCTGGGCCATGTCATGCTCGGCCTTCTGCTGAAGGCTGTCGGCTGCGACTTCGGCAGAGGCAGACAGGAGGCTGTCGGCAGGCAGGACCTCGGATGCAACGGCCGTCGAGTCGGACTGTAGCAAGAGCGAATCGGGGGTGATGGGGAAGTCGTCTGGCGCACCTGCCGCCTGGGCATGTGCCATGAGCGAAAACGCCACGAGGCCGACCGCCGTCAGCCACACCTTATATATATATATGGGGAACGTTGTTGTCAAGAGTGCATGGAGATGAGTTCTGTTCGACTTCGTTGCTTCGTGCTACCGCTTTCGCATGCCGTCCAGCAGCGTGACGATGCGTTCCAGCTCCTCCTCGTTGGCAAAGGGAATGGCAATCTTGCCGCGGCCCTTGTCCGAGCAGGTCAGTTGTACCTTGGCCTTGAAGTATTTGGAGAGGTTGTCGCGCAGCAGTGCGTACTCCTCCTTGAGCCCGGCCTTGCGCGGGCGCAGCTTGGCATCAGCCGTCTGTATGGTTTCGCCCTGCATGAGGCGCTTGGTCAGTTCCTCCACCTTGCGCACGCTCAGGTGTTCGCGTTTGATCTGGTTGAACAGTTTGATCTGTAGCGCAGGGTTGTCCAGCGAGAGCAGTGCCCGGGCGTGGCCCATGTCGATTTCCCTGTTCTGCAAGCCCACCTGTATGGCGGCAGGCAGTTTGAGCAGCCGCAGATAGTTGGTGATGGTGGTGCGCTTCTTCCCCACCCTCTCCGACAAGCGGTCCTGTGTCAGCTCGTACTGTTCCAGCAGATGCTGGTAGGCCAGCGCAATCTCCACGGCATTGAGGTCCTCGCGCTGTATGTTCTCGATGAGGGCCATCTCCATCACGTTCTCATCGTCGGCCGTGCGGATGTAGGCCGGAATCTGGGTCAACCCGGCCAGACGTGAGGCGCGCCAACGACGCTCGCCGGCAATGATTTCGTAGGTGCCGTCGTCCATCTTGCGCAGCGTGATGGGCTGAATGATGCCTATTTCGCGTATAGAGTCGGCCAGTTCCTGCAGTGCCTCCTCGTCGAACTCACGTCGAGGTTGGTTGGGATTGGCATGAATCAGGTCGAGGGCCACCTCGTTGATACTCGAGGAGCCTTCGGTCTGTACCGTGTCGGTCGAGATGAGGGCGTCCAGGCCGCGGCCCAGGGCGGGGTATTTCTTATGTACTGCCATATCGGATGTGCTATTTCTTTTCTCTGTCAGTTATTTCCTTAGCCAGTTCCAGGTGGTTGCGGGCCCCGGTGGAATCGGCATCATAGAGTATGGCGGGCACGCCGTGCGAGGGTGCTTCGGAGAGTTTGACGTTGCGGTTGATGACCGTCTTGAACACCAGTTCCTGGAAATGGCGCTGCACCTCCTCCTTGATCTGGTTGGCCAGTCGGAGACGCGAGTCGTACATGGTGAGCAGGAAGCCCTCGATGGCCAGTTTCGGATTCAGCTTTGTCTTGATGATCTTGATGGTGTTGAGCAGCTTGGAGATGCCCTCCAGCGCGAAGTACTCGCACTGCACGGGGATGATGACCGAGTCGGCTGCCGTGAGCGCATTCACCGTGATCAGGCCCAACGACGGCGAGCAGTCAATCAGGATATAGTCGTACTCGGCGCGTAGTGGCTTGAGGAGGTTTTCCAGAATACGCTCGCGCTCGGACAGGTTCAGCATCTCGATTTCGGCACCCACCAGGTCGATGTGGCTGGGTATGATGTCCAGCCCCTTGATATCCGTCTCGTAGATAGCCTCGTGCGGATCGGTCTTATTGACAAGGCAGTCGTAGATGGATACATCCACCTCGGCCAGGTCCACGCCCAACCCGCTCGATGCATTCGCCTGCGGATCGGCATCAATCAGCAACACATGCTTCTCCAAGGTGGCCAGCGAAGCCGCCAAATTCATGGATGTGGTGGTTTTCCCCACACCGCCTTTCTGGTTGGCCAGAGCAATGATTTTTCCCATAGTCTGTAGCTAAGTAAGGCGCAAAGGTAGGTATTTTGGCCGAGATATTGTTACTTTTAAGCCTTTTTATCTTCTTTTTCCGTTTTTTATTGCTATCTTCGCCCGCAAAAGCACGTTAATCATGGATCAAGGAACAGAACAGGGCATGGTGCTGACCGACGAATTCTTCATGCGTCAGGCACTGCAGGAAGCCCGACTGGCTGCCCAGGAAGGCGAGATTCCGGTGGGCGCCGTCATCGCCTGCCAAGGGCGCATTATCGCCCGTGCGCACAACCTCACCGAACGCCTCACCGACGTGACCGCACATGCCGAGATGCAGGCCATCACCGCAGCGGCCAGCGCCTTGGGCGGTAAGTATCTGCCCGACTGCACGCTCTACGTCACGGTGGAGCCATGTGTGATGTGCGCCGGCGCACTTGGCTGGTCGCAGATAGGGCGTGTGGTGTATGGGGCACCCGACCCCAAACGGGGTTATGCCGGCTTTGCCCCCCGCGCCTTTCACCCCAAGACGAAGGTAGAGGGCGGTATCCTTGCAGCGGAATGCGCCGCCCTCATGAAAGCATTCTTTGCCGAGCGGAGATAGCAAGCGCCCGCCCGGCACTGCTGACAGTGCGGGCGAGCCTGGCTTGCAGTTATTTCTTCACCACCTTGCGGCCGTTCACCACATAGATGCCACGGGGCAGCCCATCGAGCGAGGCGCCCTGGCGCAGACGTGTGCCGCCGAGGGTATAGACGCCATCGGCAGGTGTCGGCGCGGTGTCCTTGGCCACGATGTCGTCCATGCCTGTGGGATAGGTGTTATTGTTGGCCTTGCCGTAGATATTAGTCTGGTGAAGCTTAACGCGATAAGGCCACTGCTCGGCCTTGCTGCTTTCCGACCAGCTGAGCCAGTCGCGCGTCCAGTAGAGCGTCGGCGCGCCACTCACCACGAGCCATACATAAGAGCAGCCCGCAGGGCAGTCGAAAGCCACCGTGGCATTAGGCTCGGCATAGGAGGCGGGGGTGATGTCGCTGTAGATGCGTGTGCCGTCCTTCTTCAGCGCCACGAAACCGATGCGCCATCCGGCCCGTGTCTTGTTCAGCTCTGTGTAGCCGCTGGCACCGGCCTTGCCCTCGAACTCCACGTAGATGGTCTTTGCCGTTACAGGAGCATTGAGGCGTATGGCATTGTTGCCCCAGTTCTCGATGCACGATGCAGCCGTAGGCCACCAGAAGTCCTCTGCATCCTTGGTGAGCTGCGGCTGCGCACGGCGGCCGATGAGGCCTTTGAAGCGCGCGCGCATGTGATCCATGTCGAAGGTCGTCATGCGAGCACCATACTCCCACATCTCGTCGCCCAGCTGTTCGAGCTTGGCCGCTGTGGTGCCTTTCATGGTGAGACGCATAAAAGCCTGAAGCGGATCCTCGGGCGAACGCGACTTGTTCCAAAGCTGCCCGATGATGTCCATGCCATGGCGGTCGGCCATGTAGTCCTGTATGAAGAAGTTCTCATAGCGCAGCTCCACGCACAACGGGTGGCGGTGCATCCCGTTGAGACTGTTATTGAGCCACTCGTTGTCGGTTTGCATGTCGGGGTAGAACTTGTAGGCCTGCCATTGGGCGCACATTTCCCAAAACACGTTGAGCGTGGAACTGCCCCAGTTGTACATCCATCCGTTCCAGTCGTTGTTGTCACAGTGTGTCTGATACTGGAAACAGTGACCTATCTCGTGCGCCACCGTCTGCCCTCCGCGCGAGGTGTAGGCCCAGCGTGAGAGGGTGAGCAGGCCGATGGTGTTGTCGATGCCGCTGCCCGATGCCTCCCACTCCGTAGTGGAGCGCAGGCGTATGATCATCTTGTAGGTGTCGGTCTTTGACGTGCCTTTGTTCGTGACGATGAACTTCAGCGAATCGGCATAGAACTCGAATATGCGGTCGGCTGTTGCCAGGATTTCCTCCACGCCGGCGGGTACACCGTCGCCATAGCCCTTCTCCCAGAACAGGATCCAGTGCTTGGACTGCAGGCTGCGTTGGTAGCACCACTGGCTGTTGGTGTTGTTCAGGGCGGTGCCTGTGCCCACGGCGTTGCCGCTCTCGTAGATTTTCTTGTCCACGGCCTTGGTGCGGGCACTGAGGATGGTGGCGGCACTCTTCAGCTCGGCATCGGTCAGGTCATAGTTGGTCAGTTTCTCCTGGGCATCGGCCACGCCATCGGACAATCGATTCCACGCATTGGCCTTCCGGCTGATGCCTTCCCACCACCCCAGCACTTTGGTGGCATAGGCGATGGTTTCGCGCAGGTTTTCATAGCGCGCGTTGGATGCTTCGGCCTTGGCGATGGCCTCCTTCATGCCCGTAACGGCCGCTTCGAGCTGTTCCTGGCTGAGCGGCGACGCGCTGCAGGCTGCCTGAGCAGCCTGCACGGCGACATCCACCTCTGCACGCACCTCGTTCTGCACGCCGGCGGCCAGGTAGGCATTGGCCTGCTGTTGCAGGTTCTGCAGGTATTGCACATAGGCCTCGATATCGGTCTCGCCCAGATAGAACAGCTGGAAGTTGTCTATACAGAACCAGTTGCCGGTGGCATCGGCCACCCTTGCGCCCACCTTCACGTCGGCATGCTCCTCAAGCACGGCAAATTCGAGGTTGTACACGGCGCTCTTGTGCACCGCTGTCTGGTAGACGTCGGCATAAAGCCAGGCGCCTGTCTGGGGCGTGGCGTTGATGTTCACATCGCTGTTGGCGGCCCGCTGCTGTATGTGCAGGCCCGAAGCGCGCAGGCGGTATTTGCCTTTGGGCAGGGCCTTGACCAGCTGGCTCACGCCGGCATCGCCAATGCTGCGGCCACGGTCCACCCATGTTTCCAGATAGGTGGTGCCATTTTTCTTAGTGAAATACGAGTTGGTCTGGGTGCTCAGCCCAGCCACGGTCCAGCCGTCGGTGCCCGACTCAAAGTTGGCATTGGTCAGGTACTGCTTGGTGATGTCGGTCTGGGCCGACACCACTTGCACGGCCGCCAGCAGGGCCAGTGCGGCAAGTACATTACGAAGGTTTCTGAAGTACATATTGCGTTTAGTTAGTCTGTCCACTCTATTCTGCCAGCTTGTCAGCAAGCCGCTTCATGCGCCGCTTTGCGGCACGCGACAGGGCGTTCACACCTTGCTTGAACACACTGATGGGCTGCACGCCTTCCTGCGTAGGCACCACAGGCTGAATGGTGCCGTCAGGATTGAAGTACATGCGGTCTATGCACACCTGCCGGTGGAAGCCAGGGCCCTTGTCCTTGGCCAGGTAGGCGGGGTTGATGCGGTGATACACAATGTACCACTCGTCCTTTCCAGGCAGTTGCAACACGCTGTTGTGTGCCGGGCCATAGATGCCCTGGTCGGGCCGTTGGATCAGCACCACGGGCTGGCGGGCCACTTCGATAGGTCCCAACGGGTTGGTGGCGGTGCCATAGGCCACGTGGTAGTTGGGTGAACCCGTGTCGTCCACGCTCCACATAAAGTAGTAGCGGCCTTCGCGGAAGAACACATAGGGAGCCTCGCGGTAGGCATAGTCGCGCAGCGAGCCGCCCTGAGGTGTCATCAGGCGTGTGGTGCCAGGCTTCAGGCTCACCATGTCGTCGTTCAGTTCGGCACCGGCCATGTAGCCGTTGCCCCAGTACAGGTAGTACTTGCCGCTCAGCGGGTCGCGGAACACATCCACGTCGATTTGCTGACCGCCGCGCTGCCCCTCGGGCAACTCATGCACCAGCGGCTGACCCAGATCGGTGAAGGGGCCTGTGGGATGGCTTGACACTGCCACGCCGATGCTCTTGCGGTTGCGCTCACGGTCGTGACCGCTGTAATAGAAGAAGTACTTCCACTGGTCGCCCACCTTGCGCTCTATGATGCAGGGCGCCCAAGCATTGCCCGTGGCCCAAGGCACCTGCTCGGTGCCCAGGTCCAGCATGATGCCTTCGTGGCGCCAGTCGGCCAGGTCGGCCGAGGAGAACACGGTAAAGTAATAGCCGCCCCAGCCGGGCGCGCCATCGGTGGTGGAATAGATGTAGAAGCGGCCCGTCTGCTCGGAATAGAGCACTTCCGGGTCGGCATGAAATTCGGGCAGGATGGGGTTACCACTGGTGCGAGTTGGTGCTTGCTTGGCCGGGGCCAGCAGCGGCAATGCCAACAACAGGGAGAGGAGGAATGTTTTCATATTGCTTTTAAGGTTGGTGATTTAGGATGGTGTGGCCGGCCCGGGGTCGGTTCAGCCCTCGCGCAGGAAGTCCAACGCTTCAAATATCAGTTCCTTGGAGCAGTGCTGGTCCAACTGCAGGCGCCCCACATCGGACAGGAGCGTGAAGTTGATGGTTCCGGCAGTGTTCTTCTTGTCGTGCTTCATCAGTTCGTACAGGCTGTCATACTGCTTGCATGTGATGGCAGGGCGCCCGTAGTTTTCGACGATGAAATGGGCCATTTTGCGCAACGTGGCCTGTGGGAAACCGCATTTGGCCACGCTGAGGTACAGCTCGCACATCAGTCCCCACGCCACGGCATAGCCATGCAGCACAGGGTGGCGCTGGGCCAATGCCGTGCTCTCCAACGCATGCCCTACCGTGTGGCCCAGGTTGAGCGCCTTGCGCAGTCCGTGCTCGTGGGGGTCCTGGGTCACGATGTCCTGCTTCACTCCCACGCTTTTGGCAATGAGTGTGCCCAGCAGTGCGTAATCATCAGCGTTGTCAGGCGCATCGCTGTCCAGGTCGGGCCCGCCGACGGTACCTATTTGCACCCGGTTCAGCTCCACGATGTCGAAACGGAGCAGTTCGGCCAGGTGCTGTTCGGTGCTGATCAAGCCGTGTTTGAGCATCTCCGCATAGCCGCTCAGCAAGTCATGGGTGCCAAGTGTGCGCAGGAATGCGGTGTCGATAATCACGGCCTCCGACTCGCTGAACACGCCAATCTCGTTCTTCAGCCCGCAGAAGTTGATGCCAGTCTTTCCGCCCACCGACGCATCCACCATGGCCAGCAGCGTGGTGGGTATGTTGATGTACTTGATGCCCCGCTTGAACGTGGAGGCCGCAAAACCGCCCAGGTCGGTGACCATGCCGCCGCCCAGGTTCACCAGCAGCGAGTGGCGGGTGGCACCACCCTGGCTCAGGGCCGTCCACACCTGCGAGAGCGATTCGAGGTTCTTGGCCTCGTCCGATGCACCGATGGTGATGACGGGAGCCGAAACGCCCAGTTGCTGCAACAGGGGCAGGCACAGTTGGTTGGTGTTGGCATCGGTGAGCACGAAGATGCGGTCCGGCTGGGCCGAAGCAATGGCCGAGGGGAGCACTGACAGTTGGTAGCTTATCATACGAAAGGGTGTGTTCTAATCATTAGTTTCCGGTTGTCAGCGGGCCTTTTCTTTGCTGAAGCTGATTTTTAGAGCCCACCTAAACGGGTCGTTTGCGGCGCAAAGATAAGGATTTTATCCTTCACACTGAAAGGAAAGGTGCAGAAAAATACGGCCGAATGGGAAATAAGTGTTATCTTTACGCCCGAAATCCTGCCTCACATGAAACTGCGACACTTTATTTTTACAGCCCTTTGCGCCACCATGGCCCAGGCTGCCGACAACCCGCCACACCTGCTGCCTCGCCCACACAAGGTGGCGTTTGGCACAGGTGTATTCCGAACCGACCAACCCTACAGCGTGGAAAACCACACGGCGTTCAGCATGGACGTGCCCGCCGGGCCGTTTCGTTTAAACTCTAATTCACCAAAAATTCACTTTCGGCGGATTATTATCGATGAAATGGGACGTTTTTGGAGCTCCGATGACAACAAAAAGACAACTTTTGTACAACAAAAGGACAACTTTTCCGAGCCCAAAAGGCTCAAAGGGGCCCGAAACGAGCAAGATGGCAATCACGATAAAATGGGCTTTTTTGCGCACGATGAGGCTTACCGGCTGCATGTAGGCCAGGACACGATACACATTGGCGTGAACACCCCAACCGGTCTGCTGCGCGCCTTGCAGACGTTGTCACAGTTGGCCGACGGCAGTTCCATTCCGGCAGTGGATATAGCCGACGCGCCGGCCTACGAATGGCGCGGGGTGATGATCGACCTGTCGCGCCACCTGTTCCCGTTGGCCGACCTGAAACGGCAGGTGGACATTGCCGCTTCGTTCAAGCTGAACCGCCTGCACCTGCACCTTACCGATGCCGGCGGCTGGCGCCTGCAGCTGGAAGGCTGGCCTTTGCTGACGGAACGTACAGCCCGGCGCACGCAGTCCGACTGGCAACAGTGGTGGATAGGCGGCGACCGCCGCTATCTGCCCGCCTCGGCCACCAACGGCTACGGCGGCTTCTACACCAAAGCACAGATGCGCGAGCTGATCGACTATGCCGCCGCACGTGGCATGCAGGTGGTGCCCGAGATTGAGATGCCCGGACACTCGGAAGAGGTGCTGGCGGCCTACCCCGAGCTGGGCTGCGTGACGGAAAACGACACCACCGTCCATGTGGCGGGCAGCGGTGACCTATGTCTGGGCAACCCCGCCACCTACAGGTTCTTGGAACGTGTAATGGACGAGGTGATGGACCTGTTCCCATCGGAGTACATACACATAGGCGGCGACGAGGCAGGCATGGCGGCATGGCGCACCTGCCCGCGATGCCAGCGGAAGCTGAAGGCGCTGGGAGCCACACAGCCCAAGGCACTACAGACGCACTTGATACGCCACATGGCACATTATTTATATACGCACGGGCGCAAGCTGCTGGGGTGGGACGAGATTACCGACTGCCAACTGCCCAATACCACCGTGATGGTGTGGCGCGATGCGGCACATGCACGCAAGGCCATTGCCGAAGGCATGGACGTGGTGATGGCGCCCTGCGCACACTGTTACTACAACAACTGGCAGGATGCGCCCATCGGACAGCACGCCGACCTCGGCTACCTGCCCCTGGAAAAGGCCTATGCGCTGGAACCGGACGAAGGGCTGACAGCCGACGAGGCGGCACGGATAAAAGGGGTGCAAGGCTGCGTTTGGACGGAGTTCGTCGAAACAACCAGCGAACTGGAATGCCACCTATACCCACGCCTGATGGCCACGGCCGAGATTGGGTGGAACGGACAGCACAAGCCGTCCTACAAGCAGTTCCGGCAGGCAGCAAGCACGCACATCGCACGCCTGCGCGCACATGGCATCAACGCCTTCGACCTGAGCCAGGAGATTGGCCATCGGCCGGAAAGCAGGCGCCCCACCAAGCACCTGGCCTACGGGGCTGCCGTGACCTACAACCGGCCATTCAGCCCCTACTACCCTGCCGCGGGCAACAGCACGCTGACCGACGGCCTGCGGGGTGACTGGAGCCACGGCGACCAGCGCTGGCAGGGCTTCATCGGCCCGGACTGCATCGACTTCTGCATAGACTTAGGGCGAGTGGCGCCCATCAGCCGCATCGGCATGGACTTCGTGCAGAACGCCTCGCCCTACATATACCTGCCGGCCACGCTTACCATTTCCGTCTCAACCGACGGGCAGCACTTCCGGCAGCTGTGGCAACAGGTCAGCGCAAAGGACACCACACCGGGACTCGCCTTCCACACCTGGGCCTGGCAAGGAGTGGCCACAGCCCGCTACATACGCATTCAAGGCTCGGCACACGATGCCGACTCGTGGATTTTTACCGACGAGGTAGTGGTCGAATAGGCCATCCACACACAGATTACGCACCTTGACACACACCTGCAAGCCGAACAGGCAGCATGGACCGTCCCTGGCAGCACACAGTAAAAAAGTTTCGAAGGAAAATTTTTCTTGGGTAGATGTGACCTGCCTGTCGCACACGTTCCGCCTTGCGGTGGGTGGGGCCCCGCCTTGCGGTGGGCGGAAGTCCGCCTTGCGCCAGTACAGGGGCTTGCGACGGCTATTCGGGCATGGCAAGCAGAAAGAATGCATCGGTTGTTCCGCCTCTGCTACGACACGTTCAGCAACTGCTCGGCACGGGTCTTACACTGCTGCATGAGCCACGCGGGCGTAGAGGTGGCCCCACAGATGCCGATGGACTGGGCCTTGTGGAGTTGGAGGGAAAGGGCGTCGATATCTGCCGGACTATCGACCATGAACGACTGCGGGTTCACGCGCTGACACTCGTGAAACAGCGCACGGCCGTTGCTGCTCTTCTGCCCGCACACAAACAACACGACGTCGTGCTGCGCAGCAAACTGGCGGATGTGCGGCATGCGGTTGGCCACCTGCCTACAAATGGTATCGTAGAAACGGAAGGTGGCCGTGGGGGCAATGTGGGTCTGGATGTAGTCCACAATCTCGCGGAAGCCCTCGAGCGACTTGGTGGTCTGCGAATACAGGGTGATGTCACGGCCGAAGTCCAGCGCCGCTACATCGGCCAGCGTCTCAACAACAATGGCCGTGCCCTCCGTCTGTCCCACCAGGCCCAGCACCTCGGCATGCCCGTTCTTGCCATAGATGACAATCTGGCCACGATGCTCTGGGTCGGCATCGTACTCGTGTTTGATACGCTCTTGCAAATGCAGCACCACGGGGCAGGTGGCATCGATAATCTTGATGTGATTGGCCTGGGCCAGCTGGTAAGTGGCGGGCGGTTCGCCGTGGGCCCGGAGCAGGGCACTGACATCGTGCAGGCGGGCAAACTGCTCGTGATCGACGGTGATGAGGCCGCGTGCTGCCAGGCGCTCCACCTCGCGGCCGTTGTGCACGATGTCGCCCAGGCAGTACAGCGTGTGGCCGCACGCCAGTTCCTCCTCGGCCTTACTGATGGCGCGTGTCACGCCAAAACAGAAGCCCGAGCGCTGGTCTATCTCAATGGTTGTCTGCATGGTATGCATCTGTGTAGTTTATCCGTCGGTGGCCGCTGCGGTGCTTCTTCCAACAAACACCGGGCATGGGGCACCGCACTGGTTCATCGGCAAGAATCAGTCGTCAGTCGGCAGTTTTCAATCTGAACTGCTCCAGCAACCACGCCTTCTGCTGCTCGATAGTAAGGTTGCTGTTGTCCAGCACGAGTGCATCGTCGGCCTTGCGCAAGGGGTTCATGGCGCGGGTGGAGTCGATGCGGTCGCGCTCCTGCAGGTTGTACAGGATTTCGTCGAAATCCACGTGTTCGCCCTTGGCTTTCAACTCGTCATAGCGGCGCTGGGCCCTGACCTGAGCCGATGCGGTGACGAATATCTTCAGTTCGGCATTGGGGAACACGGCTGTGCCGATGTCGCGCCCGTCCATCACGATGCCGCCATCGCGCCCCATGGCCTGCTGCAGCGCCACCATGGCCGTGCGCACGAAGGGGATGGCCGCCACGGGACTGACGTGCGAAGACACTTCCATGGTGCGGATGTCGCGCTCCACGTTCTCGCCGTTCAGATAGGTGTCTGGACGCCCGGTGGCCGGATTCAGGCGGAACTCGATGCGGATCTGGGGCATGAGCGGTTCCAATGCCTCCTCATCGACCGAGCCGTCCATACGGATGAGGCCGTGCTGCAGGCAAAAAAGGGTGCAGCAACGGTACATGGCACCACTGTCTATATAGATGTAGCCTATCTCGCGGGCCAGATCCTTGGCCATCGTGCTCTTGCCACAGGAGCTGTGTCCGTCTATGGCTATGGTAATCTTCTTCATAACATATATATTGTAGTTCGGTTCATGTAAAGTGCGCAGACATTACAGGCTGTATTGGGCCGTAAGCATGAAGCTGGGGGCCGACACATGGTACTTGGCATAGGCCAAGCCCAGTTTGAAGCGTTTCACGTTGACGCCGGCGCCGAAACTCAGGCCGGCTCCATGGCTGCTGCCGGCGGCCTTCATCTCGCTGGCGCGGCGGAAGTTGAAGCCGGCCGACACATAGAAGAGGTCGGAGGGAAGCACATCAACGCCCACCACGAAATGGTTCATCAGAATCTTGCCAAAACGCTCCACGCGCTCGGGGTTGTAGAAGTAGGTGGAGCTCCAACGGGTCAGATCGACCATTGTAACGGAGAAACGTATCGGCGCTTCGGCCAGACGCTTGGTGAAGCCCAGACGCAAGTCGAAGGGGATGCGCTCGTGGTGGTCGGCAAAAGCCTTGACCTGGCCACCCAGATTGGCCGCCACCAGCGAAAGGGAGAAGTCCTTGTCTTCGTCGAAATAGTTCAGCCCGATGTCGGCGGCCAAACCAATGCTGGTGAACTCGGCATACTTGGAATAGATGAACTTGCCCGTGACGCCACCGGCCCAGTGCTCGCTCAGCAGGTAGGAGTAGCCACCCGTCAGCAGGAGGTCGAGCGCACCGAAATCGCCTATCTCCTGCCCCTCGATGGTGGTCTCTTTCATCGAGCCATAGCCCACAAACTTCGCGCCGGCACCCCACGAGCCACGCTCGCCATGGGCACGGACCAACGAGGCATTGCCCGCCTTGCAGCCGCGCATGTAGGTGAGGAAACTGAGATTCATGGCCCAGTCTGAGGCGTTGGCCATCAGGGCCGGGTTCTGGAATAGCAACGAGGCATCATCGTCGGGGGCCGACACATTCATGCCACCCAACGCCATGCTATGCGACGAGGTGGGCAACGTGAGGAAATTGAACACCGACGAACTCTCCTCCTGCCCCCACGCCGGGAGGCACTGAAGAAGGAGTAACAGGCACCATATTTGCTGAATTCTTTTTATCATCGCGCTAAATTGCGGGCAAATGTACGTACTTTTTCCTTAATAGAACGAAAGAAGGGGGCGTTTTAGGGTGCAAAGCCCCCGTTTTTTTCAAAAAAAAGCCTTTCTTCGAAAAAAAATGCCCCAAAGGAATTCATGTATCGAAAAGAATTGCTACTTTTGTCCCGTTAACGCACCACTTGTGCGTCGTCCTTACAGATATAATAACAAAACATCATACCACAATGGAAGAAATCAAATCAATGACTGACGAGTTGCGCGGTCAACGGGGCACAAGCCTCCTTTTGGGCTATGTGCTTGTACTGGCACTCATGTTCGTGGCCTTCGAGTACACCACACGCGACATCAAGATTGAAGAATTTGAGCCCATCTACGAAAGCAACTTCGAGGAGGACATGATTCCCATCACCACCCAGAAGGAGCAGATGGCACCGCCCCCCGCTGCCGCACCTAAGGTGGCCGAAATCCTCAACATCGTGGACAACGAAACCGACCTGAACGAGGAAGAGGTGCAAACCAGCGAGGAAGTGAACCAGGCTATCAGCACCGTAACGGGCGATGGCGCACCCACCGCCGTGGTGGCTGCCGCTCCTGTAGGTCCCGTGCGTGAGGACTCGGACGATGACCGCATCTTCGAAGTGGTGGAACAGAATGCTGAATTCCCCGGCGGCGACGAGGCTTGCTACAAATGGCTGAGCGATCACATCAAGTACCCCAGCATCGCACAGGAGCAGGGTATCCAGGGCCGCGTGTTCGTATCCTTCGTGGTGAACAAGGACGGTTCCATCGTCGATGTCAAGATTATGCGCTCGCCAGACCCATCGCTCTCCAAGGAAGCCGAACGCGTGGTGAAGGATATGCCTCGCTGGAAGCCCGCACGACAGGGTAACAAGCCCGTGCGCTCACGCTTCAACCTGCCGGTGATGTTCCGCCTGCAATAAGCACGCTGGACTGCGCCCAAAGCGACAATACACCTTATTATATATAATATAGGAAGAGGCTGCCCCCACGTGCAGCCTCTTTTCATAAAAAGGAGGAAGTGCGCTCCGCCCCACAACACCGGAACGGGGCGCGCCACATACAAACCGAGATATGAGAAGCCCCAAAGAAATGCTCGCGCTGGTAAACACGGCCCTGCAGCAAATGCCTTTCGAGCGCCAGCCACAAGGCCTGTACGAACCCGTGAAATACGTGCTGTCGCTGGGAGGCAAACGCATCCGGCCCGTGCTGATGCTGATGGCCTACGAGCTGTACAAGGACGATGCCGAAGCCATCATGCCCACTGCTATCGGCATAGAAACCTACCATAACTACACACTGCTGCACGACGACCTGATGGACCGCGCCGACGTGCGCCGAGGGAAACCATGCGTACACCGGAAATGGGACGACAACACAGCCATCCTCAGCGGCGACACCATGCTCGTCATGGCCTATCAGCTCATGGCACGAACCAAGCCCCAATACCTCAAAGCCGTCATGGATACCTTTACCGAAACGGCACTGGAGATTGGCGAAGGACAGCAATATGACATGGAGTTTGAGCAGCGGACGGACGTGACAGCCGAAGAATACATCGAGATGATAAGGCTGAAGACCTCCGTGCTGCTGGCCTGCGCCCTGAAAATTGGAGCCATCCAGGCCGATGCGCCCACCCAAGATGCCCTACTGCTGTATCGCTTCGGCGAACGCCTGGGGCTGGCCTTCCAGTTGCAAGACGACCTGCTCGACGTATATGGCGACTTTGCCACCTTCGGCAAAAAGATCGGAGGCGACATCCTCTGCAACAAAAAGACATATATGCTCATACAGGCTCTCAACCATGCAACACCCGCACAGCGCCAGGAGCTGACGCGTTGGATCGAGGACAAACAGCCGGTGCCGGAAGAGAAGATTGCCGCAGTGACGGCACTCTACAATGAAATCGGCGTGAGAGGCATGGCCGAAGCACAAATAAGCCATTACTTTGACGAGGCGCTGCAAAGCCTGGAGTCGCTCGCACTGCCACAGGAGCGCAAAGAGCCGTTGCACGCACTGGCACTGTCACTGCTCAACCGCCAATCATGAACTGCATCGACACACACAGCCACATCTATGGCCCGGAATTCGATGCCGATCGCGATGAGGTGGTAGCCCGGGCACAGCAGGCGGGTGTCAGCAAGATATTCCTGCCAAACATCAACGAAGCCTCCGTTGCACCCATGATGGACATGTGCCGGAACTATCCCGGCTATTGCTATCCCATGATCGGGCTGCACCCGGAGGATGTGGACGACAGCTGGGAACAGACGCTGGACACCTTCGAGGCCATGCTGGAAAACAAACAGCACCCATTCATCGCCATCGGCGAAGTCGGTCTGGACTACTACTGGGACCGCTCACGCTACGACGAGCAAAAGGTGGCGTTCGCCCGGCAGACAGGCTGGGCCGTGAAATTCGGCCTGCCGCTGATGATTCACACACGCGAAGCACACCGCGAAGTGGTCGAATGCCTGCAACAGGCAGCCGCGGCCACACAGCAAGCAGCAACGGCCACGGCACATCCCGCCCACGCCACACCCTGCGCGGGCAACAGTGCCGACGGCCAGCAAGAGTGTGTCACGCCCCATATGAATCAGTTGAGCCCCTGCCCGACCCTGAAGGGCGTGTTCCACTGCTTCGGCGGCACAACCGAGCAAGCCGAGGAGCTGTTGAGCTTCGAAGATTTCATGCTGGGTATCGGCGGCATCGTCACCTTTAAGAAATCCTCCCTGCCCGGGACCCTAAAAGAGGTGGTCCCCTTGGAGCGCATCGTCATCGAGACCGATTCGCCCTATTTGGCTCCAACCCCACATAGGGGAAAACGCAATGAAAGTGCATTCGTGTGCGAGGTCGCGAAGAAGTTGGCCGAGATCTATGACGCAAGCGTGGCGGAAGTCTGCGAAATAACAACCGCAAATGCCCTCCGAACCTTCCCACGGGCTCATTAAGCGCCCCTTTAGCACCAAAAAACGCACAAAAATGGCCTCCGATGCAACTTTTTTCAAGGAAAATGATGAAGGTTAACTAAAAAAAGGATATTTTTGTAGCGAAATTATGCAAACAAAGAAACAACATAAAACAATTCATTCATCTAAAAACAAACTACAATGAAAAAGTATTTTGCAATTGTTGCAATGGTGGCTGCCTGCACCTTTGGCATGACACCCGCCGTGATGGCTCAGGAAGAAGTTGCTGACGAAGCTGTAGCTGAACAGGTTGATTCGGCAGAAGCTGTTGTTGACTCAGCTGCCGTTGACTCCGCCGCTGAAGCTCCCGTCGTGGAGGAGCCCGCCGCTCCGGTTGAAGAGGAAGAAGGTCTGCACAAGACTCTGAAGACCAAGTTTATTGAAGGTGATGCCGGCTTCATGAGCCTCGTAGCCATCGCCCTCGTACTGGGTCTCGCTTTCTGCATTGAGCGCGTCATCTACCTGACACTGGCGCAGGTGAACACACGTAAGTTCATGGCTACCATTGCCGAGAAAGTTAAAGCCGACAAGATTCAGGAGGCTATCGACTACTGCGCTGGCACACGTGGCCCCGTAGCACAGATCTCCAAGAAGGCTCTCCAGAACCTGGCCAGCACCGACCAGAACGACATCGCCACCATCGAGCGCAGCATCAACATCGAAGCTGAAGTTCAGGGCGCATACCTCGAGGAGAACTGCTCCTGGATTACCCTGTTCATCGCCATGGCACCGTCTCTCGGCTTCCTCGGAACTGTGATCGGTATGGTGCAGGCATTCGACGATATCGAGCGCGCTGGTGATATCAGCCCGACCGTCGTTGCCGGTGGTATGAAGGTCGCCCTTATCACAACTATCTTCGGTATTATCGTTGCCCTCGTTCTGCAGGTGTTCTACAACTACATCCTGTCTCGCGTTGAAGCACTGAACTCCAACATGGAAGAAGCAGCCATGAGCCTGCTCGACATGTGTGTGAAGTCACCGAAGTGCAAGAAGTAAGTGATAAGAGCGTGAAAGAACCTTCAAAACAACGACTTCTAAATCAAGTAAAATGAAACTCGAAAAATTGTCCAACTATGCGTTACTTGGATGCATCGTTGTCGGCATCATCTGTTTCGCCCTGTTCTATGCGGTCGACTACAGTAATATGGACTTCGACGGTGTTCACGTATCGCCTAAAATGACAGACCTGATTCTGGTCTTGATGTACGCTCTGTTTGCTTTCACAGCAGGACTCACCATTTGGAGCGTCATCCGCAGCGCAATTGTAAACTCTGGCAACACAGGCCCCAGCCCCACAGGTATTGCTGGCGGCAAGATTACATTGTGCGTATGGGGCTGCGTGCTTATTGCCCTCGCTATCGGTCTGGTGCTTGGCCTTGGCGAAGAACCCTTCACTACTGTTTCCGGTAAGACCACTTCCGGTGGCATGGTTACGGTGGTAGATATGTTCCTCATCGCCATCTACATCATGGCCATCATCACTGTGGCTGCCGTCGTGATCAGCATGAGCGGTGCCCTCACCAAAAGCGCCACTCCTAAGGAGTAAGTTTAAAGTCTGAGGTTTAAGGTTTAATGGCGATTCGCAAACACGAATCCCATTAAGCCCTAAACTCCAAAGCAAACTCAGATTAAACTCAAAACATTAAACTGAAAAGCAACTTATGGCAAGAAAGAAGAAAAAAGTGCCCGGACTGAACTCCAGTTCTACAGCCGACATCTCTTTCATCCTGCTGATATTCTTCCTTGTGACCACCTCGATGGATACGGATATGGGATTGGCTCGTCGCCTGCCACAGCCGCCAGAGAAGGACCAGGAAAATGCTCAGATTGACGTGAAAGAGCGTAACGTGCTGAACGTCCGCATGAATGCTGCCGGTTACCTCATGGTCAACCATGACTTCATCGGGGTAGAGCAGTTACGGGCCCGTGCCAAGGAGTTCATTGAGAACAGGAACAACCTTCCCACACTCCCGGAAAAGCACGCCAAGAATATCGACCTGCTGGGGCAATGCTACGTAACCGACAAGCACGTCATCTCTGTGCAGACGGACCGTGGCACACCCTACAACATCTACTTCGAAGTGCAGAATGAACTTGTGGCAGCCTACAATGAACTGCGCGACGACCTCGCCATCGCCAAATTCGGACATCCCTATGCCCGCTGCTCTGAAGACGAACAAGTCGCTATCCGCACCTATTACCCCCAGAAAATCTCTGAGGCCGAACCCAAAAACTATGGAGGAAACTAACCATGGCAAGAAATAAGGAAAAAAGAGAAATGCCTGAGATGAACACTTCATCTCTGCCTGACTTGATCTTCACCATCCTGTTCTTCTTCATGATTGTGACCACCATGCGTGAGGTTACGCTGAAAGTGAAGTTCACCGTACCGGCTGGTACCGAGCTTGAGAAACTGGAGAAGAAGTCCTGCGTATCATTCATCTACGTAGGTCCTCCCACCGATCAGCTTCGTGCTCAGATGGGTAGCGGTACACGTATCCAGCTGAACGACCGTTATGCCGAGCCCCGCGAGGTAATGGATTTCGTTGCACAGGAACGTACAACCATGAGCGACCCCGCCTCACAGGTTATGTCTATGAAGATAGACCAGCACACACAGATGGGTATCATTACAGATATCAAGGAAGTACTTCGTAAGTCATGGGCTTTGAAGATTAACTACTCGGCTACACGTCGCAACTGATCTGACAAAGCACAGGCTACAATAACAATATGATTATAGCGGCGAGCTCAGTGTTGAGGTCGCCGCTAATTGTCAACAAAAAAGAGCCGCTCCAAACTGCGAGCGAAATACGATCAACCAAGATGACATACAATAACTTAGACCAATTAGACAAGAATATCCTTCATGAGATAGCCAACGATGCCAGAAAACCGTTCCTGGAGGTAGCGCGTAAGTGCAACGTCAGTGGCGCAGCCATACACCAGCGCATCCAACGCCTCTTCAAGTTTGGCGTGCTGAAAGGGTCGCAGTTCATTCTTTCCCCCGAGGCCATAGGCTATGAGACATGCGCCTTTGTCGGAATATTCTTAAAAGACCCTTCAGACTTCGACCGTGTCATTGATGAATTGAGCAAGATTCCCGAAGTTACAGAATGCCACTACACTACGGGCAATTACGACATGTTTATCAAGATCTATGCGCGCAACAATGCCCACATGTTGGAAATCATACATGACAAGCTTCAGCCACTTGGCCTGCAGCGCACAGAAACCATTATAAGCTTCCACGAAGCATTCAGCAGGCAGATGCCCCTGCCCACTGAAGATTAAAGCAGCTTATATTGCTTGGGCGAATAGCCCGTCATTTTCTTGAAAAAGCGACCAAACATGCTCTGCGAAGGGAAGTTGAGTTGGTCGCTTACTTGTTTTACACTAAGACCGCTGTCGCGCAGTAACGCCTTCGCTTCCAAGCACACGTATTCATCAATCCACTGCATTCCATGCTTTCCGCTGACTTCCTTGATGATTGTTGAAAGGTACTTGGAGGTCAGGCACATACGGTCTGCATAGAAACTGATGCTTCGCTCACGCGTGTAATTTTGTTCCAGCAACGACAGGAAATCATGGAAAATCTGCTCTTTGCGGTTCAGAGGTTTGTTCAATGATACCTTCGAGATAACGTCGGCCTCAGCAAGGGAGATATTCTTTAAGAACCAAATTTCACAGTATCTTTGAACCACCTCCTTTTTATATAGATAGTCCTCACGATTCAACTCTCTGCAGATTAACTTATACATCTGGAGAAAATTATCAAGCACAACCTCACTGACGTTATGGATAGAGTAGCTATAATAACGATGTGTAAGATCAATGTGGACGCCTACATTCTTACGCATCGTGTCAATATACTCTTTGTCAATGACAAGTCCACAAAAGCGCACGTCCTCGGTCATCGTTTGACCTTCAAAAATACAGCCAGGCATCATCGTGAGTAACTGGCCTGCGTGAAGCACTACTTCGTGCAGATTCACTAACAACTTAATTTGACCGCGCAACAATGCTATGGTAAAAAAGCTTTCACACTTGACAGGAAAAGATGGCGTATGAGAAGCAAAAGGAAATTCGCTCTCCAAGTTATCAAAAGTAACCAGAAGATTCTTTAAACGGCCGGTGCCGAAATCATCAGGTATATTGACGATGTCAAATGATTTTGGTTGCACCGGAATAGATGTATTGCTCATTTTGTCGCAAATTAGGAGTATATATGCCTTTAATGCGGCACAAAGTTAGACATTTTGAACCAAATGACCAAAAAAAAGAAGCCAATACATGCCAAAGAACACATGGAAATGGGAAAAGATTACAAAGAACGCAAAGTGACAAAGCTAATTTATAGAACCCACCTTTAGTCAAGAACCAGTTTCCTACTTTCATCATCCAGCTCCTCCTTTGGCCAGTTCACCAGAAACACCGTTTCAGTGGCACGTGTTATAGCCGTGTAGAGCCAGCGAAAATAATCAGCTCCAAGCATCTCTTCCGTAAGAAAACCCTGATCCACGAACACCTTGGCCCATTGCCCACCCTGAGCCTTATGACAAGTAACGGCATAGCCATACTTTACCTGCAAGGCATTGTAATATGGGTCCTCGCGAACCGCTTTCATCCGGTCGCGCTTGGTTCTTAGTTCTGGGTAATCATCCCATACACGCTGGAAAAGATCTGACTGTTGCTGGCGCGTCAATGCCGGAGCCTCGCTATGCAACGTGTCCAAAAGCATTGTAGCCTCGACCTCTTGATCGTCGAAATCGGGAAAACTAAGCGTGGCATCGACAAAGCGGAAACCATGCTCCTCGCGCTCATTCCTGTAGCGTTTCACCACAGCCGTGTCGCCATTTGCGATGAAGTCCATGTTTACCGTCCCGTGTTCGTCATCGTGATCTTCTTGATCCGCTGCACGCTGCGGCGTTTGCCAATGATAGTTGTTTTTAACAATAATCACACGGTCACCACCAGTCAATTCAGAATCATAGCCAAACACCCTTGAACGTATGCCTTGGTTAAAAGCATTGGCCCTGACGTTTGACCGCGTTACCACAATCGTCTGGTCTTTCCCGCATTCGTAATAAGCCCTTTCCAGAGCCTCAATAAGCTCTGAGCCTGGCATATACACCACATCGGCCGTTAACCTCAGCCGAGGAAACAAGTCCATTGCATCTTCCGCTATCATACGACGTAGCATGGTGGCATTCAACAAGATGCCAGACTCAGACAGCTGACGGACCACTTGTGTCAGTGTTTGTTCATACACATGCATTCCATAGCCCTCAAGCATCGGCACAGAAAGCGCCAAACTTTCCTCCGATCCTACCGGAGGCAACTGCGCGGTATCACCCACCAACACGAGCCTACAGCCTTCGCCGGAATACACGAACTGTATTAAGTCGTCCAGCAGGCAGCCCGAACCAAAGGCCGACTCGCTATACCTATCATTTGAGATCATCGAAGCTTCGTCCACGATGAAGATAGCATGCTTCAGGAGGTTCACCCCCTGAAGGAAGTCGGTATTCTCGCCCGCAAATGTCTTTTGCCGATAGATACGCCTATGAATGGTCATCGCCATTTGACCGGTATGCAGAGAAAAGACCTTAGCCGCACGACCTGTCGATGCCATCAGCACCGTACGCTGCCCCAACTGACGCAGGGCACGGACCAAAGCCCCTACCAATGTGGTTTTTCCTGTACCAGCATAGCCTTTCAAGAGGAAGATACTGTCACGATCATGGTCAAGAACGAATTCAGCCATCATCTGAGCCGCTGTTTCCTGCTCTTTTGTGGGTTGAAAGCCGAAATTATCGAGGATGAAAGCCCTCATTTGGTCAATTATCATCATACGAAGCGAAAAAAATGGTCAAACTTGCGGTATATTCAAATAATTCTTTCTACTTTTGCGATGCGAAAATAACAAAAAAAATCCAAATACGTACAATGAAAAAGATTTTTAATGTGCTTTTAGCACTTTGCGTGGTCGGCCTGCTCTTTATTTGCTGGCGTAGCATTCAGGACGACATCGATTTCCAGAAGGAAGTCACCGTACGTGAGAACGCCGTGAAAGCCCGTCTGCTTCAAATCCGTGCCGCCGAGGAGGAATACAAGCTCCAGAGCGAAGAAGGCTACTATTGTGACAGCCTGTGGAAGTTGGTGGAATTTGTTAAGAACGGACGTATCCCCAAGATTGTGAAAGAAGGCGTGCTCTCTGACGAGCAGATGGAGAAAGGACTCACAGAAGTGAAAGCTGCCGCCATCGTGAACAGCGGCGATGCAGCCGCCATTGCAGCCAACGGTTTGCAAGGTTTCCGCCGCGACACCACGTGGGTCAACCTAAGCGACTCCCTGTTCGGCCCTGGCTTTAATGCCGACAGCCTCCGCTACATTCCTTTTGCCGAAGGTGACACCTTCCAGCTCCAGTCCTTTACCAACCTCACCCGTTCCGGCACCATCCAGTATGTCATGGAATGCTGCGCACCTGACTCCTCTTTCCTGAAGAACATGGGCCGTCAGGGCGACCGTCTGATTGTAAACAGAAAACAGCTGGCCGACGACATGGGTGCCTATCCTGGTTTGAAGATTGGCGACCTCAACAACTGGAACAACAATGCCGGCAACTGGGAATAATCACCATATCACACTTACACTATCCATCCGCCTCAGTGCGGATGGATTTTGCTTTATTGTCTGCAACCCACAGGACAACAGTCTGATTCGGATGGAGCGTTTTGCGGTGAAAGCTGGCGAGTCCATGTCTGACCGATTGCTTCATGAGCTCAGCAAGCCGGAATACTTCAATCATAGCATAGACCAGGTGTTCGTATTGTCCAGCTCGCCGTCCACACGCATTCCCATTGAAGAGTTTCGGCGTGAAGAAGCGCAGATGTTGTACGAACTGACATTCAGCAACCTGGACTTCAGCCGCATCCATGTCACCTATAACATTCTGCCACGCCTTGAGGCGGTAGAGTTATACAGCATCCCACGCGACATTGAGGACATTATCGTGCAGTTCTACCCCACAGCCCGCTATTTCGGCACCAATGCCATGCTGTTGGAGCGGTTGTTTCATTTGGAGGAAGAATCCACATCCAAGGATAAACGCCTCTATCTGTGCACGTTGCCAGAACATTTAGCCCTCTACCATTTCCGTGATGGCGCCTTACAGTATGCCAACACTTTCAAAGTCGGCACTGTGAACGATGCGGTCTATATGATTCTATACACCTGGAACACCTTGAAACTGAATGCAGAGGCCGACCACCTGATCACCTTCACCAACGAAATGCCCTCCACCCATTCCATTTCCAACACTTCCAGACTGACAAAAGTCCTATCCGACTACATTGCACACGTAGAAACTCTGACACCAGCCCAGCTCTTTCCCCGCATCCCCATCGCCCACGAAAAAGAAATCCCAGTGGATTTGCTGGCATTGCTGCTGAACCGCTTATGAGGATAATCACAGGTAAATACAGGGGGCGCCACTTTGATGTGCCGCGCACTTTCAAGGCACGCCCTACCACCGACTTCGCCAAGGAGAACCTTTTTAACGTATTACAGGCCTACTTCGACTTTGAGGCTGAACATCCACGTGCGTTAGACCTTTTTGCCGGCACTGGAAGCATCACGCTCGAACTCCTTTCGCGTGGTTGCTCGCAAGTGGTAGCCATAGAAAAAGAGGCCTTGCATTGTTCGTTCATCAAGAAATTCCTCAGCATGGTGGGCGGCAGCAACGGCATTGTGCTCCGTGCCGACGTATTGCGCTATCTGCCCAAGGCTACAGGCCCCTTCAACCTTATTTTTGCCGATCCTCCCTATGCGTTGCCCGAACTGGCGGAACTGCCAGACATGATATTCCAGTCCACGCAGCTTCTCGCCCCTCAAGGTCTCTTCATCCTCGAACATGGCAAAGCCCACGATTTCCACACGCACCCACACTTCATAGAACAGCGTGTGTATGGATCGGTACACTTCTCACTGTTCCAATAAAATGCTATTTTTCACTCGGATAGCATTAGCTCCCTAAGAAGCCACCTACAGCCAAAGCCCTATGCGTTTCTGCCTTGACGACTCGCCTCGTTTCAAAATGGTCGAGCTTGAAGCTACCGACTCGACCAACACTTTTATAGCCAATTACCAGATGCCCCCAACCATCGAAATGGCGCTGGTCACAGCCGAATACCAGACTTCTGGACGCGGCCAAGCGGGCAACCACTGGGAATCGGCCCCTGGCTGCAACCTCCTGTTCAGCATTCTGGTGCGTCCCAAACAGCTCCCCGCCTCGCAACTATTTGCATTGAGCGAGGCCATTGCCCTGAGCCTGCATGCCGTGGTTTCCGAAACGCTGGCTGCAACCGACCCTGCCAAGCAGCACCGCACGTTTGTGAAATGGCCCAATGATATTTATGTAGATGACAATAAGATAGCCGGCATCCTTATTGAAAACGAGCTCTGTGGACAAGGCATCCGCCGTGCCATCATCGGCGTGGGACTCAACGTCAACCAGCAACAATTCGTCAGCGACGCGCCCAACCCCATCAGCCTTTGGCAACTCACGGGCATCCTGCACGAGCGCCCTTTCCTCATGGAAGCCATCATGGGGCACTTCAACCATTGGTACGCCCAAATAGAGCATGGCGCCTTCGAACAGCTCCATGCCTACTACCGGCAAGTCCTATACCGTGGTCAGCCCGGACATTTATGGCCCTTTGCCGATCAGGCAGGGCAATTCATGGCCAGCATAGAGGGTGTAGAACCCGATGGCTATCTGGTTCTGAAAGATGCTGAAGGCAGCATGCGTCGTTATGCCTTCAAGGAGGTCAGATTCATTCACCAAACTCCAGTTCGCCCTGAACCACCCACAACAGGTCGTCCAGCGTGAAATCGCCAATCTGGTCCTTTTTGGCCTGCTTCTTTAATACCTCGGCCACCTTCTCCGTGTCGATATCAATGTAGCCTTCTGCATCGGGTTCCTGATCCAGCACGCCGGAATCATTGAAGTAGTCCAGCATTACATCGTGCAAGTAGTAGAGGTCGTCGTCAGTAAACTTTCCCTTTACATCCTGAGGCAGATAGGCCTTCATAAACTCCACCGTCTGGCGGTCTTCTTCTGCTAATTCAAATAACTCATCCATAGTCTTTGCATCGTTTATAGTTGATTCATACAAAACACCTGAGGGGTGGCACTCAACCGAAGTGCCGCCCCTCAGTGCCTTTACTTACAAAATCTTTTGGATCTTCTCTTCGAGCATGGCCAGCGGCGCAGCTCCGATTTGCTTGTCAACCACTTGTCCGTCCTTGATGAAGAGCACAGTGGGGATGTTCCGAACGCCAAAGCGCATGGCCAGTTCGTCGTTGTCGTCCACATCGACCTTTCCTACGATCACCTGGTCGGCATACTTCTCGGCCAGTTGTTCGATGTAGGGTCCGATTTTCTTGCATGGGCCACACCATGTAGCCCAGAAATCCACTACCATAGGCTTTCCCTGAGCAAGGAGGCCGTCAAAGGTACTTTCTGTAATTGCTTGTGCCATTGTCTTGAGTCTTTTATTATGATTGTTTATATAAAAAGGTATATTTTGAGTTAGCAAACTTCGTGCCAAAGTTCACTCATTGATGGAATAGCTGAAATCCGGATGACTCTTTATCATATTCATGAACTCGGCCGACAACGTAATTCTCGTCTCCCGGCTTTGCAGCTTCAAGTTCATTCGGCCCTCAGGATCAATGATATGGAACTTCAGCGCCACACGCCCTGGCGACTTCGACGCCACTTCGGCCATAGACAGCACCAAGTCGTCGGTCAGTTTTGTCAAGGGAATGGTCACCGTGATGCTTTCTATCATATTGTCATTAACATCGGACAGGAACTGGATGCCGCCGATGCTCAGTTCCAAGCGGTTGCCGAAGCGCGAAGGCTGCACATTGCCTGTGACGAACAGCGCATTGCCCACATCCATATAGGCGCCCCATGTGGTCCAGTTCTGGCTGAACAATGCAATCTCGTACGTCCCGCTGTAGTCCTCAACAATCGTAATGCCGTAGGGCTGTCCTTTCTTGGTGGTGCCCCGACGCACCTCAGTAACGATGCCACCGAACTGCACCTGCTGGTTCAGGAAGGGTTCCAGACCTTGCGACAACTGCATGCACGACACATTGCACACGTCGTTGATAATGGTAGCATAGTTGTCCAGCGGGTGTGCCGACAGATAGATGCCCACCAGGTCGCGTTCCTTGTTCAGGCGCTCCAGCATGCTCCATTCATTATAGTTGGTAGGCGGCACAGGGGTGGCCACTTCAACCATCTCGGTATCGCCGAAGAGCGAGTTGGCCGCTTCCTGCTGGCTTTCCTGGAACAACGAGCCATGGCGAATCAACGCATCCAGGAAGGGCTCGCCCTTGGGTGTCAGGGCGAAGTATTGCTCGCGTTGCAGGCCGAAGGAGTCCAGGGCTCCCGCCAGTGCCAGGCTTTCCACGCCGCTCTTCTTCACCATTGGTATTCGGATACGCTGCACAAAATCGAACACATCCTTGAACATGCCGTTCTTCTCGCGTTCCTCCAGTATGGCTTCGGCGGCAGCCTCGCCCAAGCCCTTGATGGCGCCCAACCCGAAGCGGATGTTGCCCTCCACGTCCACACTGAACAGGTGGCGGCTGTAATTCACGTCCGGCCCCTTGATGGGTATGCCCAGCTGCTTGCACTCGGCCATCAGCTTGGTGATGTCCACTATGTTGTTCTGGCTACAGCTCATCACAGCTGCCATATAGTGTGCGGGGAAATTGGCCTTGAGCCAGGCTGTCTGATAGGCCACCCACGAATAGCATGTGGCGTGACTCTTGTTGAAGGCATAGGATGCGAATTTCTCCCAGTCGGACCAAATCTTTTCCAGCACCTTGGGATCGTGCCCGTTGGCCACGCCACCCTCAATGAATTTGGGATGCAGATGGTTCAGTTTCTCTATCAGTTTCTTACCCATGGCCTTGCGCAAGGTGTCACTCTCGCCATGGGTGAAGTTTGCCAACTGACGACTGAGCAACATCACCTGTTCCTGATAGACTGTGATTCCGTACGTGTCCTTGAGGTACTTCTCCATGCACGGGATATCATACACCACGGGCTTGCGTCCTGTCTTTCTGTCGATGAAATCGGGGATATAGTCCATGGGACCTGGTCGGTACAGGGCGTTCATGGCGATGAGGTCTTCGAAGGTGGAAGGCTGCAGTTCCCTCAGGTACTTTTGCATGCCGGCCGATTCAAACTGGAAGGTACCCACCGTCAGGCCGTCGCAATAAAGCTGATAGGTGGCCGGATCGCTTATGTCGATATTCTCTATGTTGATGTCGATGCCCAGACTGAGCTTGATGTTGGCCAATGCCTCCTTGATGATACTGAGTGTCTTCAGCCCGAGGAAGTCCATCTTGATCAGCCCCGTATCCTCGATGACCGAGCCTTCATACTGTGTGCAAATCATCTTCTCGCCCGTTTCCTTGTCCTCGGCTGTCGAAACCGGCACCCACGCATCCACTGGGTCCCGGCAGATGATCACGCCGCAGGCATGCACACCGGTATTGCGCACATTCCCCTCCAGCATCTTGGCATACTTCACGGTGGTTGCAATCAGTTCGTTGGGCGAGGCCTCGGCCTGTTGCAGCTCGGGCACAGCCGCAATGGCATTGGGCAGGTTCAACTTAGGCACCTTGCCATCGGGCCCGGCCGGCAGGCGGTCGGGTATTAGTTTGCACAGTTGGTTGCTAATTTCCAACGGCAGTTTCTGCACACGGGCCACATCCTTCAGTGCCGTTTTTGTGGCCATGGTGCCATAAGTAATAATGTGTGCCACGTTTGGCTCGCCGTATTTCTGCGTCACCCACGACAACACCTTTCCACGTCCGTCGTCGTCGAAGTCCACATCGATATCAGGCAGCGATATACGGTCGGGGTTGAGGAAACGCTCAAACAGCAAGTCGTACTTGATGGGGTCCACCAGCGTTATGCCCAGGCTGAAGGCCACGGCGCTGCCGGCAGCCGAGCCACGCCCAGGTCCCACACTCACCCCCAGTTCGTAGCGAGCGGCATTGATATAGTCCTGCACAATGAGGAAGTAGCCCGGAAAACCCATCGTCTTCATCACATGCAGTTCGAAGCGCAGCCGGTCATCCACCTCCTGGCTCAGGGGCTCGCCATACACACGTTTAGCCCCCTCGTAGGTAAGGTGCTTCAGATAATCGGCCTCCAGCTTCAGGCGGTACAGTTTGTCCACTCCGCCCAGTTTGTCCACCTTTTTCAGCCCTTCCTCTTCCGAGCACACCACATTGCCGTTCTCGTCGTGAGTAAACTCATCTATCAGCTGTTGCGGCGTGAAACGCTGCCTGTATTCCTCCTCTGTGCCGAACCATTTCGGAATGGAAAAGTTGGGCATGATGGGGGCATGGTCAATGCTGTACACCTCTACCTTGTCCAATATCTCCATGGTATTGGTGAGTGTTTCAGGCACATCGGCAAAGATGGCACGCATCTCGTCGGTAGTCTTGAACCACTCCTGCTTGGTGTAGAGCATTCGTTTCGGGTCGTCCAGGTCGCGGTTGGTGGCCAGACAGATCAGCCGGTCGTGCGCCTCGGCATTCTCCTCGTCAACAAAGTGCACATCGTTGGTAGCCACCACCTTCACGCCATGCTTTTTGGCCATTTCCAGAATTACCTGATTGGCTTGCTGCTGCAAGGGGAAAGTCTCGCGGTTGGCCCGCTGATGGGGATCTTTCACTTCATGCCGCATGATTTCCAGGTAGTAGTCCTCGCCAAACAAGCGCTTGTACCACTGAATGGTCTCCTCGGCCTGTGCCACGTTTCCGTTGTTGATGAATCGAGCCACCTCTCCAGCCAGACACGCCGAGCATACAATCAGCCCCTCGTGGTGCTTTTCCAACTGTTCGTGGTCGGTGCGGGGGCGGACATAAAAGCCCTTGGTCCACGAGTCGGACACCAACTTGATCAGGTTATGATAGCCCACCTCGTTCTTGGCCAGCACAATCAGGTGGTAACGTTTGTTGTCGCCGGCATTGGGATCCCTGTCCGTCATCAGGCGGTTGGCCACATACATCTCGCACCCGAAAATGGGCTTGAACAGCGGCTTCCCCTCCTCCTTCAGTTTCCCGTTCTTCTTCTTCACGTAGTTGAAGAACTCTTTTATCCCCATCATGTTTCCGTGGTCGGTTACAGCCATGCCCGGCATACCGTCGCGCACGGCCTTATCGACCAGTTTGGGAATACTGGCCTGACCGTCGAGCAGTGAATACTGCGTATGAACGTGTAAATGGACGAAATCCTGCATAAGAAGTTTCAAAAACGGGCATAAAAGTACAAATCTTCCGCCAAACTGCCAAAAAAGGGACACTTTTTTTTGCTCCTACACAAATAATGACTACTTTTGTCCAACGAAAGGCAGAAAATGCCCTACGATTAACTCATGGTAAGACAACTTGGCAAGATAAAGAAAAACATCAGACTGCACAGCGAAGGCACCCACACACTGGTGGGGGGCGGCATCGTCATGGCCCTTATGTGCCTCGCCATCGGCTATGCCTTTGGCTTCAGCAGCCCCTTATTTTGGGTAGTTGTAGCCATCTGCGGCACCATCTACCTTATAATAGTAAACTTCTTCCGCTGCCCCATCCGGCTGTTCAACGGCGACACGGAAGGGGTCGTTGTGGCCTCGGCCGACGGCAAGGTGGTCGTCGTTGAAGAGGTCGAGGAGAACGAGTACTTCCACGACCGGCGCCTCATGGTGAGCATCTTCATGAGCCTGTTCAACGTGCTTGCCAACTGGATTCCGGCCGACGGAACCATCAAACTCATCCAGCACCACAACGGTCGCTTCCAGGCTGCATGGCTGCCCAAGGCCAGCACCGACAACGAACGCAGCACCGTGGTCATCGCCACCCCCGAAGGCCATGAAATTCTCTGCCGCCAGATTGCCGGAGCCGTGGCACGCCGCATCGTCACCTACCCCAGCCAAGGCGAGAACTGCTACATCGACGAGCACCTCGGCTTCATCAAGTTCGGCTCCCGCGTCGACGTGTACCTGCCGCTGGGCACCAAGCCCCTGGTACATGTGGGACAGAAGGTGACAGGCAACGAAACCATCATTGCACGCTTATGAAGTTCCTCCCCAACACCCTTACTTGCTGCAACCTCATCTGCGGTTGCATGGCCACAGGTGCAGCCTTTCACGACCACTTCCGCTGGGCACTGCTGCTCATCATCATCGGTGCCGTGTTCGACTTTTTCGACGGCATGACCGCTCGCCTCATCGGCTACTGCTCGCCCATTGGCAAAGAACTGGACTCGCTGGCCGACGTGGTCACCTTCGGCGTAGCCCCCTCGGCCATGGTGTTCGCCCTGTTCCGCTACGTGCAATATCCCGTATGGCTCCAGCCTTTGGAAGGCTTCCTGCCCTACACTGCCTTTGTCATGGCTGCCTTTTCGGCCCTGCGACTGGCCAAGTTCAACATAGACCCGCGCCAGAGCAGTAGTTTCATCGGCCTACCTACCCCCGCCAACGCATTATTCTGGGGTTCGCTCATCGTCAGCCAGTTCAGTTTCCTGTGCAGCGGCCGGTTCAATGCCGTATTCCTCTTCCTGTTCATGCTCATGTTCTCCTTCCTGCTGGTGGCCGAGATTCCGCTATTCGCACTGAAGTTCAAGAACTTGTCATGGGCCGACAACCGCGTCAAGTACATTTTCCTGGCTGGCAGCGTCCTGCTCCTTCCGCTTGGATTGAGCGCCCCGTTCGCCATTATTCTCTGGTACATCCTGCTCTCCATCATCGTATGGAAGTTTCAGCCGGCAGGCACCCACTGATTCCGCCCGCTCGTAAGTACTGCCCCACCCTCTCCGCACCACCTCGTTCATCCAACCGCCCTTTTCGGATGGATGCAAGAGTTTTTTGCCCCATGCCAACCACACTTGCATTTTGACCCGGCAGGCACGAGCATTTGTCTGCGCGGACAAAATCATTTGTCCGCGCGGACAAACACTGATGGCTACGCAGACAAGCACTGATGGCTACGGAGGCTTACACTTGTGGTTGCCGTGCCAAAACAATTGCTCCCCAACATCGTGGAGTATGTACCGGTGGGAAGCAAAACGGAAGACGTAATGATCCGCCAACGCACCACTAACAAAACCAGCGCGCTCCCCTATCAATAACCGTGAGTACGTTCGTAGCGAGGCCACAAGGATTGGCCACTGCATAGCTATCAACCCTGAAAGAGTCGCCCAGCACACTGGGGCACCCCGTCTGGGCGCATTCCATACCCCTAAAACACCCGCAGGTCCTCGGACACTGCGGTTACTGAGAGGAGACGTTTCCAACGTCTTGACACTTCAACCAAGGAAAGCAAAAAGGAGGCCATGGCCTCCTTTTTGTGATCCGCTTGGGGCTCGAACCCAAGACCCCAACATTAAAAGTGTTGTGCTCTACCAGCTGAGCTAGCGGATCATTCCCCTAAAAGCGGGTGCAAAGGTACGAACTTTTTATGAACCACCAAACTTTTCGGCCCACTTTTTGCATTCTACTGCAAATCTGTCTCGTTCACGCACCTGCGAAGGGCCCTTTAAGAAATCATTAGAGGCCATTATTGTGGATCCTGCGGTTTCTTCTTGCCACGCTTTGAAGACGGTGCCGGTTGAGTCGCAGCCGGTGCCGGTTCTTCGCGACGTGCCACATCTGCTTCGGCCGAAGCCTTGGGCTTGCGGCGACGACGCTGCCGGCGCTTTTCCATAGCTTCCTCGGCCACGACAACCGCAGGTGCCGTGGGCACAGCCGCCGTAGCCGGCCCCCCTTTGCCCTTTCCCGAACTGAACACAGGCCCTACCGCCTGGTCACCAAGAATGAACCGACGGTAGTACGAAATCATCAGCGTGGTCAGCGGTAAGGCTATAATCAGGCCGATGAAGCCCAGCAAACTGCCCCACACCGAGAGCGAGAGCAGAATCACTGCGGGGTTCAGCCCCATCTGGTGGCCCATAATCTTAGGCGTGAGCACCATGTCCTGAATGGTCTGCACCACCAGGAACACCAAGAAGGCCAGGAACAGGATCCACCAGAAATTCTCGCCCGTATTGGCAGACTTGAGCAAAGCCAGCATAACGGCCGGAATCAGGCCCACCGTCTGCAAGTAGGGTACAAGGTTGAGCAATCCGATGAACATGCCCAGGCCAATGGCCATGGGAAAATCAATGATGAGGAAACCGATACTGAACAGCACCCCCACCAAGAAGGCAATCAGGCCCTGCCCACGGAAGTAGGCATTCATTCCATTCTTCACATCCTCAACCAGTTGCACGGCAAAGGAACGGCTCTTCTGCGGCACCAGGTTCACCCACCCGTTGCAAATGCTCTCGTAGTCCATCAGGATAAAGAACATGTACAACAGCACGATGACCGACCCCAGCAGACCGATGACGATGCCCACGGCCCCTGTCACCAAGTTCCAGGCCTGCCCCAGTATGCCCTGCAGGGCATCAATCACGCTCTTTTCATGCACCAGGTTGAGCAAGTCCTTCTGGTACTTCTGTGCGAAGTCGTTGAAGAAGCGCTCCAGATACGGAGCCACGTCCGTGTCGCCCAGATAACGCTTCGAGAACTGTGCCAGCAAACCACTCAGCTTTGAAAACTCCTCGATCGTGGGCGGCACCACCAACAGGCACAAGCCGGCCAACGCCGTCAGCACAATCAAGAAAGCCAGAATGATGCAAGGTACACGAAAGCGCAAGCGGCAACGGTACTGCAGGAACGACACCAGCGGATAAAGCAGGTAAGCCAGCAGCCACGCTATAAAGAACGGGAGCAACACGCTGCTCAGCAGGTTGAGCACGTAGCCCAGTCCCACAAGTATCAACACAGCCATCAGGCCGCGGATAAAGCTGTCAAAAGTAATCGGACGATCAAACATCGGGAAAACAAAGGAGATTGAAAATTGGATATTGAAGATTGAAGGAAGAGGGAGTATCGAAGGGTAAAGGGGTGAACGATGAAGGAGAGAGGGATGAAGATGTAAGGCATGGAGGAGAGAGGGATGAGAGAAGCCTCAACCTCCAACCTACTATCTTCAGTGCTCAATCTTCTGTCTTCCCCGTAGCCTTCGCATAGCACTCGCGGCACAGCGGCTCGTACTCATGCGTCTCACCCAGCATCACCTGCTTGTCGCCAGCCACGATGCGGTGGCTCACATAAGCCAAAGCGCCACAGTGCACACAGATGGCATGCACCTTCGTTACCTCATCGGCTATGGCACATAGGTTGGGCATCGGGCCGAATGGGTTCCCTTTGAAGTCGAGATCCAGTCCGGCCACAATCACGCGCACGCCTCGCGACGCCAGCTCGTTGCACACATCCACGATGCCTGCATCAAAGAACTGCGCCTCGTCCACACCTATCACATCCGTGTCCGAGCCCATCAGCAGGATGCTGGCGCTGCTCTCCACCGGGGTGGATTGGATACTGTTGCCCTCATGGCTCACCACATCCTCCTCGCTGTAGCGGGTATCAATGGCAGGTTTGAATATCTCCACCTTCTGCTTGGCAAACTTAGCACGCTTCATGCGCCGGATCAGTTCCTCCGTCTTGCCGGAGAACATCGAGCCGCAAATCACCTCGATGCGCCCACGACGCATCATTTCACCGTTATAGTCCCTTTCGTTCATGTCAAGTGCCGTTATGTTGGCCGACAAAAGTACGCTTTTCTCCTGTTTGGAACAAGAAAAAGGCATAAAAATTCCAAAATCTGTTAAATTCTGCTCGTGCGTGCACGCTATATGCAAAGGAATACCTACCTTTGTATATGCTTTACTTGATACCGACCCCTGTGGGCAACCTTGAGGACATCACGCTCCGCGCACTTCGGGTGCTGAAAGAGGTGGATCTCATCCTGGCAGAAGACACGCGCACCAGCGGTCTGCTGCTGAAGCATTTTGATATTCACCAGCCCATGCTATCCTACCACAAGTTCAACGAGCACCAGACTGTGCATCAAATCGTTGAGCGCTTGTTGGCGGGTGCCGACGTGGCCGTCATCAGCGACGCTGGCACGCCCGGCATCAGCGACCCCGGCTTCTTGGTGGCGCGCGAGGCCATCCGTGCCGGCATCGAGGTCAGCTGCCTGCCTGGCGCCACTGCATTCGTCCCTGCGCTGGTCAGTTCGGGACTGCCCTGCGACAAGTTCTGTTTTGAAGGCTTCCTGCCACAGAAGAAAGGGCGCCAGACGCGCCTCCAGCAACTGGCCGCCGAGACGCGCACCATCATCTTCTACGAATCGCCCCACCGCGTGGTCAAGACCCTCCAGCAGTTTGCCGAAGTCTTCGGCCAGGACCGCCCCGTGGCCGTGTGCCGCGAAATCAGCAAGATGCACGAACAGACCGTGCGCGGCACCATGCAGGAGGCATTGACTCATTTCCAGGAGCACGAGCCACGCGGCGAATTTGTCATCATCGTGGGCGGGGCCCCCACAACCAACAACGAAAGCAAACAAAAAGATAGAAACATCAAAAAAGAACAACTATGAAAAAGATGTTAATCATGCCTCTGTGCCTGCTGGCACTGATGGCTTGCACCAACAATGGCAAACAAGTAGATGACAAGGCACAACAGGAGCGCGACTCGCTCATGCAGGTCATCGACGAGAAAGAAACCGAGCTGAACGAAATCATGGGATCCATCAACGAGATTCAGGAGGGATTCCGGCAGATCAACGAGGCTGAAGGGCGCATCACCGTGGCCAACGGCAACCCCGAGGCTGCATCGTCCAAGGAGGTTATCCGCGAGAACATCCAGTTCATTCAGGAAACCATGCAGCAGAACCGCAACCGCATCGCACAGCTCAAGGACAAGCTCAAAACGGCCAACATCAATGTGGAGAAACTCACCAAGACCATCGAGAACCTGCAACAGCAACTGGACGAGCAGAACAAGAAGGTGCAGGAACTGGAGGCCATGATTGCCGACCGCGACGTGCAGATTGCACAGCAGGGCGAGCAGATCGAGACCCTCAACGAGGACGTTAGCAACCTCTCGGCCGAAAACGCACAGAAGCAGGAAACCATCCAGAAGCAGGACAAGGACCTCAACACCGCCTGGTTCGTGTTCGGCACCAAGGCCGAGCTCAAGGAGCAGAAAATACTGCAAAGCGGCGACGTGCTGAAAAGCAGCAACTTCAACCGCGACTACTTCACCAAGATCGACATCCGCGTTGACAAGGAAATCAAGCTCTATTCCAAGAGCGCAAAAGTGCTGACAAGCCATCCCGCCAACACCTACACCCTGGCCAAGGATGCCAAAGGACAGTATGTGCTGCGCATCACCAACCCCACACAGTTCTGGAGCGCCAGCAAGTACCTGGTCATCCAGGTGAAATGACCATTCGGCCACAAACGCCTACCGACAACCGCTAAACGCTGACATGAAAGAATTCATCATCACCGAAGCACAGACAGAAACAGCCGTCCTGGTGGGCATCATCACGCCCACACAGGACGAGCGCAAGACCAACGAATACCTGGACGAACTGGAGTTCCTGGCCACCACGGCCGGAGCCGTAACCATACGCCGCTTCACCCAGCGCGTGGGTGGGCCGTCGGCCGTCACCTATGTGGGCAAAGGCAAGCTGGAGGAAATCCGCGCCTACATCGATGCCGAGGAAGAGGCCGAACGCGAGGTGGGCATGGTCATCTTCGATGATGAACTCAGCGCCAAGCAGTTGCGCAATATCGAGCAAGTGCTCAAAGTCAAGATCCTGGATCGCACCAGCCTTATCTTGGACATCTTCGCCATGCGCGCACAAACGGCCAACGCCAAGACGCAGGTCGAGCTGGCACAGTACCGCTACATGCTGCCACGCCTGCAACGTCTCTGGACACACCTCGAGCGTCAGGGCGGCGGCTCCGGCTCTGGCGGCGGCAAAGGCAGCGTGGGCCTGCGCGGACCGGGCGAGACGCAGTTGGAGATGGACCGCCGCATTATCCTCAACCGCATGAGCTTGCTCAAACAGCGCCTGGCCGACATCGACCGCCAGAAATCCACCCAGCGCAGCAACCGCGGCCGCATGATTCGCGTGGCACTGGTGGGCTACACCAACGTGGGCAAGAGCACGCTGATGAACCTCCTGGCCAAGAGCGAAGTCTTTGCCGAGAACAAACTCTTTGCCACGCTCGACACCACCGTGCGCAAGGTCATCATCGACAACCTACCCTTCCTCCTCTCCGACACCGTCGGCTTCATTCGTAAACTACCCACCGACCTCATCGAGAGCTTCAAGAGCACACTCGACGAGGTGCGCGAGGCCGACCTGCTGGTACACGTGGTTGATATCAGCCACCCCGACTTTGAGGAACAGATTCAGGTGGTGGAAAAGACGCTGGCCGACCTGGGCTGCAGCGACAAGCCCTCCATGATTATATTTAATAAGGTAGATGCCTACACTTTCACGCCCAAGGACCCCGACGACCTGACTCCCGCCACCAAGGAAAACCTCAGCCTGGCCGACTTGAAGCAGACGTGGATGGCACGCCTCGGTTCCGACTGCATCTTTATCAGTGCCCGCGAGCGCCAGAACATCGACGAGCTCAAGCGTCTCCTCTACACACGTGTCCGCGAGCTGCACGTGCAGAAGTACCCCTACAACGACTTCCTCTTCCAGCACTACGAGGAGGACGGCGATGAATCGGCGGCACAGGCCGCCAAACCATAACGACACAGGGCACAACATGATAGTCTATGGTGCCGACCTCGATGAATATTCCATGCTTATTGGCATGGACGTTATACGAAAGACCGACTTCCTCATCACCAACAAGGACAGCAAGACAACATTCCAGTTCCGCACACCCAGCGAGGGCGGCGTGGAACTATAAACTAAACGAAGAGAGTAATCCCCCATGCCCCGCAGAGAGTTAAATAATGCAAACCCGACAAAAAGAATGGCCACAAAATTTGGTCATTCTTGGACGAGCCAAGCAACTTTGTCGATTACCGATAATTTGATTACTCTCTCTCAGGCGCTCGCCTATACAAGAGAGGTAACAACACCTATTATTTTACGCGCGGGTCGCCCGCGTCAATATACAGCTTTTCTTGCAGAAATGCAAAGGAGGCCGCTCTGTTTTTATGACCCTGCAAGAATGTGATTCAAAGCAATAACAATAATGGTGTGTTCTATTAATTAATAAATTCTCTATGAATTATCTTTGCTTGCTTTTGCCTCTTTCCGGCATCTTTGTCTCCAATCCCTTGAACCGTAGCCCGCTACGCTTCTGCGGGCTTGAAGGCAAATCTGCTCGGAAATAGTCTAAAAGCAATGCAAAGCTAATTTATAGAACCCACCTTAATATATAGCATAATAAAATAATAGTCAATTTCACATGTCCAAGTGAAAACATTGAAATTAAGCATATTATGATGGAAAATATACTATTCTGTCCCACCACATAATCGTATACATTCGCTGTGACGTTCGAGCCGGGGGCGCATAGCAATTGGCACAGGCACGGCGGAATGGTGGTGCTCGTGACCGACGGTTAGGGCGTTACTTGGAAAAAAGTTTTTTCCGAAAAACACTACAGACTACAGGTTTTTGACACCAAAGTAAACCGGAAGAATACGAGGACTCATTTAGGCACTTTATCGGTACAAACGTTCGTTTTTCTCACAAAAACCATAAATATTGCAGATTGTCGCTATTTTCTTGCGATGGTCTGCAATTATTATTATATCTTTGTGGTCAAACTTGACAAACCGGATAAAGGGTTCTGAATTTTACTTCTATTTATAAATCTGTATGAAGAAAGAAGAGATACAAGCTTTGTTTAGAAGCTTTGAAGATGCTGTTTGCATGATTGACAATACCGAATGTTGGAGCGCAAGGGAATTAAGCACCCTCTTGGGATACCAGCAATGGCGCAACTTTAACAATGTGATAGACAAAGCAAAGGAAGCCTGTAAGAATGCAGGGCAGTCGGTTGCTGACCATTTTGCTGACGTCAGCAAAATGGTCAGTCTGGGTTCTGGAGCAGAAAGAGAAGTTGACGATATCATGCTCACCCGCTATGCCTGCTATCTTGTGGCTCAGAATGGCGACCCGCGCAAACCACAGATAGCCTTTGCTCAGACCTATTTCGCTGTCCAGACCCGCCGGGCAGAACTGATAGAGCAACGCATATTGGAGGTGGAGCGAGTCAAAGCACGTACCAAGTTGCAAGAAACAGAGCGCAAGCTTTCCGGCATTCTCTACGAGCGTGGTGTCAACGACCAGACCTTCGCCGTCATTCGCTCCAAGGGCGACCAAGCCCTCTTCCGGCTCAGCACCAATATGATGAAGCGAAAGATGGGAATGCCCCAGAATCGTCCCCTCGCCGATTTCCTCCCCACTATCAGCATCAAGGCCAAAGACTTCGCAGCAGAGATGACCAGTGTCAACGTTCAAACCAAAGACCTGCAAGGCGAAACGGCCATCACTAAAGAACACGTCGATAATAATGCTGCCGTCCGCAAGATGCTTACAGAGCGCGGCATCATCCCAGAGAACTTGCCTGCAGCAGAAGATGTCAAGAAGATTGAGCGTAGGCTGGCAAGCGAAGAGAAGAAGTTGCTGAAAAATAAGAAAAAACTGTCGACATAACACATAGTATGAAAATGAAGCTACTATCATACAACATACACCATTCGTCGCAAGATAAGCTGGAGAAGATTATGGCTAAGGAGGCAGATATTTATATCTTGCCCGAATTAGCCAATCCTTCGCAGCTACAGATTCCTCACGACTATCAATCATATTGGATGGGGGATTGCGACTGGAAAGGCCTTGGCATCGTTGTGAAGTCTACGTTGAGCAGCAAATTGCCAGAATTGTTTAAACCTAAACATAAGTATTTATTGCCTTTGTATCTTGGTGACATTCTGATAATTGCCACGTGGCCCACAAAAACGGATTCAAACAAAGACATGAGCTATCCCCAAATACTGTTAGAAGCGTTGGAAGATTACGTTCCGTACTTAAAGCAACAGCCAACTATCATCTCTGGCGACTTTAATTGTTTCAAAGGTCAGCAAGAGGCAACAAAGAGATATTCCATAGAGACCATTTTGGGTTTCTTGGAGGATATGGGCTTTGTCAGCATTTATCACCAGAAGACGCATGAAACTCTGGGAAGAGAAACGATGGCGACTTATTACCATCAATTCAAAGAAAACTATCCTTTTTTTCTTGATTATACATTTGCGAACATCCCTGTGCATTCTTATAAGCTATGCAGATGGAATAAAGATGAAAGCGATCATGTGGCACAGGAAATAATCATCTGAAAGAATTAACTATATATGGAAACAATAGAGGTTAAGCAACAAGGTGACATATACTCTTGCGACATAGGAATTACCAAAGGGGAATGGCTCGAGGTATTGCAGGATGAGAAAACGATGGTTGAATATAAAGAAACGCTACTGCGATTCTATTATTATCCTGACCATCGGGGTTCTTGCACGGCCGTGAGCAATACGATGGGCGGCAGTCCTCGGTCGCTCAACTCATATATCGCTAAGATTGGTGAATATGTGCAGAAACGCTTAGGCCGATTCCAAGTGATAAGGCCAAATGGCAAACCTTGCTACTGGATTATCCCCATGTGCGAGGGCATGGACTTACCAAAGGGGAGTGAGGGTACCTTTGAATGGCAGCTTCGGTCGGAATTAGTAGAGGCTATTAGAGATTATCTGTACTGGTATCTGGTAGAACGATACAAGGAGTTGCGAAGAGAAGTTCCAATTGATGGTGACAAGTGGACGGAAATATACAAATGGCAAATGATAACAGCCAACAAGGGGAAATCACCCATTGACATTATTCGTAGTCATGTGGCAAACCCCAAAAAGTCGGAGTTAGGTGGATTTGACAATCTCGTTGACGCGGCTCGTGACAATAAGCCTCTGTTGCATTTGGTGAAGACAAATCCAGAAGGGCTACAGGGGGCTTTAAATTCCCTCACAAACGAGAACAAGCCTCTGAATGAGCGGCTAGCAAGTTATAAGTCGACAATGTCTTCCCTTCTTTCCTCCACAGAATTCAATAGCAAGGCAAATGACGAGCGGTTGGCTTCTGTCATCTTGACCTGTATCAATCCGCAAAAATATACCATTTATAAATATGAGGTCTATGTGCAACTCTGCAAATATCTTAACGAGGAGAAAAGACCTGCAGGGCAGTGCTACGAGCACTTTCTGGAGATGTTACGCCCTTTGAGAGAATTGATTGATGAAGATATCTCACTTCAGCAATTGGTTTCACATTCGCTGCATGGACAGGAAAATAGTGCATTGCTACTGGCACAGGATGTACTCTGGATGCTCTTCGTTGAGTTTCCGAGCAAGATAGGGTACATACACGATATCCTCTTCCCTAACAAGCAACGTGTATGGTTATGGAGCTTAAAGGTATCTAAATCTTGGCAGGATACGCTGGACATAGGCTCATCAGCAAAGAACATAAAGGATTTTAGACCATATAAGTCGAGGAATGCCTTACGGAAAGCTTATCAGCAGGATGTTGGCAACAGCGACTTGAAGATCCCCGATGCCTATTGGTCGTTCATCAACGAAGTCAGTGTGGGGGACATTGTTGTGAGTTTTGAACCAAAGAAAGGCAATGGTAAGCAATATCACATGTTGCATGGTTGGGGAATCATTACTTCGGACTGCATGTTTAAAGAAGAGAATGACAATCCCATGTGCCGAACAGTACAGTGGCATTCCATATTAGAAATACCGAAGCAAAACGAAGAAATGGGGAACAGCCTTTTCTTTCAGGGTACTACAGACAAGCAAGCCCTACACATCAAAGAATTGTTGAACATAAATACAGAAACTGAGATGAATTCAGAATATCAGATATATATCGACCTGCTTATGGCCAATAAGAACCTGATTCTAACGGGGGCACCAGGGACGGGAAAGACTTTCATGGCGAAGGAGATTGCAAAGGCGATGGGATGCAAAGATGAAGAAATAGGCTTCGTGCAGTTTCATCCGTCGTATGACTATACGGATTTTGTGGAGGGACTAAGGCCAACCAAGCCTGATATAAATGGCAGTATTGGTTTTAGACGTGAGGATGGAGTTTTTAAAGAATTCTGCAAATCAGCATTATTACATGAAGATGCAAATACACAGAAAACTATAGAGAATGCCTTAACAGCTTTTAAAAAGGATTTATTGGAAAATGGAGATAAAAAGATTAAAAGTTTCAGAAGTTCAACAATAATACAAACGACATTAGATAAAAGAGGGAATATTGCTGTAGCACATATCTCAAGTCCATGGAGTGTAACTGATGATAAAATGATGGACTATTTACAGAAAGGAGCATGCCATGAGAATGATACATATACAAAGTCTATCGGGGATTATATCAAGAAAAACTATTGTCATCCTACAGATAATGGGGAAATAAAACCATTAGTTTTCATTATTGACGAAATCAACCGTGGTGAAATCTCAAAGATATTCGGTGAGTTGTTCTTCTCTATTGACCCTGGCTACAGGGGAGAGGAAGGGAAGGTGCAGACACAGTATCAGAACATGGTTGAAGACGGGGACGTGTTCAAGGATGGATTCTTCGTTCCCGAGAACGTCTACATCATCGGTACGATGAACGATATTGACCGCAGCGTGGAAAGCATGGACTTTGCCATGCGGCGTCGTTTTGCCTGGGCAGAGGTGTCAGCGGAGGAGAGTATGCACATGCTCGACGGTATGCTGAACGAAAAGGCATTGAAAAACCGTATGCGCAACCTGAACGAGGCTATTCTCAGAACGAATGGGCTGGGCAAAGCATATCAGATTGGTGCTGCCTACTTCAAGAAATACGAGCAATACAACAATTTTGAGGCACTGTGGCAATTCCACCTTGAAGGGCTGCTGGCAGAGTATCTTCGCGGCAGTGCCAATGCAGAGAAAGAACTTGCAAATTTGAAGAAAGCCTACGAAGACGAGTCAACCAAGAATGTTGCAGCCAATAGCAATCAAGGATAATAGCCAGCGACTGTTGTCAGAACAAGAAATGGCGCATCTCAACAATCTGAAAATGATTGCTGGGCGCTCCATTGCGAAATTATGTTCTGACGACAATCCCAACCTTCTCGTTTTTCCTCAGAGCTTGAACGAGAACGGCGACAAGATTGGCGACAGCTATATCCTGCAAGTGGATGAGAGCACCATTTCCACTGGCAACATCATGGGCTTCATCGGCTTTAACAACACCAAGGTCAGAATCATGTCCCGCTTCGCACAGGAGGATAGCTGTGACTATTTTTTGCACTACATGCTGCAGAAGGTTTTCGCCATTAATCTGTTTGACATGAAGTACAACACTGACAAGGATAGCGTCTTCGACTTCTTGATATACCTCTTTCCTCCGTTTCTCAAACGAGCCTTACGGCAGGGGCTGTACAAAGAATATCAGTCGCGAAGATACAACGATGCTAATGTCAGGGGCAGGATAGATGTCAGCAGGCATATCCGCCAGAACATCCCCTTTGCAGGCAGCGTGGCCTATTCCACCCGTGAATATGTGTACGACAACCACGTCAGTCAGTTGATTCGTCACACCATAGAATATGTCGCCCGCCATCCATATAGAGGAGGTGTTCTGCACAGCGACGAGGCTACAAAGAATGCTGTCACACAGATAAAAGAGGCTACTCCCACCTACAACCGGAATGACCTCCGCTGCGTTATCAGCCAGAACCTGCGTCCACTCAGTCATCCCTATTACTCTGAATATCGGAACCTGCAACGGATCTGCCTACAGATTCTCCGTCACGAGGAATTAAAGTACGGACGCGACGACAATGAAATCTACGGCATCCTTTTCGACGGTGCCTGGCTCTGGGAAGAATATCTGAACACCGTTTTAGCAAAATGTGGATTCACTCATCCGCAAAACAAGGTGTTCAAAGGGCGTATCAATCTGTTCACTGACGGGTCGTGTCCTCGTTATCCGGATTTCTATCGCAACGATTTTGTACTCGATGCAAAGTACAAGGGATATGGCAATACGGAAATACAAAATGTAAGTGGCGACGACCTGCATCAGGTAATAGCATATATGTACCGGCTGAGGGTATCCAGGGGCGGCTTTGTGGTTCCATTAAGAAAAGATGAGCAAGCCGAATCCAGGAAAGAGCTGGCAGGGTATGGAGGGAGCATCGGTATCTACGGATTGCATACAGAGCATACCTGCGAAACATTTGCAGAGTTTGTCCTGAAGATGAGAGAAGAGGAAGAAATCCTTAAACATCACATAGAATTCGACACATTATGAGAAACATTTGAACAACAATGACAGATATTGGTATTTTAGATAAGGAATACGTACAATGGATGACAAACCGCGTTGCAAATTATAGACAGAGCCAGGTAAAGGCGGCAGTTAAGGTGAATACGGAAGTGCTCAGATTCTATAGGGAACTTGGAAGGGACATTGTAGAGCGAGATGCCAAGAACCTATTGGAGCGCGGTTTGGTAGAGGGCGAATACCCAGATTTGACCATATCCCTAAGTATTGCAAGGCAAACGAAACAACTGCCTGAATACACCAAAGTGAAAGGACTTGAACGCGACAAGATAAAGCAGATGGCCTTACAGTTCATTCAGAATGCTGGAGAGGATGGAACCCGAAGAGAGTTCGTTATTGAATATCTCAGAGAGACCCTTCCTGCAAGAAACACCAAGGAACAAAATCAAAGATTGGTTGGTAATATCTTGGCGGAAATGAGAAATGAAGGTTCAGTCATACAAAAGGATAGGACTTGGTATGCGACGACTAGTAAGGACCAAAACAACGACTAGTACACGACTAATAACGACTAGAAAATGGCTAATCGGAAGCTTCTAGTCGTAAAAATAGTCATTTCCGATAGTTTAGTCGATGTTTAGTCGAACTTCTTTGATGCATCATCATGAGAAGCCCGTAAAAACAGGGGAAGTAGGAAATTGCAAGAATTAAGTTTTCGTCGAAGTTATTACTTTGTTTAGTCGAAGTGTAAGATAAGAGAAGAGAAACGGATATGATATTGGGAAAGAAAATCAAAGTGCTCAGAGAGGAGCATGGTCTGCTACAGCGACAGTTGTCAGCAGCGTTAGAGATTGACACCCCAATGTATAGTAAAATAGAACGTGGAGAGCGTAAGGCAAAGCGCAGCCAGATTCCCATTATGGCCAAACTCTTCGAGATAGACGAGAAAGAACTGCTGACCATCTGGCTCGCCGACAAAGTTCTTGACGTTGTAGCAAATGATGAGGATGAGATAAAAAAAGAAGCCATCACCTATGCACAGAATGAGATCAATGCAGAACCATAGCCGATTGGTGCAAATTGCTGTGGTAATCAATCTTCAGAAAAAAAATTTTTTCCGAAAAACACTACAGACTACAGGAATTAACTGCTAACGCAATCGCCCCGTCCTTTCGCAGGACGGGGCGATTCTCTGGTGTGGACGGACGCGGAGGTCATTACTGGGGCACCGCCCGCAGGGGCACGGCGAAGTAGGTCATTCCGAATTCGTCGCGCTTGCTCTTGAATCCCTGGGCGGCGAGGGCCAGACCAATCTGCACCTTCGTGCTGTGCTGGGGACGGATGAAGGGGAACTCGCTGCTGACCACATCGAGGATGGCAGTCATCTTGACGGGCCGGCAAGGCTCGTCGGGCAGGGGCTTGCGGAAGCACGCCATGACGATACGCTCCATGTCGAGCGTCGATTGGTAGGGCATGTTGTGGCGCTGGATAGCCCGCGTCTCTTCCTCCGTGAACCAATAGCGCTCGCCGCGGTCCAGTTCCGACAGGAGCTGGGCATAGAGCTGGTCGTAATCGATGGCCTGAGCGTTGTCGATGAGACGGCCGGCGGGAATCTCGATGCAGAGGAACCGACGGGAACCCGTGGGATCATGCAGGGGGTGACGGTTGTTGGTGGTGGCCACGAACGAGGCATAACGCCGACGATCCTGCTGCACCTTGCCATAGATGGTACGGCCGTTGACACTGCTCTTGGAGAGCAGCTGCTTCAACTCGGCCTGCTGCGAACGCCGCACCTGATCCAGCTCGTCGATGTTGACCAGCAGGTTGTTGGTCAGCGCCATTTCCTTGTCGAACTTGTTGGCCAGGTTGACGTGGTCGAGATAGTACTGCCGCAGGTGTTCGGGCAGCAGGAGCTGGCAGAAGGTGCTCTTTCCGCAGCCCTGTTCGCCGATGAGGGTGGGCACCAGCTCGTTGCCGTGCAGATGATCCTTCTGCAGCCAGTGGGCCACAGCCGACCGCAGCCACACATGCAGCCAGTAGCGCTGGTCGGCAGGCAGGGCGGGAATGCGGTTGAGCAGCGCATCCACATGGTTCTTCCCATCCCACTGGGGCAGCGAGGCGAGCCAATGGGCGGCAGGGTCGAAGTCGGGCGTGGCGCGCGAATAGATAAGGGTGCAAAGGCGGTCGCGCAGCCGCTTCTGATTGGGCAGGGCGACCTCGGCAGACAACAGGATGGTGTTCAGCTCGTCCTTAGTGAGCACGCGGAAAGCGTCGGCTCCGTGTTCGCGGAACTCAATCTTGCCGCTGATGATGTTGCGACGCAGCTCGTACTCGTTCAGCAGGAACTCGTGGAGGGGGTTAATCACAGTGACCGATTCGATTGTTTCGTAGTCAGAAACAGAGACATCTTCAACAATGGCCGATTCGGTTGCCTGAACGGGCGTCAGGACTTGGGGGTAAAAATTTTCATTTTGCATAAGCAGTTAGATTTAGTAGTTAAACAATAGGTTGACTAATCGGATGCAAAGATAATGATTCCGCAAGCTGTTATCAAATAATTTTTGCATTGTTTTTTGCTCGTTTCACGCTGAAAACAAGAGCTTTATGAATCGTCAACCGCACCTTCCCCCTCATGCCGGAGCACCGTTTTGATTAGTCCTGTGAAGCCAGGTGACAAGTGCCTTGGAACGAGGAAAATTCACGTCAACAGCTTGCACTTACGTAAAAAGCACTATGTGATATATAGAAAGCACGCGTTTCTTTTCAGAAATCACATAGTAATATACACACATCACCCGCATCTTTTAAGATAATTTAAGAGCGGCAATTTGGTGGGGGTGCAAAGTATGTCGTATTTTTACAAGCGAGAGGAAAAACAAACCAAGAAACAGACGAGAGTAGAAACAGAAAAGAGAAACGACGATGGAATACTACAAGCTGGAACAACGCGACATGCTGAATCCGGAGCAGACGCGGACGGTTTACCGACTGAAGAATGAGAGCCGGATTGACGGGACACAATTTATCCGTGAGGTGGCGCATCGGCACAGCTACAACGAGGCTGTGGTGACGGGTGTGCTCATCGATGTGGCCAAGGAGCTGGCCGAACAGCTGGGCAAGGGCCATTCGGTGGAGTTGCCCAACATCGGCGTCTTCAGCATCGGCGTGCGGATGAAGGGCGATGCGGAGCAGGATGCCAAGCCGGGGAACGAGGCTGGCGGAGCGGCTTCTGACACTGACGCAGCCGACCCTGAGCCCAACGCCCGCAGCCTCAGACTGGACCACATCAACTTCAGCAAGAACAAGGACTTCTTCGGCCAGGTGGAGGCTTGTTTCAGCAAGCAGTCCCTACGCAGGGTATATGGCCGTGAAGGCGTCCGCATCAAGACCTCCAAGTATCCGCAGGTGAAGAACCGCATGATTGTGGCTCGCGAGTTCCTGGCCGACCACCCCTTCATGACCGTCAGCGACTATGCCAACATCACAGGCCTGTCCTACTCCACCGCCCAGCGCGAGCTGAAACAGGCGTGGCAGAACCCCGACTATGGCATCACCGTAAAAGGAAGCGGCAGCCATCGGGTGTATGTGTTGATGAAGGATTAGGGGTTCCTGTAGTCTGTAGTGTTTTTCGAAGAAAAGTTTTGGTTCTATTGGATTTAGGTGTGTTCTATTAATTAATAAATTCTCTATGAATTATCTTTGCTTGCTTTTGCCTCTTTCCGGCATCTTTGTCTCCAATCCCTTGAACCGTAGCCCGCTACGCTTCTGCGGGCTTGAAGGCAAATCTGCTCGAAAATAGTCTAAAAGCAATGCAAAGCTAATTTATAGAACCCACCTTTAGTGTGAATAAGCATCTACCAACTATGTCAAATTAGGTGAGTTCTGAAAATTAGTTTTTGTTCTTTCCAGGCCTTTTCTTAACTTCGATGTTTTGTGCTTCTTTTCGGCTGAAAGTGCGAATCCACTCGAAAATAAGCGACAAATCATCTGAAGCTAATTTATAGGACCCACCTTAAAACGGCTCATCACAGAACCTCTTTATCATTTTTAAGGTTTTTTCTTTGGTTGAGAATGCTTTTGTCTTTACCTTTGCAGTCAGTCATGGGAAAAAGCAAGAAAAGGACACCCGTTACCACATTCTGTTGCTGCAAATCTCAAAAGCAAGGGAAACAGCATAGTCACCGTAAGTTTCGTCGCCAAGAGCATAGCATGATTCTTACAGGCAATTTTGCCGTCTTGCCTATTCGGCAATGGGAAATAACAAGCCAATGGGATCTTGGTGGAGATGGAAAGAGATATGTGAACCTCTCTCCAGCAGATGAATGGTACATCAAGTTGATGAGAAAATAACATTCAGCACCATATCCACGGGAATGGTACTCGATGCAAAAAAAAGGTCGGTCTCGGATTCAAAAAAATAAATCAAAGAACCGTGATTCACATATGGTGTGTTCTATTAATTAACAAATTCTCTATGAATTATCTTTGTTCGTTTTGGCCTCTTTCCGGCATCTTTCCTTCCAAGTCCTTGGAACGTAGCCCGCTACGCCCCTTCGGTCTTGGAAGTAAATCTGCTCGCAAATAGTCTCAAAGCGTTCCAAAGCTAATTTATAGAACCCACCATATAAGGTTCAGCATCAAATTAATTGCCGAAGAAGTCATTCAGGAAATCTTCGGGGGACAAAACCGGAATCCCGTTAATTGGGAAATGACGCTTTTTGTCTCTGGTGACGATAACATCGCACTCGGCAGACACTGCGGCCAACAGAAACTGGCGCCGGCCTTCTATAATATCTAACAAGACATTTGTGTCAAGAAAAACTCTCATTGTGCAGCATATTTAGCAGTCAGATATTCCATCCTTGCTTTATCGCCATTGATGTCATCGTCGTTAGCTACCGCAGGTTTTGCAAACCCAATTAAAGCCTGAAGCTCGGGCGAGAGTTCTTCTATCTTTCTCATTTCATATTTCTTTTTCTTGGCAGGAGCAAAGCGTGTAATGAGCATAGACACCCAATCTTCCACGCTTAAGCCGTCGGCTTTGGCATAGGTTTGAGCCTGTCTATACAGCGTTGGATTCAAGCTAATGGTTGCCATATTTCTGTTCCTTTATGATTAGACAGTGCAAAATTACGAATATATTTCCGAATGACACGTTTTTATATATTTTTTATGATTATAATCATGTTTCTTTTCTCTGCAAACATTGCCGCGTCTCAGGTGCTGATTTTGGCAAAGAGGGCTGCATTTGCTCCCTCTCTCGGCCACAAAGATAACGAAAAGATGGAAACGGGAAGGGGGTTTGGCAGAAAAATCACAAAAAATGAGGGAAAAGGGCGGAAGGAAGGAACTGAAGGCAACGCGGAAAAGGTGTGACTGACGGCGCGCACTCATATATATCCACGACGAGAGACCGCAACTTCTTCTATGATGTCCGTGCGCACTCACGCGCGATCATTTATTTCCAGATACTCAGTTTATGCGCAAACGAAACGTCAAAACGCCGGCACCTCTGGTTAGTGTTACCCGCCTGCCCGATGTGTGAGCAAATGGCAGCCCGTGATTGAATTCCCTCCCTCTTCCTTCCACATGCCGGGACGCGTCCTGTAGTCTGTAGTCTTTTTCGAAAAAAACTTTTTTTGCAGAAATACGCGGGGTATTCTGAAATAATTGTATCTTTGTGCCCGTAAACCGTAATAACAAGATACGATATGGCAACAACACCCGATTTCAAGTATGCCCCGATGTTTCAGCTGGGCGAAGACAAGACACAGTACCGCCTCCTGACCACGGAGGGCGTGACAACAGCCGAGTTCGAAGGCAAGGAGATTGTGAAGGTCTCCAAGGAGGCACTCACGCTGCTGGCTCAGCAGGCATTCCACGATGTGGAGTTCATGCTGCGCCGCGAGCACAACGAGCAGGTGGCCGCCATACTGACCGACCCCGAAGCCACAGAGAACGACAAATATGTGGCGCTGCAGTTCCTGCGCAACGCCGAGACGGCCGCCAAGGGTATCCTGCCCTTCTGCCAGGACACCGGCACCGCCATCATCCACGGCGAGAAGGGTCAGCAGGTGTGGACCGGCTTCGAGGACGAAGAGGCCCTCTCGCGCGGCGTGTATAACACCTTCACGCAGGACAACCTGCGCTACTCGCAGAACGCACCGCTGACGATGTACGACGAGGTGAACACCCGCTGCAACCTGCCCGCTCAAATCGACATCGAGGCCACCGAAGGTGCTGAGTACCGTTTCGTGATG
>JAFXQT010000017.1 GCA_017526905.1 Bacteroidaceae bacterium | reverse complement strand
GAGTAGCCGCCGCCACGGAAGTAGTCGCGGTCGGCAGGCATCCAGCTGGTGGCGTTCAGACAGGCCTCCATGTCGGCCTGCTGCATCTCCCAGAAGGGCTTGATGGTAGGCTTGCCGTCGGCATCGCTCATGGCGCCGGTGGCATCGAGCGTGGTGGCTCCGCTGTTGATGAGGTGTATGAAGCCGCCGGCAGCAGCGCCCTCCGGCCGTTTGCCGCTGACGCGCTCTACGGCATCGGGGCTCCAATAGGTGCGGATGTCGGAGAACATCACGCCACGGTTGGTGAGCAAATGGCCGAAGAGCATCGACAGGCCGTTCAGCGAGTCGTTCTCCGTGGCCAGCGTGAAGGCCTCGCGGGGTCCGTTCCAGTCGAAGCTGGTGCACATCATCGACTCAGGGAAGTCGAAGTTGGGCTTGTAGTCGGTCCACTGGCGCTGTCCCTGCACACCTGCTGCAATGGCGTTGTGGCCTATGGCCTCCTCCTTGTAGCCCATTTCGAGCAGCCGGTCGCTGCCCTGCATCAGGTCGCGGATGATCATCATTGTCTTCACGGTGAAGGCCCAGTCCTCGTCTTTCTCCGCCCGTGTCTTTCCTTTGCCCTTTCCGTTGAAGGTGGTCATGGGCACGCCGGGGAAGAGCGGCCGGTCTTCGTTATAGTCGTGGCCCTCCTGGGGCTTGCAGTACTTGTCGACCCACTGCATGGCACGGCGGAACTCTTCCTTGTCGAAGATGCCAAAGTCCACACGGCGCAGAATCTCCACAAGCGACACGTACTCCGTGCGCATGCCAAGGTACTGCTGCAGGAAGTCGGCATTGACGATGCTTCCGGCTATGCCCATACAGGTGTTGCCTAAGGAGAGGTAGCTCTTGCCACGCATCGTGGCCACAGCCTGGGCGGCACGGGCGAAGCGCAACAGCTTTTCGGCCACATCGGCGGGTATGCTGTTGTCGTCCAGATCCTGCACATCGTGTCCATAGATGCCAAAGGCGGGCAGGCCCTTCTGGGCGTGGGCGGCAAGCACAGCTGCCAGATAGACGGCACCTGGGCGCTCTGTGCCGTTGAATCCCCAAACAGCCTTGGGATAATGGGGGTTCATGTCCATCGTCTCGGAGCCGTAGCACCAGCAGCTGGTGACGGTGATGGTGCTGCCCACGCCCTCGCGCTCGAACTTCTCGGCGCAGGCGGCGCTCTCACCCACCCTGCCGATGGTGGTGTCGTTGACGACGCACTGCACGGGGCTTCCGTCGCCATTCTTCAAATTGCTCTCAATCAGGTTCCTCACTGCCTGGGCCAAGGCCATGGTTTTCTCTTCGAGGCCTTCGCGGATGCCTCCCTGACGTCCGTCGATGGTAGGACGAATGCCAATTTTAGGATAGGTCTTCATCATGGAAAAATCTGTTTTTAGTTATTTATTATAATAAGGTGTCGGTTGTTCGCTGCAAAATTAGTATATTTTTTTCAAATGGCCTAACTTTTGAATTGTTTTTTTGGCCGCAGCCATTTATTGCGACAGTCGGAGGAAAAACATCGGCTGCCCGGAGATAAGACTCAAATTACGCCGAGTCGTTAAGTTTAGTTCCGGGCAATCATCTTTTTTGCTCCGGCCTCCACAACTTTTTTATCTGCGGGCAGAGATTTCTTTCCAAGAAAGTTTTGATAGTTTTTGGTTTATTTGTATCTTTCCTCTATAAATGGAGAACAATTTGCCCCGATGAGGTAACAATCTCTGCGCAATCCGTTCCTGTATGCACATGAATCCCTATACACGGCCTTGTCTCCAATTCCGTGCTGACATAAGTGGTACTTTCCTCTTCGAGCTCTAAGCTATAGACTGGCTTTCATCGCCGCCCATGTTGTCGGTTAATTTGCAGACGGGGTTCCGCTTGGTCTTTTGGCCTGCCGGATGGCCACCACAAAGATAATAGCCTTTCCATGGGCGGTATATCGCTAATCACCCGTTTGTGGCGGGTGCCTTGCAATCAGGGTTGAAATCAACGTAGTCCGTCTCGTCGTGCAGTACGTGCCACACAGCGATGAGCAGCTTGCGAGCTACAGCCACAAGCGCCTTCATCTTGTTCTTTTTGCGGACTACGGTCTGGTGGTAGGAGAAGCGGCTGAAGAAGCAGTCCTTGGTGCGGCTGGCTCCCCATGCACACTCGATGATGGTCTTTCGCAGATACACGTTGCCGTGGGTAATCCTGCGCGACTTGTACTTCCCGTTGGATACGTCGTTGCGTGGTTTCAGCCCGCTCCAGGATGCAAGGTGCGCTGCAGTTTGGAATTTTGTCATGTCGACTCCGATCTCTGCGATCAATGATGTGGCGGCGCGTTCCTTGATGCCCGGTATGGTCATCAGCCTCTTGAATTCCTTGGGATAGTAGGTCTTGCAGATGGTCACCATCTTGTTTTGGCATTCCTGCTTGTGCTCTTCGGCGAGCGTCAGCTCTTGTCTTAGCTGGCGCATCGTGTCCTTCTCCGCTTCGGAGACTACTCCCGTCAGTGATGCCAGGATGGTTTCTCGTCCGTGCTTGTTGATGATGCGCCCGTGTATCTCCTTGATGAGTTCCTCCGGGTCTGTGACACCCTCGCACAGCTTGTCGACGACAGCCTTGTAGCTCTTCGTGTCGGTATTCGACACATAGTTGCTCAGGCGGATGTTACAACGCTGCATGATGCCGTCGAGCTTGGCCAGCTTGCGCACTATCTCGGCATCGAGGTCGAAGATACGGCGGTCGTACTGGCGGAGCTGCTGGATGTGCTCTGGCGGAACGGAACTGCCGCGCACCAGGTCTTTCAGCGTACACTCAGCTATCCACTGGGCGTCTTTCACGTCGCTCTTGCGGCCTGGCAACTGCTTGATGAAATAGGGGTTGACAAGCTTCAGACGGAAGTGAGGCTCAAGCACGCGCCATATTGGTATCCAATATGTTGCCGTACTCTCCATCGTCACCTCGGTGACTCCGCGCCGCTTCATCTCACGG
>JAFXQT010000004.1 GCA_017526905.1 Bacteroidaceae bacterium | reverse complement strand
TGCGGCGGTGTGCTTGAGGATGTGTTTAATCATCATAGGCTTGTTGGTCGTTGTATTAAGCAAACGCGGGCGGAGGCCGTATTATTGCGCCGCCCGCAGTCTTTTTTTGTTCAGATCTCGTCTGAGCCGTACATGTATTCGGCCAGTGCGTGCTTGTAGTTCAGAATCTCGCCCGGCTTGAAGAAGCGTGCCAGCTCCACGGCGGCATTGTCGATGGAGTCGGAAGCGTGTACGATATTCTGCTGGTTGCTCATGGAGTAGTCACCACGGATGGTGCCGGGGTCGGCCTTACGGCCGTTGGTGTAGCCCGTCATGCCACGCACCACGGTCACGGCCTCCACGCCTTGCAGCGCCATGGCAACGACAGGGGTGGCTTTCATTGATGCAGCCAGCGAGGGGAAGAAGGGCTTGTCAACCAGGTGGGAATAGTGGTCGCGCAAGATGGCATCGTCCAGTTGCATCATCTTCATGCCTACGATTTGCAGGCCACGGCGTTCAAAACGATTGATGATTTGACCGATAAGGCCACGGTTCACGCAACTGGGTTTGAGCAATACGAGGGTTGTTTCCATGTGTTTTTGTACGTACATTTACGGCACAAAGATAGGGATATTATTTAGAACGGGCACAATCCGTTAACGCTTTTTAGACATTTTTGGCAAGGAAAGGCGGTGAGAGTTGCAAAAACGTTGTACCTTTGCGGCCTAAAAATATCTCTGACTGATGACGTTGATTGAATCCCTGACTTTGGCCGTCGCTCTGGCCATGGATTGTTTTTCTGTTTGTCTGGCCGCGGCGTTGGGCATGCGGCATCCGCAATGGCGTCCGATAGGCCTGATGGCTTTCTTCTTCGGACTGTTCCAGGCACTGATGCCTTTGCTGGGTTGGGCGCTGACCAGCCGCTTCCGTGTTTATATTGAGGCCTTTGACCACTGGATAGCCTTCGGCCTGTTGGCATGGCTGGGCGTGAACATGCTGCTGGAGTCGCGTCGTGAGGTGGAGCAGCGGCGGCTGGACTTCAGCCGTCTGGGCACTATCCTGCTGATGGCTGTGGCGACAAGTGTCGATGCCCTGGCCGTGGGCGTGTCCTTTGCCTGCATGGGAATGGCTTCGTATGCGGCGTTGGCGCAGCCGATACTGATGATAGGCGTGGTCAGTTCGTTGCTTTCGCTGCTGGCTTTTTGGGTGGGCTTTTGTGGACGTGCCCATCTCGCCCGTCGCCTCCGGCCGGAGATGCTGGGCGGTGTCATCCTCATCGGTATCGGCCTGAAGATATTGGTCGAGCATCTGTCAGGCAACGCATAGCAGAAACGCTCGGCCTGCTGGCGGTCGGCAGCTACGGTATGAGCAGGCTGGAGTCGCCGTAGGAGAGGAAACGGAAGTCGTTGTCAAGGGCGTAGTTGTAGATGTCGTGCCAACGGTCGTCGCCCACAAATGCAGACACGAGCAGCAGCAGTGTGCTTTGAGGCTGGTGGAAGTTGGTGATCATGCGCTTGACGATGTGGTACCTATAGCCCGGTGCTATGATGATCTGTGTGGCGGTGTGCAGCGAGTCGGTGTGGTTGCGGTCCATCCAGCTGAGGATGGCTTGCAGCTGTGGCAACGCACTCTCTGCGGCCTGCGGTGCGGTGTTGCTGGTTGTGCCGGCCGGTTGCTGATGCTCGGTGTTGTCGTAGGGTTCCCATTGGGCCACTTTCATTTCGAGCTCGCTGATGTCGGGGTTTGCCAGAATCTTCAGGCCGATGTAGTAGAGGCTTTCGAGCGTGCGGACGCTCGTTGTGCCTACGGCTGTGCATTCGCCGCCATGGCGCACCAGGGCCTCGATGACGCTGCGTGGCACATAGATCCATTCGCTGTGCATCTCGTGGCCTTCGATTTCTTTGCTTTTGACGGGCTTGAAGGTCCCGGCGCCTACATGTAGCGTCAGTTCGGCCCGTTCGATACCCCGGGCCGTGATGGCCTGAAGCACGCGCTCGGTGAAATGGAGCCCGGCCGTGGGGGCGGCCACGCTGCCCTTTACTTTGGAATAGACGGTCTGGTAGGTGGTGAGGTCGCTCTCCTCGGTCTCGCGGTTCAGGTAGGGCGGTATGGGCAGTTCGCCACAGGCTTCAAGGACCTGTGCCCATGTCACGTCGGTGCTGTTCCACTCAAAACTGACGAGGAAAGAGCCTGCGGTGTCCTGTTCTCTGGAGGCGGTCAGGGTGAGCTCCTGGCCATTTATGACGATGGTGCGTGCCAGGACGCCTTCCTTCCATTTCTTGCTGTTGCCGATGAGACAGTGCCACGTGCAGCGCCCCGTCTGTTGGAACATCAGGGCATAATCGGCCGGCAGTGCGGGTTCCAGGCAGAACACCTCGATTAGGGCGCCGGTGTCCTTGCGGAAATGCAGTCGGGCCTGGATGACACGCGTGTTGTTCATGACCATGAGCGAGCCCTCGGGCAGGAACTCGGGCAGGTGGCTGAACGTGGTGTGGCTGATGTGCCCTTGGTTGTAGATGAGCAGTTTAGAGGCATCCCGCTGTTGCAGCGGGTATTTGGCTATGCGCTCCTCGGGCAGTGGATAGGCGTAGTCGGCTATTTTGATGTGCTTAGGATCCATGTATGCTTCTCACTTGATGGTGACGAGTGTGGCACCGAAGCCGTATTCGCGGAAGGATGCGTCTTGCCAGAGGCATGTGCGGTAGCGGCGTTGCAGCTCTTTGATGATGGCTTCGCGCAGCACCCCTTCGCCCTTGCCGTGGATGAATACGATTTGCTGCCCTTTCTTCTTGATATAGCGGTCCATCACGGTGCGGAACTCGGTGAGTTGGGTGTTGAGCAGGACCGATGCCGACAGGCCTTCGATGTTGTCCAGCAGGGCTTTGATGTGCAGGTCCACTTCGAGCACATCTTTGCCGAAGTGGCGCTGCGACTGGCGGTATTCGGCTTTGGCGCGCCGCAGGTCGTCCTTTGTTTGTGTGCGCATCGGCTTGTCGGCCTGTGGCGCATTGGCGCGTTCTTCTTTCACTTCCTCCTGTATGGAGGTGATGGCGTCCAGCACGTCCTTGGCTTCGACCAGCACCTGGCGGATGGGCTGGTCGTCGCGCACGATATCGTAGATGAGGGCCGGTTCGCGGAAGAAGGGCGATGCCTGGAATACGTGCAGCTTGTAGAACTTGACCAGGTCCAGCCGCAGTTCTACGCCTATGGCGGGTTTCAGGGCGAATGTCTTGTCCTGTTTCCAGGCGATGCACTGGATGCTGAGGCGTTCCAGGTCGTTCAGCTGCGAGCGGTCGAAGGTTTCGATGAGCACTTTCGTGTTGGGCTCGATGGTGCCCTGCCACCGTGCGTGCCAGGCTGCGCCTTCGGCATTGGCGAAGAACAGGCTCAGGTAGAAGTTGGAGTCGTTCACGACATATGCCTCGAACCGTGTGGAGGTGAGCTCCTTCACGTTCTCGGGTATGAAGCCCAGGAATACGTTCAAGCGGTCGCCGTTCTTGCGTTCCTGGGGCTTTGCCTTGTAGGTGACGGGCCCGTCGGCCGGGTCGGTATCGGGGGCGTCGTCTGTATCGTTGGCCGCTTCGGCCAGTGCCGCCTTCATGCTCTGCCGTGTCACGGCTTCGGGCTTTGGCGCTGTTGTTGCCGCCGGCGTGGGCTTTGGCGCACTTTTCCGCTCGAAGTTGTTGGCATTGGTGTCGATGACCACAACTTCGCCCTTGAGCATGGGGATGTCGAATCCGTCCTCGTCCTCCACCAGTACGATGTCCTTTCCTTGGAAGCCGGAGACGATGCCACCGCCCACCTCGTTGAGGAACCTTACTTTATCTCCTATTTTGATATCCATGTTGTAGTTATTGTTAATGTGGGCGCAAAGGTACTATTTTAACGGTGAAAAGCCAAATTTCTTGCTTCTTTTCCGAATGAATCGGATTTTATCCTTATCTTTGCGCCGCTTTCAGTAGTTGCGGTTCGCAAGGTATGCGACGAAGAGGGAATCGGGTGCAACTCCCGAACTGTCCCGCAGCTGTAAGTTCCATCGATAGGTGAGGCCTGTGATGCCACTGGGCCTGCTGAGTGCAGGCTTGGGAAGGTGCCCCACTGGGAACGAGTCAGAAGACCTGCCGCAGCGTTAATACGCCTTTGTGCGCCGGGCGCCCTTCGAGGACGGAGCGTTTCGGAAATCTGTATGGTACGTATGGTTCTACGTGGCTCTGTCAGGACTTTTCTGACTGCTTTCTTTGCTGTGGCGTGTGCCTTCCTGCAGGCAGGAACGGCACGGGCGGCTGTGCCCGCAGGCGGAATGCCGTTGCCGGCCGACACGCTTGGCCGTGGACCCAGGCGGCTGCATGAGGTGGCCGTCGATGCCCGGCGCATCTCGCCCTCGGTCACGGCCACCAAGCCTCTCCAACAGATGGGACGGGCCGAACTGGAACAGCTGGGACTGACCACCCTGGCCGATGCCGTGAAGCTGTTTGTGGGTGCCGAGGTGCACGACTACGGCGGTATCGGCGGCATGAAGACAGTGAGCGTGCGCAGCCTTGGGGCCCACCACACGGCCGTCAGCTATGATGGCCTGACCCTGAGCAATACCCAGGCCGGGCAGATTGATATAGGCCGCTATCAGCTAGATGGCATCGGCACCGTGTCGATGGCGGTGGGGGCGGGCGACGACCTGCTTCAGCCTGCACGTCATTATGCCAGCGGTGGCATTCTGTCCATTCGCAGCGAGCGCCCGCAGTTTCTGTATGGCAACAACAGCCAGTGGCGTGTTCGCCTGCGTGGCGGTTCCTATGGCTTGCTGGCTCCTTCCCTCCGCTATGCCCGCCGGGTGGCCCAGCGCACCGTGTTCACTGCCGACGGCATGTTCATGCGTGCCGATGGCCGTTATCCTTTTATATTAAGGAATGCGGGCGCGCGCTCGCGCGAGAAGCGCATCAACAGCGATGTGCAGTCATGGCAGGCCGAAGGCAACCTGTACCACACCTTCCGCGACAGCAGCCGGTTGGTCGTCAAGGGCAGCTACTACGATTCCGAGCGTGGCCTGCCGGGCGCCGTCATCCTCTACAATCCTTTTTCCGACGACCGCCTGTGGGAGCGCGAGGGCTTTGCGCAAGCTGTCTTCGACAAGGTGTTCAGTCCGAAGTGGGCATTGCGCTCAGGGCTCAAATACACGCATACGCGTTCTCACTTCGAAGGCAGCAATGCTGTCTATCCCGGCGGGGTGCAGGTGGATCACAGCCGGCAGGACGAGGCTTATGCCACGGCTGCGGTCTGTTGGAAGCCGCTGCCGCTGTTGTCCCTGGCGCTGGCACAGGACGTGAGCGTGAATGTGTTGCACAGCAACATCTACATCAACACTCATCTTGATGTGCCCAACCCGGTCCGCACCACCTCGCTCACAGCGCTCACGGCCCGGTTCCGTTCCGGACGTGTCCAGGCCGATGCCGGGCTGGTGGGCACTTATGCTGCCGAGCATGTCCAAGCGGGCAGCCAGCCCCCGGTGCGTCGGCACCTCTCGCCCACGGTGGCGGTGTCCTACCGGCTTCTGCCCGACCGTTCGCTCTTTCTGCGTGCCATGCTCAAGCACACCTTCCGCATGCCGTCGTTCAACGACACCTATTATCGGCGCATGGGCAACCCGAACCTGCGCCCCGAGCGTGCCCACGAGTACAATCTCGGCCTCACCTGGCACGGTGCCCCTGTGGCTTGGCTGCGCTGTCTCTCGCTCACCGTCGATGCCTACTATAACCGCGTCACCGACAAGATTGTGGCCTTCCCTGCCGCCTACGTGTGGCGCATGGCCAACTTCGGCAAGGTGGATATCTGGGGCGGCGATGTAACGCTGGCCGCAGACATCCCTTTCGGTCGCCGCTTCAGCCTTGGCCTGACGGCTGGCTACACCGGCCAGCGTGCGCTGGATGCCGATTCGCGTTCGGCCACCTACCACAAGCAGTTGCCCTACACGCCGCGCCATCATGGCTCGCTCTCCGCCTTGCTGCATTCGCCTTGGCTCGACTTGGGCTACACCCTGAGCGGCAGCAGCGAACGTTACAGCTCGGCACAGAACATCAGCATCGAGCGGCTCAGCGCCTACGCCGAGCATACCCTCACAGCCAGCCGCCGCGTGCGTCTGCACAAGACCGAAATCGATTTGGGTCTCACCTTGCGCAACTTCACCGGGGCGCACTACGAAATCATTCAGTATTATCCCATGCCCGGCCGTTCGGTCGAGGGCAGGGCATCCGTCACCTTCTGACAAATACAACAAATACAACCAATACATTTATCCTAAAACAACCAAAACAATGAAACTCAGAAGTCTTTTCCTTTCTGCACTCTGCGCGCTCAGCGTGGGTGCTGTGTTCACCTCTTGCTCCGACGACGATGATGACGACGCCTGGAAAGAGGGTTCCAAGGTAGAACTGGCACAGACGCGTGCCTTCATCCTGAACGAGGGCGCCATGGGGGCTAACAACTCCAACCTCATCTGCTTCGACTGGACCACCCACTCGCTCAACCCCAGCTGCATCTATACCCAGCAGAATGGTCAGCAGTTAGGCGACACGGGCAACGACATCATCACCTTCGACGGCAAGCTGGCTGTGGCCGTGAATGGTTCCAACTATGTGACGCTGCTGAACGGCTCTGCCGTGGAGCTCTCCCGTGTCTCCTTCGCCCAGGGCGTGAACGGCACCACCGTGCAGGTGCGCAACCTTGCCTTTGCCGACGGCGCCCTCTATGTCACCACCTATGGCGGTCTGGTGCTGAAGATCCGCGTGAACGGCAACACGCTCGATTTCCAGAACGAGTACGTCAGCGTGGGCACCAACTTGGAAGGCATCTGCGCTGAGGGCGGCAAGCTCTATTGCGTGGTGGCCGGCGCCTACCCCGATAACGACACCCGCGTGGCAGTGGTGCCCGTCAATGACTTCAAGACCGAAGCCATCACCTATACCGAGGTGATGTACAACCCCGACAACATCCTTGCCGTGGATGGTCACGTGTTCGTCCAGGGCTATGGCCGCTACTATGACTACCCCTTCGGCGAGATAAACACTACCACAGGCGAGTATTTACTGAAGGGCAATGCCACAGCTATGGCCGGTGCCGACGGCGCTCTCTACATTGCCTACTCCCTGACCGACTGGAACACCTACGCCACCACCACCTCGCTCTCACGCTACGACCTCGCCACCGGCAAGACCGACAATGCCTTCTTTACCAAGGTGCCCGAGGAGATCACCACCTCCTTCGTCTATAGCATCAGCGTGAACCCCTACACCGGCGACATTTATGTAGCCACCAGCGACTACACCACCAACGGTCTCGTGTTCGTGTTCAATAAGAAGGGCGAGTGGACCGGCGTTGAGTTCGCGACCAACGGCCTAAATCCCAACAAAATTGTCTTCCTGAAGTAAACGCGGCACGTCATGACAGACCGAAGGCTTCCCCTTGGCGCAATCGCCTTGCTGTTCCTGCTCCTCGCCGCCTCGTGCGGCGGGGGCAGGAGCGGCGGGGCCGTATCCGAGGGCGAAGCGGACTCGATGCGCTATGCCACCAACCTCGCCATCGTACGCCACGACGGCTGGATAGAAGTGCGGCTGCGCAACCCTTGGGACACGGCGGCCGTGCTACACACCTACCTGTTGGTGCCTGCCGATGCCGACCTTCCCAACGCCCTGCCCGAGGGCACGCTGGTGCGCACGCCGCTGCGCCGTGCCGGTGTGGCAACGGCCGTGGCCTGCGGACTCATTGCCGAGCTGGGGTGTGCCGATGCCATTGCCGGGGTGTGCGAGCAGGAGTATATCCATCAGCCCGATGTGCAGCAGGGCCTGCGCAGCGGACGTGTGGCCGACTTCGGCAACGGCATGAACCCCGACATCGAGCGCATCATGGCCACGGCACCGGATGCCCTGCTGCTCACACCCTTCGAGCACAGCGGCGGCTACGGCCGTGCGGAACGCCTGGGCATCCCCATCATCGAGTGTGCCGAGTATATGGAGACCTCGGCTCTGGGCCGTGCCGAATGGATGCGCTTCTACGCCCTCCTCTTCGGTGCCGAAGCACGTGGCGACAGCATCTTTGCCGCCGTGGAGCGGCACTATCTGGCCTTGCGCGACAGCGTTGCTGCCCACTGCTCGGCTGCTACCGCCGCCGCCCTGCCGTCGCTTCTCACCGAGACGATGTATGGCGGGCAGTGGTTCGTGCCGTGTGCGCAGAGCACCATGGGGCGCATGTTGGCCGATGCCGGTGCCGCCAATCCCTTTGCCTACATTGCCGGTAGCGGCAGCAAGGGTCTCGCGTTTGAGGAGGTGCTGGAGCGGGCCGGACAGGCCGACGTGTGGCTGGTCAAGTACAACCAGTCGGCTCCCGTAGGCTACACGTCGCTGGCGCGCGACTACCGGCCCTACACCCAGTTCCGAGCCTGGCGCGAGCGGCATATCTGGGCGTGCAACCTCGACGCCACCCACTTTTATGAGGAGACACCCTTTCACCCAGACCGCCTGCTGCGCGACCTGGTCATCATCCTCCATCCGGAGCTGATGCAGGACCGCCGCACCCGCTATTACCTCCCCCTGACCGAATGAAACGCCTTGCCTTCCTGCTGATGCTTATGGCCCTTGTGCTGGCCAACCTCTACCTTGGCGCCGTCCACATCCCCCTGACGGCCGTCACGGACATCCTGCTGGGCCGCGACGTGGACCACCCCTCTTGGACTTATATTATCTGGGAGAGCCGCATTCCGCAGGCCGTCACAGCGGTGCTGAGCGGTGCGGGGCTGGCTGTGGCAGGCTTGCTCTTGCAGACACTCTTCCGCAATCCGCTGGCCGGTCCCGGTTTGCTGGGCATCGACAGCGGCGCCAATCTGGGCGTGGCCGTGGCTATGCTGGCGCTGGGCGGTTCGTTTTCCGCCGGTGCCTTCTCCTTGAGCGGTTTCCTGCTGGTCATCGTGGCCGCCTTTGTCGGTGCGATGGCTGTGCTGCTGTTGCTCATCGGTTTTGCTTCAACGCTGCGCAGCGAGGTGTTGTTGCTCATTGTGGGTGTGATGATTGGCTATCTGGCATCGTCGGCCATCTCTCTGCTCAACTATGGTGCCACCGAGGAGGGCGTGCGTTCGTTCATGATGTGGGGTCTTGGCAGCTTTGCCAATGTCACCTCCGACCGCCTGCCCGCTTTCTGCCTCACCATGACCATTGGGCTTGTGGCCGCCCTGCTCTACATAAAGCCCCTCAATGCCTTGCTTTTGGGCGACCGCTACGCTGCCAACCTCGGCATACGTGTGCGTCGCGCGCGTACTTATTTATTAGTAGTCACGGGGCTGCTCACCGCCACCAGCGTGGCCTTCTGCGGCCCCATCGCCTTCATCGGCCTGGCTGTGCCGCATTTGGCCCGTTTGTTCATGGGCACTGCCAACCACCGCTCGCTCTTGCCCGCCACCATGCTCACCGGGGCCTGCCTGGCCTTGGCGTGCAACCTCATCTGCACCCTGCCCACCCACGGTCTCATTCCCATCAACGTCATCACGCCCGTCATCGGTGCGCCCGTGGTGATTTGGGTCATACTGCGCCGCCAGTGATGCCCGCTGCCTTTTTCTGTTAAAGAAGTGTTAAAGATTACCTTTCGTTTGGCCGTTCGGCCTTTCCTCCCTTATCTTTGCGGTGTCATAGCATAGTATTACACTAAAACATCCGCAAGTCATGATTACCTTCACTAACGTAAGCTTCCGCTACAAGCGTTCGGCCCGGCCTGTGTTCCGTGGCCTGAACCTCCAGTTGGCCCCTGGCCGCGTGTATGGCCTGTTGGGTGAGAACGGCACGGGCAAGAGCACGCTGCTCGGCCTCATGTCAGGCCTGTTGCGCCCTGCGTCGGGGCGTGTCACGGCCCATTGTCCGTCGGTGCAGACACCCTTCTGCCGCCGCCCCGAATTCCTGCGCGAGGTGTTCCTGCTGCCCGAGGAGTTCGAGCTGCCGTCGTTGATGCTTGATGCCTACGTGCGCATCAACGCACCCTTCTATCCCCGCTTCTCCGACGAGCAGTTCACGCACAATCTCGCGGCGTTCGGTCTGACGCGCAACTTGTACCTCGGTGCCTTGTCCATGGGCGAACGCAAGAAGGTGTTCATCGCTTTTGCGCTGGCTGCCAACACCCGTCTGCTCCTCATGGACGAGCCCACCAACGGCCTCGACATACCCTCGAAGAGCCAGTTCAGAAGCGTGGTGGCCCAGTGCATGACGGCCGAGCGCACCGTGGTCATCTCCACCCACCAGGTACACGATGTGGAACAGCTGCTGGATCACATTCTCATCCTCAGTCACTCACGCCTCGATGCCGCACCCCTGCTCCTCAACACCCCCTTGGATGCCTTGGCCGACAGCTTCGTGTTCGAGACCCGCCCGTCCGGTGCCGACACCGCCGATGCGTTCTATGCCGAACCCTCCGTGCAAGGCATGACCGTAATCCGGCCCCGCAAGGCCGACGAGCCGGAGACGAACGTTAACCTCGAGGTGCTGTTCAATGCCGTGCTGACCGATGAGAAGCCCTTCTCCCTAATCCGTCAGGAGGAGGCGAGCAACAGCCCACAGGCCACACAGCCCCTTGAGACAGAGCACCCGACGGCTTCATCGCCGGGATGGCAGCCCCTGCTCCGCTATCTCCACGCCACCTATCACCGTCTGCCATGGCTGGCGCTGATCGTGGTTGTGGGAGTTGTTATGCTGAAATTCATCCTGGAGGAGGGCTTCTTTTCCATGTCGGAGTACACCAAGAGTCTCTACGGCACGATGTCTCCGGCCGAGGTGGTGCAGTTCCGCTTGCAGGGCCTGAGCCAAGGTCTGGGCTTAGGTCTCTTGTGGCTGCTGATACTCGGCGGCGCGTTGACCTACGCAGGCCTGGCCGACAAGCGGGCACGCACCACCTGGCTGATGCTGCCGGCCACCAACCTGCACAAGACATGCGCTCGTCTCATCGGCCTGTTTGTGTTATGGCTGTTTGCTGTGATGGCAGGTGTGGCTGTGGCCGACATCCTGCGCATGCTCATCTCGCTGAAGACATGTCCGGAGATGGCCCGTCCCATATACGGCTTCTTCCTGCGCGACTTCGTTTCCTTCTTCAAGGAAGCAACCAACAGTACTCCTTTGTATTTCGGCTTCTTCACGTTTTTGTTCTTCTTCCAGATGTTGTGCAGCGCCATGTTCCGGCGGGCACAATGGGCTTGGGGCATTGTCGGCCTCATATCGATTTGGCTTACGGCAGGCGTCATCGGCTCTACCGTTATGCCCATCTTCGGCATCGATACCGAAGTGGAGTGGAATCCCTGGTGGTGGGGCTTCTGTACGCTGATGACCCCCTTCTGCCTGTGGCTGGCCCATCGCATCTTCTGCAGCTGGCAGACGGACACCGGCCGCTTCACTAACCTCTAAGCCCCGCCCGCCATGAGTAACTTCAATCCAGACAAAGCCATCTATCTGCAGATGGCCGACCGCCTCTGCGATGACATCCTGGCCGGCACGTACAAGGCCGACGAACGCATACCCAGCGTGCGCGAATATGCCGTGGCACTGGGCGTGAACGTGAACACCGCCGTGAAGGCCTACGACGAGCTGGCGCGACAGGGCGTCATTTACAACCAGCGCGGCCTGGGCTACTTCGTGGCCAAGAACGCCCGCCGAGAGATTCTGCGTGCCCGCCGTGCCGCCTTCATGAACGAGCGTCTGCCCGAACTGTTCCGCCAGATGCGGCTGCTGGGCATCGACATCAGCGAGGTGGACGAGGCTTGGGGGCAACGCTGATGCTCGTCAAGGTTAACCTCAATGGGCGAACAACAGCTGTCATGCAGGTGAACAACAACTGCCGTTCGGGTGAATGACAGCTGTCGTTCGGGTGGCAGACAGCTGTTGTTCGCCCCTTGAGGTTCACCTTATTTCAAATTATTGTCGCCTTTCTTTTGTGTTGTGGTTAATTTGGTTTATCTTTGCCCACACAACCGAAAGGGCCTGATGCCTGTGCTATGAGGGTAGCGGCCCCTTGCCATCCGACATTTATTCAACTTTAAAACCTTTATAACCTCTATGAACATTCCTTCTGTTTTCTGGCTTGTGCCCGTGGCCTCTGTGGTGGCATTGGGCATGGCGTGGTGTTTCTTCCGCCAGATGATGGCGGCGGATGAAGGCACGCCGCGAATGCGTGAAATTGCAGGACATGTGCGCCGCGGTGCCATGGCCTATCTGAAACAGCAGTACAAGGTGGTTGCCATTGTGTTTGTGGTGCTGGCCATCATCTTTGCCTTTATGGCCTATGTGCTGAAATGGCAGAACCCGTGGGTGCCGTTTGCGTTCCTCACGGGCGGCCTCTTCTCCGGCCTGGCCGGTTTCTTCGGCATGAAGACGGCCACGTATGCCAGCGCACGCACGGCACACGCCGCGCAGCAGAGCCTGGACGGCGGGCTGAAGATTGCCTTCCGCAGCGGCGCTGTGATGGGCCTGACGGTGGTGGGCCTGGGCCTGCTGGATATTGCGTTGTGGTTTGTTGTGCTGAGCCAGTTCTACCAAGGCGACTCGATGGCCCTCATCACCATCACCACCACGATGCTCACCTTCGGCATGGGCGCCTCGACGCAGGCCCTGTTTGCCCGTGTGGGCGGTGGCATCTACACCAAGGCGGCCGATGTGGGGGCCGACATCGTGGGTAAGGTGGAGGCCGATATCCCGGAGGACGACCCGCGCAACCCCGCCACCATTGCCGACAATGTGGGCGACAATGTGGGCGACGTAGCCGGCATGGGTGCCGACCTGTATGAGAGCTACTGCGGTTCCATACTGAGCACCGCCGCGCCGGGTGCCACGGCCTTTGCCATGAGCGGCGATATGCAGATGAAGGCCGTCATCGCCCCCATGCTCATTGCGGCCGTGGGTGTGTTCTTGAGCATCCTGGGCATCTATCTGGTTCGTACCAAGGAAGGGGCCACCATGCGCGACCTGCTGCACTCGCTCTCCGTGGGCACCAATGTGAGTGCGCTGCTCATTGCCGCCGCCACCTTCCTGATCCTGTATCTGTTGCAGATTGACGGCTGGCTGGGCTTGTCGTTCTCCGTGATCACGGGTCTGGCAGCAGGCGTCATCATAGGGCAGGCCACCGAGTACTACACCTCGCACTCGTACAAGCCCACGCAGCGCATTTCGGAAGCCGGCCTTACGGGCTCGGCCACGGTCATCATCAAAGGCATCGGCACGGGGATGATATCCACCTGCGTGCCTGTGGTGACCATCGGCGTGGCCATCATGCTGAGTTACTTGTGTGCCAACGGATTCGACATGCAGATGAGCGCCGAAGCTCTGTCCAAAGGCCTGTATGGCATCGGTATTGCAGCCGTGGGCATGCTCTCCACCTTAGGCATCACCCTGGCCACAGACGCCTATGGACCCATTGCCGACAATGCCGGCGGCAACGCTGAGATGAGTAACTTGGGCGAGGAAGTGCGTCACCGCACCGACGCCCTCGATGCGCTGGGAAATACCACCGCTGCCACGGGCAAGGGCTTCGCCATAGGCAGTGCCGCACTGACCGCTCTGGCTCTGTTGGCTTCGTATATCGAAGAGATAAAGATTGCCATGGAGCGGGCGGGCATGACGCTGACCAACCTGAAGGGCGAGGTGATAAGTGCCGCTCAGGCTACCATCCCCGACTTTATGAACTACTTCCAAGTGAACCTGATGAACCCGCGCGTGCTGGTGGGTGCTTTCATCGGTGCCATGGCCGCCTTCCTGTTCTGCGGCCTGACCATGGAGGCCGTGGGACGTGCGGCGCAGAAGATGGTGGCCGAGGTGCGCCGCCAGTTCCGCGAGATCAAGGGCATCCTGGAAGGCACGGGCACGCCCGACTACGGCTCGTGTGTGGAAATCTCGACCCGCGCCGCCCAGCACGAGATGATCTTCCCGTCGTTGCTGGCCATCGCCATCCCCATCGTGGTGGGGCTGGTGCTGGGTGTGGCCGGTGTGCTGGGCCTGCTGGTGGGCGGTCTGTCGTGTGGCTTCACGCTGGCCGTATTCATGGCCAATGCGGGCGGTGCGTGGGATAACGCCAAGAAGATGGTGGAGGAAGGCAACTTCGGCGGCAAGGGCTCGTTCGCCCACAAAGCCACCATCGTGGGCGACACCGTGGGCGACCCCTTCAAGGACACCAGCGGCCCCTCGCTTAACATCCTCATCAAGCTGATGTCCATGGTCAGCATCGTCATGGCGGGCCTGACGGTGGCATTCGGCTGATGCTGTGGGCAACGTCCCCCGCATCCATTACGCTTCGCCCTGCACTCCTCAATGACGAGCTTTGACCCTGTCCGCCTCTGGCGGACGGGGCTCCTGTTCCCCCTATCCGTCGCTACCTCGGACAAGCATGCGCGGAATGGTATGCGTTTTTGTCACTATATTGGTATTGTGTGGCATTTTTCGCCCCGACTTTAGCATTTTTTACTGAAGAGGCGAGGTGTTGCACAATATTTTTGTTTCCTTTGCGACACAAATCGTTTACGCTTACCTTAACCATCATGAAGAGAAAGACAATCCTGGCTGTGGCAATGCTGCTGTGCATTGCTGATGCATCTGTAGCAAAGATTAGAGTGAACAAGCCCAAAAAGGACGTGGCCGTGCAGACTGGGCAATATGAGCCGGACTGGGACAATCTTGCCGCATGGTCTTGTCCCGAGTGGTTCCGCGATGCCAAGTTCGGAATCTGGGCGCATTGGGACCCGCAATGTCAGGCCGAGGCCGGCGACTGGTATGCCCGCGAAATGTACTATCCAGGATGGAAGCAGGATTGGCATAAGAGCCATTTCGGAGACCCAAAAGACTACGGATACAAGGAATTGTGCCGTGACTGGAAAGCCGACAAATGGAATCCCGAAGAGCTTATCAGCCTCTATAAAAGCGCCGGAGCACGCTACTTCATGGCTATGGGCAACCACCACGATAACTTCGATTGCTGGGACAGCCCCTACCAGGAGTGGAACTCGATGAACGTAGGCCCCATGCGCGATATCGTGGGCGGATGGGCCGAGATGTGCCGGAAGTACGGCCTTTACCTCGGCATCAGCTTCCATGCCAGCCACACATGGACGTGGATGGAACCTTCTACCAGGTATGATGGTAACCTGACAAAGGCCGACGGCAAGGGACAGTGGTGGGAAGGGCTGGACCCGCAGGAACTCTACGCACAGAACCACCCGCACAGCAGCGGATGGGAGAACAGTGGCAGCATACACGGCCAGTGGGCGTGGGGCGGTGGGGCCGCACAGCCATCTGAGGCATACAAGCAGAAGTTCCAGAACCGCGTGCTGCAGGCCATCGACAAATACCACCCCTCTATAATCTACTTCGACGACACCGTGCTCCCATTCTGGGGCTGCGACGAGCGCATCGGCCTGAACATCCTCACGCATTATTACAATACGAGCGCCCTCGAGGCTGCCTCGGGCTGTGCCGAGGTGGTGGTTACCGGCAAGATCCTTCAAGACAAGCACAAGAAGGCCATGTTGTGGGATGTGGAGCGAGGCATTCCCGACCGCTGTCAGCCACTGCCTTGGCAGACTTGTACCTGCCTTGCCGACTGGCATTATGATCGCGGCACCTACGAGCGCAACGGCTACAAGAGTGCCGGACAAGTGGTGCGTATGTTGGTGGATATCGTCTCGAAGAACGGCAACCTGCTGCTCAGCGTGCCAGTGTGCGGCAACGGCACCATAGACGAGCACGAGCGAGAGCGTGTGATGGGCATCAAGGCATGGATGGATATCAACTCAGAGAGCATCTACGGCACCCGCCCGTGGAAAGTGTATGGTGAGGGGCCGCTCTTTGAGAGTGCCAATCCGCTCAATGCGCAGGGCTTTAACGAGGGCATCAACTACTCTGCCCGGGACGTGCGCTATGTGCAGAAGCAAAATGCAGCCCATCCCGATGCACCAGCTACTGTTTATGCCACTATCATGGAGTGGCCCGCTGCCGGTGCCTTTACCTTCAAGGCCTTCGGCATCATGGCTGAGAGCTATTGCGGAAAGCCCGTGAGTGTGCGCCTGTTGGGTAGCGGTGACGTACCCTTTACCTTCGATGAGAACGGGCTCACCGTGCAGGTGCCGTCACAGCATCCCAACGGCATCGCCCCCGTATTCGAAGTGGGTTTTGACGCGGCCGGTGCTGCCGCAGAGAGCCTGCAGCTGCTCATTGACATGATTGAGCGGAAGATGGTTGCATACGCCACTGCGACAGGCTTCAACACCGGCCAGTTCACACAGTATGCACTCAACCAACTCGGCATCCAGGTAGCCGCAGCCAAGCGTGTGCTCAGCGCTTTGCCTGCAGAGCCTTCCCAAGCCAATAACACCGCCGCCGTCGCCCTTTCCGCCTTACGGGCCGCCTACAAAGACTTTTGTCAGAACGGTGTGAATGTTGGTGGAGCATTGAGCGTAACCGGTACGGACATCACCACAAATTACCTTGTCGAGTCCTCCAACTTCAGCAGTTTAGATGCATCTTCCAAACGTTTCGGCACGCCAGCCAACTGGACCGTGGAGAACTTCTATGTGCCGCAGACCAATGGCAACAGCCCCAAGAACGGCATCGACAAGAACCCCGGCTATCCCTGCCTGATGTTGGGCTTATGGGCTGGCGAGGACGGGACCAGCGAGAGCGACTTGCAGAATGCCCGCATCTACCGCCGCGTTACGCTGCCTGCCGGCCGCTATTTCTTTGGTGCAACATATAACACAATATACGGTCTCAGTGACCAAGCCTACATGTTCGCTGCCACCGCCACAACTGCTACCGCCAGCCTTACCTCCGGTGCCTTGGCATGGTATCCCATCACAGCCTGCGCTTCGGACGGGAAGTTCTACGGCATCGAATTTATGCTTGATCAAGAGCAAGAAGTTCTGCTTGGGTGGCAGGTGGATCTGAAGCAAGGTTCTAACACACTGGAATTCAGGGTTGAGAAGGTGAAACTGGTGCGTCGCAAGGACGTAACCCAGACGGCTCTTACCACACTGCAGAAGAAGGTACAGAGCGCCTTGGACAAGGCCGAGGGCAAGACAAATGCCAACACCGGTTATTATGCTACCGAGGCGGTGAGCCTGCTCCAACAGAGTCTGGACGAATGCACCGTCCCCGAAGGGGCTTCCGAGAGCACCATTATCCACGCATATTACACCCTCCAGACGGCCTATGACCAGTTCACCGTTCACGGCCTTAACGCCCACGGCGTGTATGACTTGAGCCTGGGGCTTCCTGAAGACAGCCGTGACCTGACCATCGACGTACTTAAGGAGGCTGACAACTTCAGCCGCACCGACGCCTCAACCACCCGCTTCGGCAAACCGGCCTACTGGACGGTTGAGGGCTTTCAGATACCGAACGGATCTGACGGCACCAAGCAAGGCCTGGACCGCTACTCCGGTGCGGATGCGCTGATGCTGGGCGTGTGGAATGACCGCAGCAACAACCGCAGCGGCAATCTGGCCAACGCCCGCATCTACCAGAAGGTACACTTAGATGCCGGCCGTTACTATTTCGGCGCCCGCTTCAATGCCAACTACTCGCTCAATAAGGCATACATCTTTGCCGCTTCCGACTTGCTCACTACAGCCAAGATTCCTACCAGCTCTATCGCCTACGACAACATCAGCACCTGCGCCATGGATGGCCGTTACTATGGCATCTATTTCACTCTGCCTCAGACTTCTGATGTTTACCTTGGTTTCCAGGCCAACATGGCATCCGGCAGCGAGACTCAGGAATTCCGTGCTGAAGCCGTCTGCCTTCTGGCACTGAACACCAGTGTGCCCGTGGGAATTGGGGAAATAAAGTCTCCCGTGACATCTGCTGAAAGGTGGTACGATCTCTCTGGTCGCCGCCTTCCTGGCCTCAGGAATTCTAATTACAATACTAATTCCGCCCGTAGGAGCATGATGCTCATAAACCGCAATGGCACTACACGCAAGGTGCTCAGGTGACGTCCATTCTTTTCAACTAATCTGCATCTTCAATTCCATCAGCATATCTAAGTCATTTGCAATATGAGAACACTTTTGTAGGACTCGCCCTGATGGTCTGTGCCGTAGCTACGGTGACCGCATCGGCATCTATTCGTTCAACAATTTATCGGAAAGCGGTTACGTGGATGTGGATTACCTGCATTACGGGCAATAATCCTCAAACTAAGATGTATGAGGATTCGGGCAAAATAGCTGCGTGCGTAGGGAAGGCAGTCCTGCAAAGGGTATCGCACACCTGCGAGACTGGAGCCTGCCTATGAGATGTTCTTCCAGTCCATCTCGTCCTTGCTCAATTCGGCCAGGCGGTGCCACATGGTGGCGTTCTCCGGTGCGGACTGGGTGGGGTCGTGGTCGAGGATGTAGTTGGCAGTGTCGCGTGCCAGCTGCACCAATTGGCCGTCGCGTGCCAGGTTGGCAATGTGGAGGTCGAAGGCCACGCCACTTTGCTGTGTGCCTTCCAGGTCGCCTGGTCCGCGTTGCCGCAGGTCGGCCTCGGCAATCTCGAAGCCGTCGTTGGTTTCGCACATTATTTGTATGCGGCTTTTGGTTTCCTTGGACAGTTGGTACTTGGTGACGAGGATGCAGTAGCTTTGGTCGGCTCCGCGCCCCACACGGCCGCGCAGCTGGTGCAACTGTGCCAGGCCGAAGCGCTCGGCGTTCTGAATGACCATGACCGATGCGTTGGGCACGTTCACGCCCACCTCGATGACGGTGGTGGCCACGAGGATCTGCGTCTCGCCGCGTGCGAAGCGGTCCATCTCGGCGTCCTTCTCGGCGCTTTTCATCTTGCCGTGAACCTTGGAGATGTGCAGGTCGGGGAACACCTGGCACAGCTGTGCGTAGCCCTCTTCCAGGTTCTGGAGGTCGATCTTCTCGCTTTCCTTGATGAGCGGATATACCACATACACCTGCCGGCCCAGGCTGATTTGCTGGCGAATGCCGCGGTAGAGACTCTCCGTGCGTTCCTGCCAGAAGTGTTGCGTTTGGATGGGCTTGCGACCGGGTGGCAGTTCGTCGATGACGCTCACGTCCAGGTCGCCATAGAGCGTCATGGCCAGCGTGCGTGGGATGGGCGTGGCGGTCATGACCAGCACGTGCGGCGGCAGCGTGTTTTTGCGCCAGAGCTTGCTGCGCTGTGCCACGCCGAAGCGGTGTTGCTCGTCGATCACGGCCAATCCGAGGTTGTGGAACTGCACGGTGTCCTCGATCAGCGCGTGTGTGCCGATGAGGATTTGCACGGTGCCGTCGGCCACTCCCGAGAGGATGGGCTCGCGCCGCCGCTTACCCTTCACGGCGCCGGTGAGCAGTTCCACCCGCACGGGCATGTCCTTCAGGAACTGTCGGAAAGTAGCCGCATGCTGTTCGGCCAGGATTTCGGTGGGTGCCATGAGGCAGGCTTGGTAGCCGTTGTCCAAAGCGATGAGCATGGTCATGAGTGCCACCAGTGTCTTGCCGCTGCCCACATCGCCCTGTAGCAGGCGGTTCATCTGCTTGCCGCTGCGCATGTCGGCGTGCATCTCGCGAATGACGCGCTTTTGTGCACCGGTTAGCTGGAAGGGCAGGTAGTGGCTGTAGAAGGTGTTGAAGTGCTGGCCCACACGGCTGAACAGATGTCCGCGGCTTTGTTGCTGTCGCTCGCGCATGTAGCGCACCAGTTTCAGCTGGATGAAAAGCAGTTCCTCGAATTTCTGGCGGTAGGTGGCACGTCGCAGCTCGTCGGCCGAAGTGGGGTAGTGCAAGGCCCGCAGGCTCTGCGCCCGCCCCATGAGCAGGTGGCGCTGGATGAGCCATGGGGGCAGGGTTTCAGCAACCACGGACTCGCCCCCAGCCCTGTCCGGAGGGGTCGGCGGTGAATCCACACCCAGCCCTAACTTGCTCAATAATGTCTGGGTGAAGCGCTCAATGCTCCGGCTGTTCAGCCCCGCCTTTTTCATGAGTTCGGTGGTGTGGTAGTAAGGCTGCAGGCCCATGGTGGAGAGCGCCAGCGAGTCGGCAGGGTCTATGTCGGGGTGTGCAATGTTGATGCGGCCGTTGAACACCGTGGGCTTGCCGAACACGATATACACCGTGCCAATCTTGTACTGTTGCTTGGCCCATTTGATGGCGCTGGCCTGGAACCACACCAAGTCCATTATGTGGCGGCCGTCGGTGAAATGCGCAATAAGGTGCCGCTTCCGGCCCGTTCCTTCCTCCTCGTAGCTGAGGATTTCGCCCTTCACCTGCACAAAAGGCATGTCGGCCGTGAGTTCGTGTATGTAGTACAGGCGTGTGCGGTCGATATGCTTGTAGGGGAAGTAGTGCAGCAGGTCGCCGAACGTGCGCAGGCGCAGTTCTTTCTGCAACAGTTCGGCCCGTTTGGGACCGATGCCGGGCAGGTAGGTGAGTTCGGTGTCGAGCAGTGACGTGGGCATGAGTGGGCGGTGCGGCTGTTTGTCTGAAGGTGCTGCGGGCGGGACGCTTAGGGCTCGCGGCTGAATGTCAGTATGGTTTCGGCCACTTGGAGGTCGAAGGGTGTGGTGAGTTTGATGTTTTCGCGGTTGCCTTCGACCAAAGTGATGGGGTGGCCGAGCGCCTCGACCACCGAGGCATCGTCGGTAAAGGCATCGCGATAGGGCTGTTCGTAGGCACGGCGTAGCAGGCTGAGGCTGAAAGTCTGAGGCGTTTGTACCAACCGGAGACGGGAGCGATCGATGGTGGCGGAGCTGGTGCCGTCGGCCTGGATGTGGCGTACCGTCTCGACCACCGGCATCACGGGCACTGCGGTGCCTGTTTGCTCGGCCTCGGCATAACAGCGACGGATAACGTCGGGGCTGACGAAGGGGCGGACGCCATCGTGCACGCCCACCACGGCTTCGGCCACATCGGTTGGGATGGTGCGCAGACCGTTGAGCACGGAATGAAAGCGCGTGGCACCACCGCTTGCCACTGTGTGTGGCAGCGTGAAGTGGTGGTGCACGCATAATTGGCGCCAGAAGTCCTGCTGGCTGGGAGGCAGCACCAGGACGAGTGCCACGTCGGGCAGCGCTTCGCGGAAGCGTTCCAGCGTGCGCATCAGCACCGGCTTCCCACCGATGGGCAGGAATTGCTTGGGCGTGTCGGCCCCCATGCGCAGGCCTTTGCCGCCCGCCACGACGATGGCATACTTATGTGTGGTCATACCACCTCGCTCCACAGCATGCCCTGCCGAAGGGCATCGGCCGTGGCCTTGTCCTTGAGCCGTTCCACGATGGCGTAGCCGAATTCAAACACGGCGGCTGGCCCCTTGCCGGTGATGAACTGTCCGTCCTGCTGCACCAGTGCGCCTGTGTATGTAGCGCCTTTCAGCTCGGTCTCAAAGCCAGGATAGCAGGTGGCGCGGTGGCCGGCGAGCAACCCCAGACGGCCATAGACCAGAGGGGCGGCGCAGATGGCGGCCAGCGGTTTGCCCGTGGCGGCATGTTTCAATATTTCGGCATTCAGCAGTTGGTGGTCGGCCAGGTTGGTGGCGCCGGGCAGTCCCCCTGGCAAAATGAGCATGGAGGCTGCACTGAAGTCGATGTCCTCGATGAGAGCATCGGTCTGCACGCGGATGCCGTGGGCGCCCGTTACGATGGGCTGTCCGGTGATGCTGACGATTTGCAGGGGCAGCCCTGCACGTCGGATGATATCAACGGTGGCCAAGGCTTCCACTTCCTCGGTGCCTGTGGCAAAGAAAAGGTAAATCATGAGAGTGAAAAATGAAAGAGTGAAAAGTGAAAGAGTGAAAAGTGAAAGAGTGAAAAGTGAAAAATAAGAGTTACCTCTGGCTCAAACGGGCGTTTCCCGCCGGGGGGCTACAGGGGCCCTCCACCAGAGGCCGATAGGGGCCTGTAAAGGGTTGCTTTGAGCCATTGTGCATCGCGGTGCCCCGTGATAGCGACGAATGGCTATACCAGGCAGGCGCGGTAGCGGCGGATGGCCTCTTCAAGACCCAGATAGAGGGCGTCGCAAATGAGGGCGTGCCCGATGCTTACCTCGTCGGTCCAGGGAATGTGCTGCTTGAAGAAGGCAAGGTTCTGCAGGCTGAGGTCATGGCCGGCGTTGAGCCCGAGACCAAATGTGGTAGCGGCCTTGGCCGCACGGACAAAGGGGGCGATGGCGGCCAGTCGGGCGGCATTCTCGGCGTCGCCGGACATTGCCGTGGTGGCGGCGAAAGCCTGGGCGTAGGGCTCGGTGTAGAGTTCCACGCGGTCGGCTCCGGCGCGGGCTGCATACTCGACCATTTCCACATCGGCATTGACGAAGATGCTGACGCGGATGCCGGCGGCCTTGAAACGCGCCGTTACGTCGGAGAGGAAATCGAGGTGGGTCTTGGTGTCCCAACCGTGATTGCTGGTTATCTGGTCGTGTCCGTCGGGCACCAGCGTCACTTGTGTGGGCTTTGTTTCGAGCACCAGGGCGATGAACTCCGAGATGGGGTTGCCTTCGATGTTAAACTCTGTGGTGAGGCGTGGGCGAAGGTCGCGCACGTCCTGATAGCGAATGTGCCGTTGGTCGGGGCGGGGGTGTACGGTGATGCCTTGCGCGCCGAAGCGTTCGCAGTCCAAGGCCACTTGCAGCACATTGGGGTTGTTGCCGCCCCGTGCATTGCGCAGGGTGGCAACTTTGTTGATATTGACGCTTAGTTTGGTCATTGTCGTGGAGTATTGAAGCTGTTTCTGCTTAACTTTCACTGCAAAGGTAAGGATAATTTATGATTTACGAAGAGAAAATCAAAATAATCCTTACCTTTGCGCCAAGAAACACAAAAGTAAGTGATATGCGACAGCTCACCTTTGCCCTTTTCGGAAACATCTATCAACCCCGGAAGTCATCGTCCGTGCAGAAGTTGCTCTGCCTCTTGGAGCAGCGCAAGGCCCGTGTGCTGGTGGATGCGGCTTTCTACCGCTACCTGAAGGAAGATGTAAAAATAGAAGTGCATCCGGCAGCTATCATTACGAACGACGACTTTGATGCCGATGTGGCCATCTCGATGGGTGGCGACGGCACGTTCCTTGAGGCAGCCCGGCGTGTGGGCAACAAGGGCATCCCTATTCTTGGGGTGAATATGGGGCACCTGGGGTTCCTGGCAGATATCACCCCCGACGACATCGGCGCTGCTATTGACGGCATCTACGACGGCTTGTTCCAACCGGAGGAGCGCGTGGTTATCGGGATGGAGTACTCCAAGGGAACGCCGGTGGGATACCCCTATGCGCTGAACGAGGTGGCTGTGCTGAAGCGGGACAATGCATCGATGATAAGCATCCGTGTGGATGTGAATGGCGAGTATATGGCCACTTACCAGGCCGATGGCTTGATTGTGAGTACGCCTACCGGCTCAACGGGCTATGCACTGTCCAATGGCGGTCCTGTGATTCAACCGCAGAGCCACACACTCTGTATTATTCCAGTGGCTTCGCATAGCTTGAGTATCAGGCCGGTGACGGTTACGGACGATGCTGTAATCACCCTGCATGTGTCGTCGCGCAACCATAACTTCCTGGTGTCGGTTGACGGCCGCAGTGAGAAATGCAGCGAGGACATCAGTCTTACGATTCGCCGTGCACCCTACGCTATTAAGGTGCTGAAACGGCCAGGGCAGTCGTTCTTCCGCACGCTGCGCACCAAGTTGGGCTGGGGCGCGGATAGCAGGGACTGAGGCATTCCCGCCCAGCCCACTCCCGTGGAGCCACCACCTGCCCTTGGGCATCCCCCCCTCCCTCTCTTCCACGGAAGGGGTGAGGCTGTGCCATCGGGGCTTTCGGGCTCTGGAAGTTACTGCAGATAGTTTATGAAGATATGAATAAAGACCTCCATAAGTCAAATAGTAACTCAACCTCCCCCTCCTTGAAAGGGAGGGGGCTGGGGGGTGAGTCTGTCGTACCTGGGTCTAAGTCCACCCTCGCCATCCTTCGTTGGTTCCTAAGAATCTTCAGGCAGGTCAAACTCCAGGCGCTCATCAATGCAGTGAGCGGTATATTGCGCGTGGCATTAGACTTTGCTTTCATCTGGGCCACCAAGCAAGCCATCGATGCCGCCACCAGCAGTACACATGTCACCACGTCATCGCTCCTGCACATACACTTCTCTCTCTTTGATGCCGGTTTGGTGCTGGTGCTTATTATGTTGGCCCAGCTCGCTTTAGGATACGCCGGCCGGTGGATTGCTGCCCTGCTGGGTGTGGGGGCCCAGAACCGCATGCAGCGTCACATCTTCGACCACCTGTTGCGCAGCGAATGGCGCGGCATTGAAGCCCGCCACAGCGGCGACACGCTGAACCGTCTGGTCACCGACACCAGCACCGTGGTGCATGTAGTGACCGATACCGTACCGCAGGCACTGGCCGTTGTAGTGCGCTTGGTGGCCGCCTTCTTCTTCCTGTTTGCCATGGATGCCACGCTGGCATTGGTGGTGGTGGTGATTCTGCCGCTGTTCATAGCGCTGAGCAAACTGTACGTAAACCGCATGCGTGCCATCACCCGTGAAGTGCGGCAGACAGACAGCCGCATCCAATCGACGCTGCAAGAGAGCCTTCAGCACCGTATGGTTATCAAGACGCTGGAACGGATGCAGACCATTTCGGATATGCTGGCAGGCGAGCAAGCCCAGTTGCGCCACCAGGTGCGCCGGCGCACGCTCTTCTCCACCACCTCGAACCTGGTGCTCAATGTGGGCTTCGGCGCCGCCTATCTGTTCACATTCCTGTGGAGCGCCTATCAGCTCTCGTTGGGCGTCATTACGTTTGGTATGATGACGGCTTTCATCCAGCTGTGTGGCCAGATTCAAGGGCCGTTCCGCGAACTGACACGCTTTATCCCAGCCATCATCAGTTCCTTCACGGCCGCCGAGCGCCTGATGGAACTTGAGGAGATGCCGCTTGAGGAGGAGGGCCAGCCCATACGTTTTGCCGATGGCGTAGGCATACGCTTCGACCATGTGGACTTTGCCTACGACCTGCGGAAACGGCCCGTGCTTTGTGGGGCTTCGTATGATTTTCCACCGGGGTCGACAACGGCTATCCTTGGCGAGACCGGCGCCGGTAAGACCACGCTCGTACGCCTTATCCTGGCTTTGATACAGCCCGACCGGGGCCGTGTGGAACTGTATGGAACCGACGGCCGCACGGCCACTGCATCGGCCCAGACGCGCTGCAATCTGGTGTATGTGCCGCAAGGCAATACGTTGTTCAGCGGCACTTTGCGTTGGAACCTGCAAATGGGCAACCCGCAGGCTACCGATGCCGAGATGCGCAGGGCGCTCCGATTGGCCTGTGCCGATTTCGTGGCCTCGTTGCCTGGTGGGCTTGATACAAGGATAGGCGAGGGAGGCACAGGCCTGTCAGAGGGGCAGGCGCAACGTATAGCCATAGCCAGGGCCTTGTTGCGCAGTGGCTCTGTGTTGTTGTTGGACGAGGCTACGTCGGCTTTGGATCAGGATACAGAGCAACGGCTGTTGCAGAACCTGATCGGTTATCATCAGACGTTGTCCGTGAAGCCCACACTTATCTGTATTACTCACCGGCCTGCGGTCGTGGCACATTGCACGCAGACCATCGTGCTGGAACGGCAGGAAGGCTGACGGGTTGTGGCAGCGTGCGAAGGCAGCGCTCTTTACAGCCCCACAAAGCCTTTCAGCAGGAAAAAGACAACCGGAACGAGCAGGGAGGGCAGCAGGTTCAGCGACTTGCAGTCCTTGATGTTCAGCAGCGACAAACCAGATGCCACGATAAGCGTGCCGCCCACGGTGATGATTTCATTCACAAGGGTGTCGGGAATGATGGGGCCGAACAGCTTGGCAATAAGGTAGAATGTGCCCTGCCAGCAGAACAGTACGGGCGCGGCCCATACCATGCCAATGCCATAGGTGGCAGCCAGTACGGCCGAGGTGATTAGATCGAGCGTGGCATTGGTGTAGAGGAAGGTGTTGTCGCCTTCCAACGCGCTGAGCATGGGGCCGACGATGCTGAAGGTACCGATGCAGTAGAGCAGGATGCCGGTGGAGAGCCCTTTGGCCAAGCTGCCTTTATCCTCGCTCTTGTCGAACCGGTCCACCAGCCCTTTGAAGCGTTGGTCTATGTTGAGAACAGTGCCGATAAGGGCACCCAGTGCGATGCTGACGATGAAAAGCACGGGGTACTCGCTTTTGGGCATGGTGCGTGCCACGGCGTTGAAGCCAAGGGCCAACGAGGCAAGCCCCATGGCGGTGAAAAGACACTCTTGGTATTGTGGCTTGATGCCGCGTTTCATAATGGCTCCGGCCACGGAGCCTACGATAATCGTGATGGTGTTTGTGATGGTGCCAAGCATGGAAAAGTGAAAAGTGAAGAGTGAAAAGTGAAGAGTGAAAAGTGAAGAGTGAAAAGTGAAAGAGTGAAAAGTGAAAAATAAGAGTTACCTTTTGGCTCAAATGGACGTCCCCCGCCGGGGGACCACAGGGGCCTTACCTCCTAGCTATAGCTCGATGCGTGTCACCGAAGCATAGGGGGGGATGTGCTGATACACCTCTGCTATAGGTATCACCCCTGCATAGGCCAGCGCGCACATAATAGGTCCGCCGTGGCAGAACACAGCCACGTGGTTCAGGCCCGATGCCTTCAGTTCGTCCAAGAACTGTGCTACGCGTCGGTACAGGTCACGAAACGACTCGCCGTTGCGCGTGGGGTGTTCCAAGAAGTGGTCAAAGTACTTCTGCAGGTCCGGGTCGTCGATCTCGTCAAAACGCCGCATCTCCCAGTCGCCCATGTGCATCTCCTTCATGCGTGGCTCGGCCACGGCATCGGGGTAGCCGCAGTAGGCGGCCAGCTTGCTGGCACGGCTCAACGGCGATGTATAGACCCGGTCGAAGCAGATGCCGGCCAGCGCCTCTTTACAGGCTGAGGCTTCTGTTTCAAAGTGGGCTGAGACGGGCACATCGGTCCAGCCGTAACAGGTGCCGCGTTCCACGGCCACACTGGTGTGTCGAATCAAATAAAGTTCCATGCGACGGCAAAAGTACGCCTTTTGCGTCAAATGCGAAACGGCATGAAAGCGAGAAAAGCAAAGCGTTAAGCTTTTTTAACGTGCGGATGCTTGCCTATATCTACGAAATTGTCGTAATTTGCAGCGTCAAACCTAATAACGAAAGTTTCGTATGCAAAAGTTAACTGTACAGGAAGAGCAGGCCATGGTCATTATCTGGCAGCTCGGTCAATGCACCGTCAAGGAGATACTCGCACGTTACCCAGAACCCGTGCCCCCCTATACCACCTTAGCCTCAGTGGTCAAGAACCTGGAGAACAAGGGTTATGTGAAAGGCATTCATGAGGGTAAGACCTATATCTATGCCCCGCTAATCGCACAGGCCGATTACAAGCGTCAGCGTGTTTCCGGCTTCGTCAAGGACTATTTCTCCAACTCGTTCAAGGAGATGGTCACGTTCTTTGCCCGCGACCAAAAACTGTCGTCGGAGGATCTGCAGGACATCATCAAGCTCATCGAAACTGATGGAGGGACAAGAGAAAACGGGTGAACGATGATGGATAACAGATAAGGCTGGGCATCCAACCTTCATACCTGATTCCCCCATCGCCCCCCCCCTCATCTCTTATCTCTTATCCCTTATCTTTTATCTCTTATCTTTTATCTTTTATCTCTTATCTCTTATCCCTTTCCCCATGCTATACCTGATCAAACTAAATATTATCCTGGCCATTCTGTGTCTAATGTTTCAAGTGCTGATGCATCGCGACACCTATTTCAGTGTTCGACGCTTTATGCTTTTGGGCATCTATGCAGCAGCGTTGCTATTGCCGTTGCTGGATATCCAGTCATTACTGCAGGGTCGCGTGGCCGCCCTGAACATGGCTTCGGACTATGCCACCTATGTGCTGCCCACGCTCGAAGTGACGGCCCGCCGGGTCGGTGCCGCCGAAGGCGGGAGGATAGCTGCCGCGGGCGGTACCTTATGGGACATTCCGCTCGGGCTGGTGTTGGGTATTGCCTATTTGGTGCCGGTGGCGTGGCTTACGCTGAAGCTGTTGTGGCAGACCGTGCACATATTATATATAAGATTCACGTGCGTGCGCACGGAAGTGCTTGGACAGCAAGTATTCCTCTATCCCGAGCCATGCAGCCCCTTCTCCTTCGGGCGCTGGATCTTCCTGCATCTGGAAAGCATCGGCACCGAGGCCGAACTGCGCGAAGTGCTTCGGCACGAGCAGACCCACGTGCACCAGTGGCACACGCTGGACATCTTCCTGGCGCAGTTCTTCTGCATCCTGTTCTGGTGGAATCCCGCTGCATGGGTGCTGCGCAGGGAGGTGCGCCTGAACCTTGAGTTCATTGCCGATGCAGCCGTGGTGGGGCACGATGCCGACCGCCGCACCTACCAGTTCCACTTGCTGGGCCTGGCCTCTCAGATGAATGTAGCTACACTTGTTAATAATTTCAATGTCTTACCCCTTAAAAGAAGAATCGTTATGATGAATTCGAAGAGAACAAGCCCGATGGGGATGCTCAAGTATATCCTCTTCGTGCCTGCCGCTGCAGCCGTGGTGCTGCTCGGCAATATAGATGCCATGGCCCGCTCCATTGCAAGAGAAGTGAAACCGCTCGCCGCCCCAATCGTACAGCAACGTCAGCAGGCACCTGTTGCCACCTCGATGCAGGCCAGACAGACCGATGCGCCCGGTACCGACGTGGCCGAGCCACAAGCCGTGCTTCAGCGTGAAATATCGGTAGCCGAACCGGAGCCTGTCGTCGAGGCGCTGCCCGAAGGAGAGATCGTCACTGATACCGTTTTGGCCCCGAGACTGTACATCCTGGACGGAAATGTTTCCACAGAAGCAGAGGTCGAAAGCCATAAGCATGAAATCGTACGTGCACGCATGCTGGATTTGAATGAAGCACTGCAGAAGTGGGGCTCGCGTGGCGCGGGCGGCGTGCTGGAAGTCGAGACCAGAGGCTATCAGGAGCGGGCTGTTGATAAACCCGATGTGATGCCGGAATACCCTGGTGGCATCGAAGCCATGTATCACTTCCTCGTACGCAATGTCCAGTATCCGGCTTTGGCTCATGAGGCCGGCATTCAGGGCAAAGTCATTGTTAAGTTCATTGTCAGTGAGGAAGGAGTCATTACCAATGTCAACTCTGAGAAAGTGCTTTCGGTCAATGGTCTGAAAGAAGTGGTGGTGAATGCCCGACAGCCTGGCATGACGGTGGCTGAGACCGCTGCGGTGGAACAACAGATCAAGGCGCTGGAGATGCTGAAGTCAGAGAGCGTACGTGTGGTTAGGAGCATGCCGCATTGGAAGCCTGGCATGAAGGACGGCAAGCCGGTGCCCGTACGCTTCTCCCTGCCCATCACCTTCCGCCTGTCAAAGTCCTAAGTTATGCTTTTACGATTACTAAAGTCAGCCTTGCAAGTGGGTTAAATAAAATGTAGTAAACGCAAGGTATAAGGCCGCCTGCCCGCGAGGGGTAGGCGGCTGTCGTCTGTGTGGTGTGGGGGCTGATGGGTGGTTCAGAAGAACACGCGGAACATGAAGCGCACGCCGTTCTTCTTGGTGCCGGGGTTGTCCAGATAGGTGAGGCGCCGCACGTACTCCACGTGCAGGATTTTGAAGATGTTGTGCACGCCCACGCGCAATTCCAGGTAGGGCGTGTTCTTGTCCATCACCACCGTGTTGTTTTCGTAATAGGGCGTGCCGTCGGCAGCCGTGCGGAAATGGCCGGGCAGGTAGAACAGGTCGCCGTTGGTGTAGCCCAGGCCGGCGGGGTTGTTCTTGTCGGTGAGTGTGCCCCACAGGCCGTTCAGGCCGATGAACTCGCGCCAGTGCAGTTTCTTCAGCAGCGGCACGCGGTTGAATATCTTGCCGCACAGGTCCCAGTTCCACATCAGTTGCACGTAGCGGTCGTTCAGGAACTCCAGGTTGTTGATGAGCGAGAAGGTGTTGTCCTGAATCACGAAGCTCTGGTTCACCGCCGGGTGGATCAGCAGCGGGAAAGGCACGGTGTTCCACTGTATGCCGGCACGGATGTCGAAGTCGGTGTAGCCCCAGCCCGAGGGGATGTAGAAGCGTTTGTAGATGCCTGCTTCCGTCACGTTGTAGTTGTAGTCGCCGCCCAGGAAATCCTTCAGGCCCATGGTGTGGCTCACGGAGAAGATGGGCGCGTCCTTGTTGATCTTCACGCGGCGCTGCTTGGTGTTGATGTAAGTGGCTCCGGGCTCGAAGCTGATGCCGGCATAGAATTCGCTCAGGTTGATGCCTTTCAGCCATTTGGACGGGTCGTATTGCAGGGCGCTCATGTCCTGCGTGGCCGTGACGCCGGCATCGGTGCCCACACGCTGGTAGAAGAGCTTGTCCACCGGGCGTTGCTGCGTGCGGGTGAATTTCAGCTGCATCTTGGCTCCGTTGTACCACTCGCGGTCCCACATCACTTTCCACTCGCGGATCAGGTTGTATTGGTCCACCTTCGAAGTGTGGAAAGCCATGAACATATTGTCCTTGTCCGTGGGCACGAACTTGTCAAAGGGGGTGGTTACGTCGCGCCGGTAGCTGAAGTGGATATTGTTCTTTGGGAACTCGCGCGAGAGGTAGGCCTTGCGGTTGAAACTGTACACGGCCTCGCCCCAGCCGTACAGGTTCTTGGACTGCGTGCCGTAGGCTATGTAGCCGCTCAGGAAGAAGTGGGGCATCAGGTGGGCTGTAGTGAAGCCCGACAGGCGGAAGCGCCACTTGTCGTAGTCGTTGTAGGAGATGGTGGTGTTGATGGGGCCGAAGTCGAACTTGTTGGTGGCGGTGCTGTCAGACGTCTCCACATAGTTCTCGATCAGTGCCTTCACGCCCACCATGATGGGCTTGAACCCTTTCATCTGCGTCAGCCGTTTCAGCAGCCCGCCTATCTGGCTCTCGGCTTCGCTGAGTTGCTCCTGGCGGTACTGGCTCCAGTACTGGTCGTCGGTGTGCATGGTGGCATCCGGCTCGGTGAAGGTGGTGCCTTTGATGCGTTTGAACACGTTCACCGGAATCTCGTCAAAGGCATAGTCGAAGTTGCGCACCGTGCGCTGCACCAGCAGTTTCGACAGCCACGACGTCACCTTCAGTTCCACCAGCATGTCGTTGTTGGTGCACACGCGCTCGCCGGTGGGCAATTCGTCATAGTCCTGGTTGATGGTGATGTTCTCCACGAAGTTCACATTGGCCTGCTTGGGTATGTACAGTTCCGAGCGCAGCACCTGATAGGTGGAGTCCTTGTGTATGGTCAGTTGGCCGGTGAAGCCGATGTCCATCTGGTTGTTGGGCGTGAAGCCGATGATGATGGCCGAGTCCTGTGGTGCCACGGCAATGGTGTCCTGGATGTAGTAGCGGTAGAACTGGATGGCCGAGTTGGCAATGGGGCTCTTGAAGTGCAGCTGCAGCAGGCGGCATTCCTCGTCGTAGATGTTCACGTCGGTGAAGCAGTCCTTCAGTATGGTGGTCAGGATCTCGCCGGTGTTGATCAGTTCGTTGATGCCCCGGCTGGATTTGGCCTTGATCAGTTCCTTTTCGCTCTTGGGGCTCTTGCGGTAGAAGGTGTGCGACAGCTGCTCGTCCACCGTCAGGGGCAGTATCAGCTTGCCCGTCTGCGGGTGGCGCTCCACATGGTCCTTCAGGAAGGCCCACCGCTTGCCCTCCTCCATGTCAAAGATCTTCTCTGTGAACTCATTCACCGAGAATGTCATCTTCTCGTAGGTGGTGTAGGTAAAGTAGTCCTTGGCGTGCAGGTCGTTGGAGCGTTTGTGGGCGATGACCTTGCGCATCAGTTCCACCGCCGGGTTGTTCTTGCGGCTGTATTTGGTGCGCTTGGTGGTGATGGTAACCTCCTGCAGGTTCTTGCCTTCGGGCTGCATCTTGATTTTCAGGTTCCGGTTTTTGCCGAAGGGGCCCAGTTGCACCACCTGCTTCTCATAACCCATGGTGGAGATGGTCAGCTCCTTCCATGCGGAGTCCTCCTTGATCACGAAGCGCCCGTCCTCGTCGGTCATCTCGCCATAGCCTTTCTTGTCGTAATATACATTGACGTATTCCAGCGGCTTGCGTGTCTTGGCATCGATGACGGTGCCCATAACCTGAGCGTGAAGGCTAATGCAAAATGTGAGGATGGGTAATAGTGCGATGATTCGTTTATCCATATATCAATATCCGTGGGGTGGGGCGTATGGTGCAGTAAGATTCGTGGCCCCTCCCGCCTTAAAAAGCGCGGCAAAGATACGACATCTTTTCCTTATCGGGAAAAGAAAAGGATAAAAAGGACAATTCTATATCCTTTTCGGCAAGCAAAAAGGAGCATTTTTTAGGACACCCTTCCGCTTTATTTTGTACTTTTGCAGCCGCAAAGGGAGATGCTCCTCCCGCATGCCGGCCTGCGTGGCTGGCAAGTGCATTTGTGGAGTAATTTTCACACCTTAACGTTAAACAATCAATCTTCGATTTCTGCAATGACATTTCAAACATTCCGCAACGGCATCCAACAGGGGGTGTATAAACTGATCGACGCCCCTGTACGCCTGCTGGTGCGGTTGGGGGTTACCCCCAATTGGATAACCACGTTGGGCCTGCTGGGCAATGTGCTGGCAGCCGTGCTCATTGTCCGTGCGGCACTGAGCGTATGGATGGCCTCGTCCTTCGGCATGCCCGTGTCCTATGCCCTGTTGGGCTGGGCCGGTCTGTGCATCATCGTTTTCAGCATTTGCGACATGGTGGATGGCTACATGGCTCGCACGCACCATCTGGAGAGCCGTTTCGGCGCCTTCTACGACTCCGTGCTCGACCGCTACCAGGAGTTGGTGGTGCTCTCTGCCATCGCCTTCTACTTTATGGTGCTGGGCGATTGGGGCTCGTCGCTCATCACGGCGCTCGCGCTGATTGGTTCCATCATGGTCAGTTATGTGCGTGCACGGGCCGAGGGCTTGGGCTGCGAGTGCAAGGTGGGGCTTATGCAGCGCCCCGAGCGTGTAGTGGTGCTGGTGCTGGGCTTGCTGCTTGCCGGCTTCCTACAGCATGTGGTGCCTTTCAACTCGTTGTGGTTCCTGCTCGGCGCAGTTGTGCTCATAGCGGTGCTGGCCAACTGGACAGCCATCGTCCGCATTCTTCATGTAAAGAAACAGCTCGATGTGCGCGATGCTGCTGAAAAGGGGAATTGACCATGCGTAGCACTCACTCCGTTCTTCACGCTCCATTCACCACGTTGCTCAAGTTGTTGGGGGCCATGCTCCCCTTCATCATCTTCGGTCTCATTTACGGCTCCTTTAAGTTCTGGCCCAATTATCTGTTTGCCCCCATCGACATCCGTGGCATCTACGATGCCGAACGGGAGTGGTTCGGCATAGGCGGGCTTACGCCCAACGAGTGGTGGGCGGTGCACACCGCGCCCGTGCTCGATTTCCTGTCGGGCTGCTTTTATCTGATGTGGGTGCCGCTGCCGGTGCTGTTCGGCATCTGGCTGTTCTGCACGGGTCAGCGCCGGCTGTGCTTCCGCTACGCGTGCGCGTTCCTCTTTGTTAATCTCGTCGGCTTCGTGGGCTATTACATCCATCCGGCAGCACCGCCATGGTATGTGCAGAAGTTCGGCTTCGACCCCATCTTCAACACCGGCGGCGACGTGGCCGGCCTCGGACGCTTCGATGCGCTGGTGGGCCTGCCCGTGTTCCAGAGCATCTACGTGAACAACAGCAACGTATTTGCTGCCGTGCCTTCGCTCCATGCAGCCTATTGTCCCATAGCTTTCTTCTATGCCCTCAAGGCCGATGCACGCTGGTGGGCAGGCATCCTTGCCCTGTTCGCTGTAGGCATTTGGTGGACGGCCGTGTACAGCTCACATCACTACACCATCGATGTCCTGCTGGGCATCCTCACCATGGTGCTGGGCTTGGTGCTTTATGAGCGTGTGCTGACGCGCTGGCCTTGGTGGTCGGCATGGACGGAAAAGTATGCAGGATGGCTGGAAACAGACAGATTTTCCTCCTAAAGATTTGTGGTTTACTCAAAAAGTCATAACTTTGCAGCCGCTTTCTAAAACATTGAAACTTAACATCTACTAATATAACAACGAAATGACTAATTCTAACGTCCGCCCCGCTGAAGGTAAGCTGGGCATTATGGTTGTGGGCAACGGTGCCGTTGCCACTACGTTCATGACGGGCGTGCTTATGACTCGCAAGGGTCTGGCCAAGCCTATCGGTAGCATGACACAGTATGACAAGATTCGCATCGGTCGCGGTGCAGACAAGAAGTATCTTCACTACAAGGACATCGTACCCCTGGCCGACCTGAACGACATCGTGTTCGGCTGCTGGGACGTCTATCCCGCCAACGCCTATCAGGCTGCTATGTATGCCGAGGTGCTCAAGGAAAAGGACATCGAACCCGTGCGCGACGAGCTGGAGCAGATTGTGCCCATGAAGGCCGCTTTCGACAAGAACTACGCCAAGCGTCTGGACGGCGACAACGTCAAGGACTGCAAGACCCGCTGGGAGATGGTTGAGGCCCTCCGCGAGGACATCCGCCGCTTCAAGGCCGAGAAGGGCTGCAACCGCATTGTGGTGCTCTGGGCCGCTTCTACCGAAATCTATGTGCCTGTTTGTGAGAAGGTGCACTACCACCTCGCCGATCTCGAGGCTGCTATGAAGGCCGACGACCGCGAGCATATCGCACCCTCCATGTGCTACGCCTATGCAGCCCTCACCGAAGGCGCTCCCTTCATCATGGGCGCTCCCAACACCACGGTCGATTTCCCCGCTATGTGGGAACTGTCCGAAAAGACCAAGATGCCCATCGCCGGCAAGGACTTCAAGACCGGTCAGACACTGGTCAAGAGCGGCTTCGCACCCATCATCGGCACCCGTTGCCTCGGACTGAGCGGCTGGTTCTCCACCAACATCCTGGGCAACCGCGACGGACTGGTGCTCGACGAGCCCGCCAACTTCCGCACCAAGGAGGTCAGCAAGCTCTCTACCCTCGAGACCATCCTCAAGCCCGATGTGCAGCCTGACCTCTACGGCCACGGCAACGACGAGGACACGCAGTACTACCACAAGGTGCGCATCAACTACTATCCGCCCCGCAACGACAACAAGGAAGGCTGGGACAACATCGACATCTTCGGCTGGATGGGCTATCCCATGCAGATCAAGATTAACTTCCTCTGCCGCGACAGCATCCTCGCAGCTCCCCTCTGCCTGGACCTCTGCCTGCTTTCCGACCTGGCTGCACGCGCCGGCCGCTACGGCACCCAGCGCTTCCTCAGCTTCTTCCTCAAGAGCCCCATGCACGATTACACCCAGGGCGAGGAGGCCGTTAACCACCTCTATCAGCAGTACACCATGCTGAAGAATGCCATCCGCGAGATGGGCGGCTACGAGGCCGACGAGGAAATCGACTAAGCCCTCCTCTTCGCACACATAACAGAGCAAAAGGCCCCGAGACATGCATCAGCAATGTCTTGGGGCCTTGCTGCTGGCAGTGATAAGAGAGCAGAGAGTAGAGAGTAAAGAGTAGAGAGCAGAGAGTAGAGAGTAGAGAGTAAAGAGTAGAGATACTTTGCCACAGTAGAGTAACATCTAAAAACACGGAAGCCACGGAAGGGGGGCTAACATGCCGTGAATAACATCTAAAGATACGAAAACGAGGAAGAGCATGCTGGACGATAGCTCTGGATGCTGTCTGCCCATGGTGTGTTGTCCTTTTTCGCTCGGCCAAAGGACACTTCATACTTGAAGATCTTCCATTTTGACTTCCCCCTTAGGCTTCCGTTTTTTAGTGCCTTTAGATGTTAAAAAGATGCTTGTTCACTGTACGTGAGCGTGGGGTGCTTGTTGAGCTATCGTCAGTTCGTCTCCATGGTTGCGGCGAACTGGCTTGGCGTCTGTCCGGTAATTTTTAGGAATGCCCTTCGGAAGGTGGAGATGGAGGCAAAGCCACTCTCATTGGCCACGTACTCGAACGTAAACTCCGGATGTTCCTTGATCAGGGGGATGCTGACCCGTTCTATTCGCAACTTGTTGATGTAATCGTAGAACGTAAGCCCCAGTTGCTGACTGAGGTAACTGCTCACATAGGTGCGGTTTGTGCCGAGCGCTTTGGCCAGGTCGGCTACGGTGAGCATCTTGTTGAGATACAGCCTGTTCTCTTCCACCACTTGCTCCAGTACGCCTTCGGGCAGTGCTGTCGCTTTCTTGTTTTTGGCCACTTCCTGCCCAAGCGGATCGGCCGCGATGCGGACAGGGCGGAAGTCCCAACATTTGTAGAGCACCAAGAGCCACAGTGCCATAGCCACCACATAATAGGCAGTGTCGGCTACGGGCGATGCCCAGAATGACACAGCCAACCACAGCAGCTGCCCCACGATACAGAAGAAAAACACAGGGCGCAACCATGACACGTCGATCCTGTCGGTGTTGGAGTAATTGTCGTATAGATAGGCCAGCGTCTTCTTCATCTTCACATAGCCAACAATGACAATGGTCCATGAAAAGCACCACAGGAAGCCGACGTATGCGTAGATGACCATCGGGTGCTGCCACAAGCTATAAGCCATGGTGAACGCTGCGAAAGGGATGGCTGAGAGCGTCAGCTTGCCCCATGTCAGCCACCCAGGCATGACGACCTCGCAGATAAGCACCATATAGGTCAGTGCCGACCATCCGTCGATGATGAGGATCCAGTCGAGCACCTCTTTCCTGTACATGCCAGGATAAGTCAGCACCATGTCTTTCAGCATCCACAGGCACCACACTGCCATGATACAGCCCAGGACAGTCTGGAACCGCGATTGGTTTTTGCGCCAGAACAGGATGTTGATGGAAAAGATGGCAAAGAAGGCTGCCGCAACCCCTATGGTAAATGCTGTGATGTTGTTCATGTCTGCTGAACTGTTCGAAAAGTTTGCTGCAAATGTAGCACATTTCTTTTGATAGCTGCCCCTCAGCGTGCGTCAATCCGACAAAAACGCGTTTCAATACGCCAAAAATGCGTCAATATGGCAATACTTTGACGCATTGAGTCATGCAGCCGTGCGAAAAATGTGAGCTGTTTGCACAAATTCCAATAGCTTTGTCAGCAGAACTCAAAACTACACCACTATGCGAACCACGTTACTGACCCTGCTGAGTTTCTTCTTTATCAGCGCCCAGGCCCAACAGCCCCACCGGGAGCTGGGCTACGACAAGACCAACAACCTGCTTACCACCGTTGCCTTTGGCTATGGCAACGCTGTGGACAAGATTATCTATTCCGGCAGGGACCAGACGCTGATCAAAGTCAACAGCTATGGCTTCCCCTCTGAGATGGTCAACAGCGTGGCTACTGTCGACTTCCAGTATGCCGGCACCCGTTCGGTCACGGTGACACAAACAGTCAATGGGCAGACAAAGAAGTCGAATATAGCCCTCGACAGTGATAAAGTGCTCAGCTACCGCGAAGAGTACAAGAAATTCAACCAGAATCCCTCCGGCATAGCCAAGATCGATGATTTCCTTTCCAAAGGCGGCGCGAAGTTGATAGGCAGGGCTGTCGATCTGGTCACCCGCGATGTGAAGAACGGCATCGGCATCTGCTTCGACGAAGCCCTTAATGCCGCCAAACAGACCCAAAACCCGATTATCCCTGTCAGCACGCTCGAGGAGTTGAGCAGGCTGACAAACATCCCCAGCCTGGGCGACTTGGTTTCCGACGGCTACAACGAACTGACCGAGAACATAGCCGACTTCTTCTACAAACGTGCGATGGACAAGTACAATGCCCAGAAGGAGGCCAACCGCACACAGAACGAGGCCCGCCTTGAACTGGCCAAAGTGTTGCTGGCGGAAGGGCACAGCCCCGAAGAGGTGTCCCAGTTGCTCAGTCAAACCCCGGCCACAGGTCAAAACAGCGGTCAGGAGGCGGCAACGCCCAGCCACCAGGGAACCGACAGCGGTCGCAACAGGCAGGACGTTAGCGGCGGCCTGGACGTAGGCAGCGGACAGGCCACAGCTCCGGTGGGCAATAGCGGTCCGTCTGCCGCAGGCACCCCCACAAGGAAGCAGGGCAGTCTTGAAACCGCCTATTTCTATTTCGACAACCCCGACGGTACCATCGAGTCGTTCCCCGAATACACCTATCCAGCCTTGCGGTCGCGCATGATGAGCATCTCCTCCTCCAAGTATGCCACACCAGTCAAGACAGGCCAGCTGGATGGGGGGCTGAAGCAGTACGAGCATCTGCTCAATCTCTTCTTCGGCCGTCAGACACGCACCACCGTGTTTGTGTTCGACGGTCAGGAGTCGGCGCAAGCCGCCATGATGACCACCATGCTCTATTCGTCGTCCATCCTCGGCTTGTGGGCAGCCCTGGAAGAGGGCATGCGCGAGAAGTTCAGCCGCGAACTGACCAGAGCCAACATACCGCATACGACCAGCGCCACATGGAAAGACGCCATCAAGCAGGGAAAGCCGGAGGAACTGATGTTCAATGGGCACGAAGGCGGCCGCATCGTCAACAAAATCGACCTGAGCAACTCGTGGCTCTCGCTCATGGCTGGCGCTAATATTGAGATTGTGCTCGACAACTACTTCTATTATGACCAAGACTATGACAAACTGGTAGGCGTGGTGTTCTGCTATTCCGACATCAGCAATCCCAAGGGCAAATACGAGGCCGCTGCCCAGTCGGCCGTCAAGGCTATCAGCAGTTTCATGGGCTATGCAGACCCCACAACCGGCAATACCACCCTGGCGTCGATGTTTGAACACCGCGACATGATCGACTACTTCAAGCAACATTTCCACCTGAAGAAACCCACCCCGCCCGGGAAGGAGAAGTGTGTGGCCACCTTTGTGGGGACACCCCAAGACCCAGCCATTGAACTGTGCGGCGATACGGTGTGTATCAGCATACAGTGCCTCATATCACCAGGCGACGACACAGGCACCGGCGGGCAGCAACCACCCACCGAGGCCCCGGAGCCGCCCGTCTATATCTCCGATCCGCCCATTGGCGAGCCTAATCCGCCCATTGGCGAGCCTAATCCGCCCGTCATCGGCCAAGAGCCACCAACGGAAGAATTGGCTGGGGCCCCGACGACCCACTCAAGCAGCAAGTATGCTGTGATTGGGCAGCTCAATCACGCCAGCATCGAAAAGCCATTCGCCGAGAATGACAGATACATTTATTTCATGCAAGCCTCCTATGAGGACAATGCCGTGCTGGCCATCGACAAGTCGTCGGGCCAACTCTCCGAAGTGGTGCCGGGCAAGCGGAAGGCCGACCGTCCGGCCATCATCAGCATCGGTGCCCACGGCAACGACCTTTATCTCGACGTGGAGGGCCGGGGAGTGGTGCGCTACAACGGCAAGGATGTGCAGACGTCTGAATTGATCCATGCCATAGACCGTGGCTTCATGGACAGCTTCAAGAAGATTGTGCTTTCGCCCAACGGCCGCTTCTTAGCCTACGCGGGCCAGAACTGCCACAACTATGTGTTCGACTTGAAGGAAGGCAACAAGCTGGTCAAGACGTTCCACGACGGCTTTGAGGACTTCCTCGTTACCGACGATGGCGATTTCTTCGGCGTGAACAACTTCCGCGTCCTTGTCTATCGCAACAACGGCAACACCGATGGCGACGCCACCAATACCGCCGAGATAGGCGAGCTGCTCCAGGACCATCCTATTGCCATCTGCCAGATAGGTGTCGACATCTATATCGCCGGCGGCAGGAAAGTGATGAAGACGGATGCCAAGACGTTCAAATGGGCGGAAACGGCCAGCCTGGCCGGCAACGGCCTCAAACTGTACGATGGAGCACTTGCCGGCAGCGGAACGGGCTTTGCTTACATTAGCGACGGCAACCTGAACCGCTTTGCCCGCTTCAATGTGGCGGGCAACGCTCCAACACTGATGAAGAAACTCTCCACCGGCATCAACGTTGGCCGAAAGCTGCCTCTGACCGTTGAAACAGCAAGCAACATCTATATCGACAGTATGGACAACGTCTGGATGGTGGAAAGCTCTGGCGCAGGCTTCGTCGTGGTGCACAACCCGAGGGGCATTGCCGGACTGAAGTCTCTTGCAGGCAAGTTTGTGCAGCAGAAGTAACTCTTTAACTCCCCCCTTTCGCTCGGCCGAAGGACGCTTCGCTTGCGAAGAACTCCCGAATTGTAAATTATTAACTTTAATTCAACAACCATTATGAAACAAACAAGAAATCTTTTGATGCTGGGTGCAGTGGCATTCATGGCATGTGTATTCACGGCTTGCGGTGGCACCGGGAGTGGTGCCGGCAGCGCAGTCAGCGAAGCCGCCGACCTTCCTATCGACGGCATTTTGGGCGAACTGCCCAAGGCCGTGGCCGACTTTGAAGCTGCCGAGGCTGCTGCTTCGGCCAAGTATGACGAACTGAAAAAGAGCGACCCCGAAAAGGCCCGTGAATTCTGGTCGGAATACATCGGCCAGGGCAACACCACCAAATTCAAGAAGGAAACCCTCCCTGCCATCGAGAAGACGCTGGAGGGAAAGGAAATCCCTGCTGAACTGGCCGACGGTCTGCCCTTGCAACTCGACGGTAATTTCAAGTTGGATGCCAAGCGCGAGGCACGGGTGAGCGGCACCTTCACTGCTGGTGCGTCCAACCACACTCAGATTATGACGCTGAAACCCGTCGCCTTCGACAGCGACGGCAACCCCATCGCTATAGCATCCAGGGGCATCAACTTCAACGACTATCCCATCCAGGAGGGCAAGGCCTTCACCTTCGCATTTTACATCAGCGTCAGCGACTATGATGCTGCCGGCTGGGCCAAGTTGCAAAAGATCGTCATCATGGACCGTGAAAGCGAGGCCTTCAAGCAAGCCGAAGCGCAAATCGAGGCAACCAAAGAGGCCTTCAAGAACAAAGCAGAGGGCAACTGATTGGGGCACCCCAATCAGTGCGCCATCACTCCCTCTCGCGCGCTGGATACTACGCCTGACGGACATGCCTGTACTCTGCGCTCGACCTCTGGCTATTGAAAGGGCACACCTTCGGCGTGCTCTCAAAGGACATTACCGGACAGCAAAAGGCCTGCGTTGTGAGAACGCAGGCCTTTCAAGTAAGTAGGTGTTCACAATTTGACGTTGTATTTTCTACCTACTAAACAAGATATGGTAAAATAATTTTGGACATCTATTCAATACACTTATAGTTTTTATGCCAGATAATATCAATCACTCAATCACTCGGTACTGAATACCAAGTGATTAGGAGTGATTGATGGGGTGATTTATAGGTGATTTGGTGATCGATATTGGGTCAAAAACGGGGTCGGACACAGAATACGCGGCCGGTGTTGAGGCGCTTGCATCGGAGTCCTTTGATGTTGCAGAGGGTGCGGCCGAACATTTGTGGGGTGGGTGCTTTGAAGGCGGCTCCGGCGTGCTGCTTGATGGCCATGAGTAGGGCGGGACTTGACATCCACTGGGCATCGGTGGCCGTCGGTTCCACGATTTCGAAGAACTCGTAGAAGAACTGCTCGGCGGTGGATTGCTGCTGGAACAGACGGTTGTGCTCCATGAT
>JAFXQT010000016.1 GCA_017526905.1 Bacteroidaceae bacterium | reverse complement strand
ATGACGAATAAGAGTAACCTACCGCCTTCCATATTCATAATTGTCACAATAGGGATTATAGGTTATTATTTCTTTTTATAGTTTTGATAGAAGCCGTGAGCAAAGCCCCCAATTCATTACAGATCGGGTACAGTCGGTTGGACCATTGTTCTGAGATAGAATCGGAATCTCTTAGTATTTCCAACCATCCCAGCGTTTCATTAGCTTCTTTTCTCGCAATAGAGAGTTTTGAGATGAAATCAGCAGGACTCTGAGCGAACTCTGATTCACGAATATTTGCATGAACTGACGTTGCTGAACGAAGAACTTGTTGGTACAGGCTGTTTAGGCGCCAATCATTTTGCTGTTTAATCATCGAGACAATCTCTACAGCAAATTGCTTACTCTTTACATTCAAGAGTGACTGCTCACCACGCCTGGTTATCTGAGCCATAAGTAACTCTTATTAGTCATTCGTCATTCATCATTCGTCATTCATCCATGGCTTGGCATGCCGTAATTGCAATCAGATAGTAGATATCATCGACGGAGCAGCCGCGGCTCAGGTCATTGACGGGACGTGCGATGCCTTGGAGGATTGGACCGATGGCAACAGCGCCGCCCAGGCGTTGCACCAGCTTGTAGCCGATATTGCCCACTTCCAGATTCGGGAACACCAGTACGTTGGCCTTGCCGGCGATGGCACTTCCCGGTGCTTTCTTCGAGCCCACGCTGGGCACCAGAGCGGCATCGGCCTGCAGTTCGCCGTCCACCTTCAGTTCGGGGCAGCGTTCCTGTGCCAGGCGTGTAGCCTCCACCACCTTGTCCACCACCTCGTGGCTGGCACTGCCCTTCGTCGAGAAGCTGAGCATGGCCACGCGCGGGTCGTCAAAGCCAGCCACGCTCTTGGCAGTCTGTGCCGTGCATACAGCAATCTGTGCCAGTTGGTCGGCATCGGGCATGGGTGTCACCGCCACATCGCCCACCACCAGCACGCCATCCTCGCCGTATTCGGGGCGGTCGGTAATGAGCAGCATGGCACCGCTCACACAAGTGATACCGGGTGCGCATTTGATAATCTGCAGTGCCGGACGCAGCGTCTCGCCCGTAGTGGAGAGCGCTCCGCTGATTTGGCCATCGGCATCGCCGTTCTTGATGATCAGGCAGCCGAAATAGAGCGGGTCGAGCACTTTCTCGCGTGCCTGCTCAATCGTCATGCCCTTCTTCTTGCGCAGTTCAAACAGCAACTGTGCATACTCCTCGCGGCGGGGCGAAGTAGCGGGGTCGATGAGAGTGGCCTGATCGATATGGGTCAGCCCCAAGCGAGCGGCCAAGGCATGAATCTCGTCGATATTGCCCAACAGGATAATGTCGGCCAGTCCGTCGGCCAGAGCCCGGTCGGCAGCCGTGAGCGTGCGCTCCTCGGTGGCTTCGGGCAGCACGATGCGCTGGCGGTTGGCCTGCGCGCGTGCAATAATACTTTCAATAAGAGCCATAGTTGTAATATGTTAGTTCATTCTTCTGTTACCATTAGCAAGGAAGCCTGTGGTTTGCCAGACAGGCTTTGCAATTCGCGCGCAAAAGTATAAAATAAATCCGTAAATGCACATCCTTTCACAAATTATCTTGCATCTGCCCATCACAAAAAGCCTTTCCATACGTTTTCCTTTTATCCATCTGATTACCTTTGGACGATAAAGCGTTCACGCCCGCGGCCTCATACTTGTCTGTCCGCGGTGACATTCTTAAATGTCACCGCGGACAATCTTAAATGTCCCCGCAGACATTCTTCGATGCTCCCGCAGACATTTTTCGATATCCCCGGGGGCATAAAGAAATCATCGCTGGCGAACGACAGTTCACCAACGATGATTCTTTTTGCCTCCTCAAGAAGCTGCATCTTCACGGGCCTATAAAGCCTGTAATGCTTCGTCCGAGAGCCCGGTAATCTTCTTTATCGTGTCTTTGTTAATGCCGGAATTCAGCATTTCCCTGATTAACTCGGCCCTTCCTTCTTCGCGCCCTTCGGCACACCGAAGTTGGCTTTATTCCGAAGGAGCCGCTTGGCAGCCCAGTCAAACCTGACGAGTCTCTTGTCATCCATTTTAGCTCTGCTTTTTTGATTCTGCCACAAAGCTAACGTTTTTCCGTCATTCCGCCAAACTTTGAACAGCAAAAGACGCAGGCCCGTGCTGTACGAACCTGCGTCTTTAATGTGTTATGATTAGCGCGAACCGCGCCCAGCACTTACTTCACAGCAACCTTGCGGCCACCGCTCACGTAGATGCCCTTTGTGGTCTTGGCCACGCGCTGGCCAGCCAGGTTGTAGATGGCGCCCTTAGCAGCGTTCTGCACCTTGTCGATGCCAGTGGCAGTGCCGCCGCCCACGCTGAGGAACTCAGCCGTGATGTCGTTGCCCCATGCATCCCATGCCTTGAAGTCCTGAGCAGCCAGAGCCTTCACGTTGCTCTGCACGCTGCCGTCGGTCTTGATCAGGAACACATACTCGCGGCTATCCACATACAGAGGCAGCGGGTCGCAGTCGGTGAAGGGCACCACTTCGGTACCGAAGTAGGTCGAACCAGCGTTGTTATCCTTCAGATCCTGGCTCCACTGCTGGGCCACAGCGGCCAGCGTCCATGCGGGATCAAGGATGGTGCTGCTGCCGGTCTTAGTGGTCTCGGCAGGAGTCTTGCTGGTGTCCCAGCCCCAGCTCTCGTCGGCGGGATCGGGCACCTGATGTGCAGCCTTTCCAGCCTCCCACAGGTCGTAGATCTCGTCGCAGAAGTTATCGTAGTCGTAATAGACGATGGGCTTGATGGTCACGGTGTACTCCTCGTTGGGACCGAACAGGCCTTCGGCCACGTTGATGATGTTCGTCTCCTTGTCGCCGCGGCTCTTCACCTCAAACACGTTACCCTTGCTGTCCTGGATGATGGCGGTGGCACGGAAGCCGCACTCGTGGGTTTCCTTGTTCGTCACGCTGGCACCGGAGTAGTCCACGACGATACCCTTCTCAATCTGGGTGCCCGTCACGTCGATCTGCACACCGGTGTTGGGGGTGATGGCCTCGTCGTTGTTCAGCTCAAACAGCTGCGTGCCGGCGCTGTTGAACACCAGGTCCTCGCTGTCACCATGGTCGGGTTCAACCACCACGGTCTTGATGATCCAACGGGCCTTGTCGCCTATAGTGGCGATGGATTTGTTGGCCCAGCACTTACTGCCGGCCTCGGTGTTATCCACACCAATCACATGGTTTGCATTGGAAGCCTTGGCAATGGTGTAGTAGCCGTCGGGCAGGAGGTTGATCTTCCAGGCATAGGGCTCGGCAGACATATTCATGGCCCAAGCGTTGCCGCCCTTCAGTGCCACATACTCCGTTCCGTTGGTGATGGCATAGCCGCCCTCGGTCTCCTTGATGGTGAAGGGCACGGGGTTGGCAGCCAGCACGGTGCCTTCGTTCAGCGCCATGTAGTTACCGCCGTCCTTCAGCTGGATGGTGTACTTGGCAGTGGGGTTAGGCAGGTTCACCTCTGCATTGGCATAGGCGTCGGTGGCCTGGTTCAGGGCAGCGAGTGCCTGCTGCAGCTCCTCGAGGGTAGCATCCTGGTTGTCGGCCACAGCCTTAGCGGCAGCCACGGCCTGCTTGTAGGTATTGTAGGTTTCGGTGGGAATCTGCATGATTTCTGCACCTACGCCCTGCTTGGCAGCAACTACCTCCTGAGCCTCCTGAACTGCCTGCTTCAAGGCATTCTGCGTGTTGGCATATTTCTGAACGATGTTGGCCTCGCCAGTAACATCGCCAGGACCATAGTATGTGAGCGACACATTATCTATGCCCATCCAGTTAGCGATAGCTTCCGTCTGCTCCAAGCCCACCTCCATCTTGTTGTCGGTAACCACGGTCCATACTTCATAGGCAGTCGGATCTACAGACGTCAGCATAACTTTATCGTTGTTGGCAAATACGTACTGGCTGTTATTGGGATCGGCCAGGGTATTTACGAATGCGGCAATGCCGAGCTTATAGGTTCCGTTGGGGATATCGCTGATTACCTGCGACATCTTGTTCACCTTCGGATTGGTGGTTGGATTCCAGTTCTCCCAGAAGTTGCCAGTAAAGTCACCTTGCTGATTGTTGGCCGTTTTGTTATTCTGGAAGGCGCCTGTGGCTGTCCAACCAGCAATATTTGAATCAAAAGTGCCATTCACAACGAATGCCGTTTCTACAGGATTTGTGGCAGTGGCCTTGTCCACACCATAACAGGCAGCCAAAGCAGCGTCAGCTGTTTCCTGTTGGGTCAAATCATAGCGGGTGAGTTTCAAGTTGCTAATATAGAGCACAGGCGTATTGCCAACGCCGTAGTTATTAGAGCCTGTACCATAGCCCAAACTGATAGTTGCTGTTGCAGGGTTATCTACACGGAACAGGATGTTATGTGTTGTCCATCCACTCTGTCCGTTCATCCACTCTGTAAACCCGTCAGTGATAGTCTCCGAACCTACAGTCACGCTGAAGCGATTTTCGTACGCTGCCTTGGTCGTGCTGGCATTTACGTTTGCCACGTCGTAACTAAGGATATAAATACCGGCCGGCAGTTCAGACGTTGTCTGCTGGTAGCTCGAATAGTTTGTGTTCCAGCGGCACTCTACGCCGGCACAGTACTGGGTGGCCTTATGAGTATCGTCAACTGGAGCGACGGGATGTTCACCACGTATCTGTAAGGTTCCTATCAATCCCATACCGGCATCCCAATATGAACCAGAATGCACCGCCGTCCAGCCAGTGGCACTGGAGAAGTCGGCATTTACGATATAATCATCGCCAACCTCTTCTGCCTCAAACTCGCCAACTTCGATGATGGCATTGCTGTTGCCGGCATCAATGGACGACCATGTGTCGATGGTAATCTGATTGGAACCGCCCACGTTGATATTCTTCGTGTCGCTGAACTTGAAGAAGAAGGGATAGCTGGCATTACCCGTGGGAAGGATGGTCACTGCCTGCGGGTCGCCAAACGTATTATTGTCGCGCAGATATTTGCCGGCATTTACACTATAAAGATAATAGTTGCCACCATTCTGAATGATGGCGAATTGCTGGCTCTTGGCTGATTGTGAAACACCTTCAATGGTACTCATGGAAGTGGCATTATCGGGCACATTCCAAGTGCGACGGGCGTTCGTAATGACATACAGCTTGTTGTTGCTCAACTCGGCTAGATCGGTAACCTTTTGTATTTGCACCTGAGTCACTTCATACATCTGCAGATTAATAGCTGCGGACCAGCCGTGCATCACGCCAGAGGATCGGTTGATATAGTAACCGCCTGAACCGGCGTTTACATTGCTGCCGTTGAAAGTGAACGTCCAACTGCCAGCAGTAGCCGACGGCACAAAGGTTCCGTTTGCCGCAGCACCACTCAGCGTGCCCCAGTAATTATTTGTGGTGGTGTTTTGAACTGCCCAAGTGGCTCCATTATCAGAGGTAGTCAATGTGAAGATGGCAGCCTCCGTTATCGCATTCTGCGCATTGGGAGCCACATACGTGCTACCACTCTCGGTGATGTAGGAGCCACCATTCACGCGGAAAGCATATTGCTTTCCACTGGTAATCTGGGCTGCACTGGTCACCTGTGTCGTGTTATAACTCGTCACAGTGGTTGTAGCCCATGCCCCCGCCGCAATGAGCAGGGTGCAAAGTAAGGTAAATAGTTTCTTCATAGTTTATAAATTATTTGGATTAGTTAGTAGCGTTGTTTGGTGGGGTAGCGCCGCACGGTTTTGGGGCCAGAAGTCCTTAACTTTGACGCCAACGGGCACGGATAAGCCCACTATTGCGTGGCAAAGATAGCGAAAGTTGGCCAACGGCGAAATTCTGAAGTGCTTTTTTTGCTGTTTAGCACAAAAAAAGCCCCACAACGTGGGGCTTTCATGTGCTGAGACGGCTAAAGGCGGGTGCGCAGGGGCGCTTTGTGCCGCCTTTAGGCGTTACCAAGAGTGTCTTACTTAGCGATGGCGATGCTGACGCGGTTCTTGTCGTTCTCGGCGAACGGCTGAACGGTGTCGCCCTTAGAATCGGCGGTGATGCGAGCCTCGTCGATGCCGGCCTCCTTCAGGGCCTTCACCACGTTCTCCACACGCTTGCGGGCATACATCTCGTTAATCTTCGGGTTGCCGGTGCCAGCGTCTGCGTAGCTGGTCACGGTGACCTTCGTCTCGGGGTTAGCCTTCAGGAAGGCGATGAGGTTCTGCACCTTCTCGGCCTCGGCACCCTGAGCCACGGTCTCGCGGATGGCATAGAAGATCTCCGTCTTCATCTCAGGAGCCTTCTTCACCACGGGCTGGGGCTTCGGAGTTTCCTTAACCACAACGGGAGCGGGTTCGGGTTCGGGCTCAACCACCACGGGAGCAGCCACGGGAATCACGTTCTCCACCTTGCCCAGGTTCACCTTCAGGCCAGCCAGAGCGGTGAAGTACCAGTCCACGTTGTCGGCGTGCTTGCCGTTATAGTGGTCGTTCTGGAAGTTGCTCATGCACTCCAGGTTCAGGCTCAGACGCTTGCTCAGACGGAAGTCCAGGTCCAGACCGGCACGGCCCAACACGCTGGGATCGGGTTCAGCATCCCAGTAGTGCTGCATGGGATACACGCGGGTGCCGTCGGGGCGCACGGTGTTGGCCAGGCCGAGGTTGTGCTCCATGTTGAAACCCAGGTTGCAGCCCACACCGGCAATCAGGTTCAGCCCGAACACACGGTTGGGGTTGTAGCCGGCAATGGCGTTGATCAGGTTGAACTTCACGTCCAGGGCGGGGGTAATGTGGTTCCACTTGTAATCCACCTTGTCATAGGTCAGGCTGGAGGGGAAACCACCCTTGCTTTCCCAGCCGTTCACGGCCAGGCGCAGTGCCCATACAGGAGTGAACTGATAGCCCACGGCAATCTGAGCTGCGGGGGAGATGAGATCCTTGAAGTCGGTCTCACCGAGCGTGTAGGAGGCACCGCCCTGGAACTGGAGGAACCAGTGGTGGTTGAACTCTACGCGCTCCGTCTCCTGAGCGGAGGCGGTGCTGAAGCCTGCCACAGCGAGGGCGGCCAGCAGAAGCATTTTACGAATCTTCATTGTGTTATTGTTTTTAATGGGTTGTTATTTCTTATTTCACTGCTACTTTCTTTCCGTTCACCACATAGATACCCTTCTGGGTCTTGGCTACGCGCTGGCCGGCCAGGTTGTAGATAGCGCCGTTGGTGTTCTCCTGCACCTTGTCGATGCCGGTGGCGGTGCCGCCATTCACGCTGAGGAACTCAGCCGTGATGTCGTTGCCCCATGCATCCCAAGCCTTGAAGTCCTGAGCAGCCAGGGCCTTCACGTTGGCCTGCACGCTGGCATCAGTCTTGATGTAGAACACGTGCTTGTTGTAGTCAACATAGTAGGGCAGCGGGTCGCAGTCGGTGAAGAGGATCACGTCGGTAGAGGGTGTGCCAACCGTGGTGATGAGGGTGGGCAGAACATTCTGGTTCCACTCGATGGCAGCAGCGTTGAGCGTCCATGCGGGATCCAGGATGGTGCTGACGCCCGTCTTGGTGGTAGTAGCGGGATCGGTAGTGGTGTCCCAGCCCCAGCTCTCGTCAGCGGGATCGGCAACCTGATGTGTAGCCTTGCCATTCTCCCAGTAGGTGTAGATGTCGTCGCAAGCCATGTCGTAGTTGTAGTAAACAATAGGCGTGATGACAACTTCATATTCCTCGTTCGGACCGAACAGACCTTCGGCCACGTTGATCACGTTGGTGTTCTTGTCGCCACGGGTCTTCACTTGATATACGTTGCCCTTGCTGTCGGTCAGACGGGCCGTTGCGCGGTAGCCGCACTCGAACACCTCGGTGTTCACAGCGTCCACACCAGTGTAAGTAACCTGGATACCATGCTCAATCTTCTCGTTGTTCACCTCCACCTGGTTGGCAGCCTTATCGGCAGCAGCCACGTCGGCAGTCACTTCGCTGCTCTCGTGATCCAGTTTCTTGGCGGTGATGTCCTCGGTGCCATCCTTCACAGCGAAGGCAGCGGTGCCGGGATCGTTCAGGGCCAGTTCGTACAGGGGCTCGAAGCCGAGCTTGAAGTTATCGGCCTTGAAGAAGGTGAAGCCCTTACCGGTGTTCTCCACAGAGATGGCAAGCGTACCGGTGGTCACCTTCACGGGCAGGCTGAACAGATAGCCGTTCTGCACCTCGGCATTCACGTCGTCACCCTTCGGCTTGATCTCGCGGCTTTCGCCGTTGGCCTTGATGATGATGGGCGATTCGTCGCCGTAGCCGGCCACGATACCAGTCAGCGTGTAGTTACCCACGGGCAGATCCTTCAGCGTCTGGGTCAGGTTGAGGGTTGTCACGGAACCGTTCCAGTTGTTGAACAGGTAGTCGCCGTCGGAGTTGGTCATCTTATAGGTGTCGTTGGCGGCAGATCTCACGCCGTAGTCAGCACCCTTGGCGGGCACTTCCCAACCGGTCAGGTCGCCAGTCTCGAAGCTGGGGTTAACGAGCATGGAAGTGTAGTCGGTAGCGTCAGCAGAGGTCAGGGCCTGTGCCTCGATGGGGAAGTAGGCATCGAACACATCCTGCACGGCATGGTAAGTACCAGCGGCATAAGGAGCATCCAGTGCGGCCAGGTCATTTGCTTCGGCAGTAGCCTGATCCTTCACCACCTCGATGGCGTGTGCAATCTCCTTGTACAGGTCGATGCTGGCCTGGGTGGGAGCAACGATGTCGCGCAGTTTCTCGATGGCCTCGAGCACCTTGTCGGCATCGGCCTGATCTACGTTACCGTAGTCTGCGATGGTCTGTGCCAGGGCTGCAGCGGCATTATCCTCCATTGGAGTGCCTACGAGCGCCTGAGCAGCAGCCAGGGTCTGATCGTAGATGTCGGAGAGCGAACCGTAGTTCACGTTCTTAAAGCTGAGCCAGTGGATGTTGTTATCGGCTGCAATATCGAACTTCACAGTGAGCTTACCGTTATTATCGGCTGTGCCGCGTGCAATCACCTCGGCCAGACTCATCTGAGAGTTTCCGATAACTTGACCTTCGGTAGCATCGACTGCTGTGCCAGTGCCCACCTGCATGGTGATACCGGTGGCGTCAGCAGCGGCTACGCCATTCTTGGTGCGAACGCGCACCCAAGCAGATACTTCATACAGGGAACCAGCTTCGAGGCCTTCGACATTGGCTGCGATGGTGTTGGCAGCAAGGCTATTGTCATCGCCGATGAAGTACTCGAAGAACGGAACCTTGAAGTTCGTGCCGTCGTTGTCGCCTTCAACAGACCATGTGTTGATGTACAGGGCCTTGTCGTAGTTTGCAGCCTGCTCGCCGCCGATGGTCCATGCAGAGAGGAGGTAGTCGTCGATGATGTTATCGCCATGCCAACCAATAGCATTTGCGATGCTGGGGTTGGGCACCACCTCGGTCAGTGTGCCGGCGTTCCACTTAGCCAGATAGTCATCGGCAGCAGCCTTGAAGGCGTCGTAGGCAGCCTGCGTATATACATTGGTGCTGTTCAGCACGTCGAATGTAGCATCGATGGCAGGCTTGTTGTTCACGTCCTTGTCAGCCTGAGCCATGATGGCGTTGAGCTGAGCAATCTCGTTGTCATATTCAGCCTTCGTGGTGGGGATGGCAGCGGTAGCATGAACGGTAGCATCGATATTGGTCTTGGTGCCCTCGCTCACGTTCTCCACGTTCTTCTTGGCCAGGGCCTGGTCGCGCAGCGGCTGAACGTCGTACGGATACTTCAGGGCATAGATATTGGCCTCTGTGCCGTAGTAGGTGAGTGTGAAGTTATCCCAGATGCACCACAGGTTGGTGTTACCAGCCAGTTTGGCACCGAGCGTAATCTGACCGTCGGTCACCTCGAAGAAGATGGGATCGATGGTGTAAAGGCCTTTGGAGAACGAATCGCTTGCACCAGACATGCTATTTTCTGAGCCCGTCTTTAAGGGGAAGGTCTTGCTCTCGTCATTAGCATAGAACACGGGCAGATGATCGTTGTCGGAGCCGTCCTGACGGTAGAAGCCCTGAGCCGTCATGGCATAGACACCATTGGGCACACCTGCGAGTACTTGGCTCAGCGTGAAGTCAGCGTGGTAGGTTTCAGCGCAGAAATTTGTCACATTGCCATCACCCATATTACCAACACCTGTAGCAGTCCATGCGTTTACATAGCGGTTGTTGCGGCCAAAGTTGTGATCCTCGATAAAGAACGTAGCATCTATGGGTGCGTCTTGGGTTGCTGCTGACAAGCCAGCTTTAGCCTCGTCAAGCGAGACAATAATCCACTTGGCATTGTCACTATTGGCATCCACGTTCTTACCAAGAACTGTAGAATTGCCATCCCAACCATAGTAGTTATTACCATTGGCAATCGTGTAGTACTCGCCAACCTTCTTGATGGTCAGTTTCGCAGGTGATCCTTGATCCATATAATCACCATTGAAATAATATCCATCTTGGGCGACTTGACTCTCAAGATAGTAGGTACCATCAGCCAACTGCGGAGCGAGATATACATATTCGGAATTGGGCAAGAGCGATGCACGAGTACCCCAATCATTGCCTGCACCCCAGTACAAGCCGGCACCAACATTCTTCAGGAGATACTTCTGATAGGTGAACATATTGGCAGCACGGAATGCGCTCGTTGCAATTGCGAGATCTTCAACAGCCTGATTGAGTGTGGGCACGTCGGTGGATGAGAGGAATGACTCCGCTGTGGCAATAGCGGCATCGAAGGCAGTGATGCCCTCAGTATAGTCGGTCTCATTGACTTTCAATTCCTTGGCAGCTGCGATGGCAGCCTTCAATGCTTCCTTAGCCTCGGCACTCACCACCTCGGCAACGGTCACGTCACCATAGTAGTTGAGAGAGAACGAACGCCAGCACATCCAGTGGTCGCCAGTGGCATTGTCAGCCACCAGACCGATTTCCAACGAGGGAGTAGCAGCATCCAGGCCGAACAACAGTTTGTTGGAACCATTGCCCTCTGCAATCCATGAGGAACCTTGATTACGATTATTGACAACCGCTCCAGCCACACCTACGATATTGGTGGAAGCAGTTCCAGCAGAAAGAGTTGCCGTCATACCCTCACGGGTGAAGGCTATTGCTGTCAAACCGTAAGCACCCTTGGGCAAATTGGTTAGTGTCTGCTTGGTTGATCCAGCGCTCACATTCCAATACTCGTAAAGCTGGTATTCAAGACCTGGGCTTCCAGAATTAGTCCAGCCAGTGAGACTGCCTGATATGCCGGGCGCCGGATTCGTAATCCACACATCCGTGACATCGAAGGGAGTGCCCACTTTGTTGTAAGTGACTGAGGTGATGAATGTCGTAGCGGCTGCGCGTAGCGCTGCAATGGCGGTATTTACTTCAACACCTGAAGCAGCTGCATCAACAAAATCGTCCTGAGCATAGACTGCATCCTGGAGAGTGCTTACTGCCGTACCGGGGTCGGTATAAACATCAGTCTGTCCAATCAGACCGAGCACAGCAGTACGAACATCAGCATAATTAGCAATGACCACATTATAACTCATATTAGCATCAGTGCAGAAAGCCCAGTCGCAGTTGTAATTGGCAGGATCAACCTGTGCCAACACACCGCCCTTGTTATCTGGACCGCCCACATAAAGACCAGTCACGTCTTTCTGACGAATACGGTAGTTGCCATTATCCTGCAGTTCGAAGAAGTACACTCCGGCATTAGCGCCATCCACATGCATGGCCTGACCTGCAATGTTGTTGCCGGAGGTGAACAGTTTGTTGTTGCCGCTGCGGTTGCAAGCCAAGGTCCAACCATCCGTATTATTGCCGCTCAGTGTCCACAGACGTGCCGAGGCACCATCCCTGAGAACGGCCGAGGTGGACCAACCGAACCAAGCCTGACCTTCACTAAGGTACTGACCAGCACCGACATTGAGAATCTTGTAAGTCTGACCCGCAGTAGGTGTACTCGTTGCAAGTTTGGGTACCCAGTCCGAGCCGGCATGAACACTGGTTGTTGCCAGTCCAGCCAGTACAGCTAAAAAGAGTCGAATCTTTTTCATAGTTAGTTTTTTTAAGATTATTGTTGTTCTTCTTTTTTATATTTGATGAAGCCGGGGCCATGATGAGGTGCCTGGGGCTTGATAATTCTGAAAGGAAAGCGTTGAGGGGCCGGGGCCTCTCAACGGGATGGGATTACTGCGCAGAGGCAGCATCCTTCAAGGATTTCTCCTCCTCCTTGTAAAGTTCGGAGAGGGAGTCCTTCTGTTCACTCTTAACGACGGTGCGGTCGCCCTGGTTCGTGCTGATGGTGCAAAGCACCCAGCGGCCAAGGTAATTGACGGGGTTGAAGTAGAAGCTGGTAGTGGCTTCGGGCAGGTCTGCCGACTTGGGACGAATCACAGCCGTTGTCTTCACCTCGTTCTGGTAGCTCTTATTGAACTTAACATAGTCGATGCGGTGGTCGTAGATAGGGAACGACTTGAGCATCAGCTTCACCTCGTCCATCTCTTCGTTGGTCAGCGTGCGGGGCTCGCCATAAGGATCCTCATGATCGGGCTGATAGAGCATGGCAGCGGCGGATGTGAAATCCTCGGCTTCGACCAGCTGATAGAACTGGTTGACGAGGTCGATCACGGCCACGGAGTCCTCGTTGGTCAGGCTCGACTCAAATTCAGTCAAGCTGCTATGCCCTTCCTTCTCTTTTGAGCAGGAGTTGCAGGCAGAGAATAGTGTTCCTGCCAGCAGGGGCAGGATGAACAGAGAGGTGATGTAAATGATTCTTTTCATCTGTGTATGTACTCCAGTTTTTCTTTTTCGGAAGAAGGGGGCAGGCATACTCAGATACCTGCCCCCTGTCTATTCAGTTTTCAGTCTCTGTATAGACTGAGTAGTTCATGCTTATTGCTTCTTGACGTTACCGATGGTGTTGCCAATGGTGCAGTCAACATAGCTCTTGATCTTACCCCACTTGTAGGTCACCTCGATGGGCACGCGGATCTTGAAGCCACCAACGGTCAGACCGTTGTTCTTGTAGGTCAGAGTACCGAAGTCCTGAGCTGCAATTGCGGCAGCGTCCACAGGAGGAGTATAAGTGAAGTCAAGCTTGTTGGTGATGCCAGTCAGGTAGGTCTCACCGAGAGTACCGCCATTAAGGGTGGTGGTGATGCCAGCCATGTCGGCAGCGATAGCAGTTACACCATAGTATGTCCAGTAGTTGATGCCCTCAGAAGCGGTGTGAGCAGCGAACTCGTAGTTACGCCAGTCAACGAAGGTGAGAGATACGGGCTTGGTGTCGCCGCTTGTCATAGCATCGGTGAAGCTTGCAGTACCGCTGGTGATAGTAATCGGGCGGAGGAACTTCACGTTGAACGTGCCGTCCTTCACAACGATTTGCTTGTTGGTAGGATCGCAGGTCTCAACCTTCACGCCAATCTTTGCAGTGAGGGTCTGAGCATCGCCGAGCTCGTTGTGAGCAGCATAGTTCAGCACGTCCTTGGCTACATCGTTTTCAGCGAAGGTAATCTGACCAGCAATATCAGAGGGATCAGCAGGAATAGTAACATCGGTCTTGATGATGGTAGCAACGGTCTGAGGAATGCCAGTACCAATCTGAGCTTGGAGCTGAGAACCATCGGCGCTAACTAACAGTGTGTAGTCCTGACCGGATTCACCCTTCACAGCGGTCACATCGGGAGTTACGAACTCGAAGTGAACCTTCATAGCATTGTTGATGTCGGTGTACTTCGCATCCTTAGTGATCTGCGGGATGTTTCCAACGAGGGTGTTCTTCACGTCGAACACAAACTTGCAGGTACCAGTACCCACAACCTCTACATTACCGTGGATATCGTCGAAGCCAGTACCGGCAACGCCCTGGTTCTTAGCATACCAGTATTCGGCGATGCGAGCGGTGTTGTCCTTCTTGAACTCAGCGGTCGGAGTGATGTTGATCTCGGAGGGAGTCCAGATGAACTGTACGTAGATGTACTCCAGCGGAGATGCGGGATCGTTCACGTCGTTAGCCTTGTAGCGTACGAAGGTGGTCATCGTGGTGGGCTTGCTGTCCTGCTTGAAGTAATGATAAGCGCGGTTGTTCTTCACCGTCCAGGTGAGGCTACCGTCAGTCTCAACAGTCACAGCACCATTGTAGTCAGTGAGCTCAGTAGCGGATGCGCCGTTGGTGTCAAACTGCTTGGCATCAGTAGCGTTCTTCATTTCAAGCGTATATTTAGCCTGGAAGGTAGCCTGGTCGATGTTGAGCTCCTGCTTCACAGTGTCGGAGATCAGAGCAATGGTAGCTGCAGTAGCAGCATCAGCGGGAACGCTGGCAGCATTGTAGAGCAGAACCACGTTGGCATCGCAACCGAGGCTATAAGCCTTGGTGTTGGTGAAGTGCTCGGTGAGGTTGGGGTTAGCAGTGGTGATGCGGAACTTCATGTAGCCCACAGCAACAACCTTGCCAGAGATCTTCTCGGTGAGGGTGACACGGACGAGAGGCATGTGGCCAATCTCGCTCTTGTTCTGCTCAGCACCGTAAGCATCCTGCTTGCCATCAGCCTTAGCGGGCTGCGGACGGAAGGTCTTGCCATCCTCGTTGATGCATGCCCAAGCGGACTCGGACTTGCCACCTACGAAGTAACCGATGAGCTCAAACTTGTAGCTGATGCCCTTCTGAGCCTCGAGAGAACCGTCCTTAGCGTTGGCGTCGATGGCCACATCGGTGCCACCATCCTGATAAGCCACGTGAGTGTTCACGAGCTCGGTCAGGTCAAGACCAGCGTTGTTGTAAGGAATCTCGAACGTAGGAGCGACAAGAGGATCAGTAAGATCAGCAGCTTTGACAGCGAGGTGAGTGTGACCGGGAACAGCGGTGAACGGAGTGGTAGCATCCAGACCAAGACCATCGTTGGTGTACTTAGGCTCAAATGCCTTGTTCACGCGGAAGTTGCTGATGTAGCTGGCCTTGAGGGCAGCGTAGTCAGAAGTCACATTGTAAGCTTCGTCTGTGCCATCGAGCTTCTTCTTGGTGTCGTTGTAGCTCAGGGCGATAACGGTAACCTGCTCATCGGCAGCGATGTTCTTGATGAGAGAAGCATCCTGAACCTTAGCCTTCACAGTCATCATGCCGTTGGCGGTAGCAACGCTGGTGACAGGCAGCTGAGCAGCAGTGAGGGTAGCCTTGGTGAACTTGCGATCCAGAGGCAGGAACTGATACTTAGCCACATCATCGGAAACCACAGCGGTGGTGGGATTCATGTGGTAGTTGGCCACGATTTCGGGAGCCACAACAGTAGCAGTAGCATCGGCAGTACCAGCATCGGTAGCCTGGTCAGCGTTAGGATCAGCGGTAACAAGACCGGTGAGGCCGTTGAACTGGAGGGTGGTCACATCGATGGCCTGAATGCCATGATAGTAGGAAGCGGGCTCAAGCACGAGCGAACGGAGCGATTCGAAGATGAGAGCTTCGAGGGTGGTGAGGTTCGTGTTGATCTTTTCCACCTTTTCAGCCAGCGGAGTAATTACCTCATCGTTCAGCTTCTTGATAGCTTCTGTACGGGCAGTGGCCTCAGCCTGAACCAATTCGCCAGCCTTATCAATGGCAGCCTGCTTGGCTTCGGCGATAGCGGTGTTGCGGTCAGCAACTTCCTTGTTGATGGCATCGGTGATAGCCTGCACGCGTTCTGCCTTTTCAGCAGCAACGGCATCAATACGATCCTGAATTTCCTGAGCCAGGTCCTCACCCAGCTTCCGCTCGGCTTCCTTAGCGCGGGTCACCTCTTCACCAATCTGGCGGAGAGCCTCGGTAGCGTCAATCTGAGCAGCATCGGCAGCGTCCTGAGCAGCATCGGCAGCGTTCTGAGCGGCCTGAATCAGACCTTCCAGACGGCTTACTTCTGTAGTCAGCTTGGTGTTGAGAGCGTTGATCTGGTTCTGCAAGGAGATGACAGCAGCATCGAGCTTACCCTGAAGATCCTGGATAGCAGCAACGCGCTCTGCCTTCTCGGCAGCATCAGCAGCCTTGCGAGCATCAGCCTCGTCGGCAACAGCCTGCTTGCGAGCTTCAGCCTCGTCGGCGATAGCCTGACGGAGAGCGGTCTCGAGGTTGTTGACCTTGGTCTCCATAGCTTCCTTCTCCTGCTGGATGAGGGCACGGAGCTCGGTATTGAGCTGAGCAATCTTGCCTTCCAGCTCGGCCTTTACGGCTTCAACCTGAGCCTTGCGGGCGGTCTCCTCAGCGGTGATGAGATTCTTCAGTTCCGTCTTGTCGGCGCTGGTGAGGTAGTCATCCTCGATCTTCTTCACGCGCTGGTCGATAGCCTTGTCGAAGGCATCCAGAGCATTGATCTGAGTCTGCAGACCATCGATGGCAGCCTTACGGGCATCCTGTTCAGCCTTGATAGCCAGTTCACGGGCAGCAGCCTCAGCGTCGATATTGCCCTGGAGCACAGCCTCGGCAGCCTTTGCGCGAGTAGCCTCAGCATCGATGGCAGCCTGCAGCTTTTCCTGAGCGTCTTTGAGATCATTGCCGAGGGCCGTCAGCTTAGCGTTGATGTCATCAACGGCAGCATTCAGCTTAACTTCGAGAGCAGCGTCAGCGTCCTTGCGAGCCTGCTCCTCAAGAGCGAGAGCATCCTGGACAGCCTTCAGGGCATCCTCGGCAGCCTTCATGCGAGACTCGAGGCTGGCGATACGAGCCACAGCGCTGGCCAGGTCGTCGGTCAGCTTCTGCTCAGCAGCCTTGGCACGACCCACCTCGGTAGCGAGGTCAGCCTTCAGAGCGTCTTCGGCAGCCTTGGCACGAGTTTCCTCGTCGGCAATCTGCTGCTTCAAGTTGGCGATCTCGGCCTTGAGGTCGGTCTCGGCCTTCGTCAGAGCGGCCTGGAGATTCTTGATCTCCGTGGTCTTCTGGTCAATCTGTTCCTGCAGACCGTTGATGTCGTCATCGTAGTCCTTACAGGAAACAAGCGTACTTGTCGAAGCGATGGTGAACGCCCCGAGCAAGAGTGCTGTTAAAAACTTTTTGTTCATACTTGAATAGATTAAAAGTTTGGTTATAGAATTTAAAGAGTTACTTATCACTTTCTCCTTTTTTCTGTGCGCCTTCAAGCCTGGCGCGGGTTTTAGCTATCACTTTCTGGTTCGTAGCCGGGGCCTCCTAACCCCTGTCTTTTTAGTTCCCAAACGGGCGTGTGCCGATATTTACTTATGTACATGCCAACACGCCTCTTCGGGAGAGACGTACGCAATTCACGGCGCAAATGTACATATATTTTTGCTTCGTCCAAAAATTTTTTCAAAAAAAATACGCAAAACGGCAATATTTCCTAAAAAATGTGCACAGACTGCGTGAAAAGCGGCATTGCAGCACGGCTTCCTACAGATTCGCACCTTATTATATTGAACGGCCGCTACGCAGCATGGAGGCCTTGATGAGGTAGGCTATGAGCAGGACGTAGGCCACCAGCGAGCAAGCCTCCGAGAGGGGGTTGTCCAGCCACGCCTGGCTGATGGGGTTGAAGCCGACGAAACGGAGCAGGGCAGACACCACACCCATCAGTGCGCCGCCGGCGATGAAACCGCTGGCCAGGAGGGTGCCGCGCTCGCCACGCGCCTTGTTGAGGGCCTGGTCCTTGCTGCGGGTGGTGACATACCAATTGACGGCGCCGCCCACGAGCAGGGGCACGTTGAGCTCCAACGGGATAAACATACCCAGGGCAAAGGCCAGGGCGGGCACGCCGCACCAGGTAAGCGCCAAGGCGATGAGGGCTCCGATGCCATAGAGCACCCATGGAGCGCCGACGCCGCTCATGAGGGGCTCGATGACGGCAGCCATGGCATTGGCCTGAGGCGCAGCCAGTTCGCCCGAGGCGAAATCATAGGTCTCGTTGAGCAGAATCATGACGCCGCCCACGGTAGCCGCCGAGACGAGCGTGCCGAGGAACTTCCACGACTCCTGTTTGGCAGGGGTGGTGCCCAGCCAGTAGCCTATCTTCAGGTCGGTGATGAAAGAGCCGGCCACAGAGAGGGCGGTGCAGACAACGCCGCCCATGACCAGGGCGGCCACCATGCCGCCGGTGCCGTTGAGACCGACCGCCACCATGACAACGGAGGCGAGGATGAGCGTCATCAGCGTCATACCACTGACGGGGTTGGAGCCGACGATGGCGATGGCATTGGCAGCGACGGTGGTGAAGAGGAAGGCGATGAAGCCCACAAGCAGGATGCCTACTGCGGCATAGAGCAGGCTGCCGCTGAACACGCCGAGATAGAAGAAGAGGAAGATGGCGATGAGGGTGAGCACCGTGCCGAAGCCGATGATCTTCATGGGCAGGTCGCGGTCGGTGCGGGGAACGCTCTGGGCAGCCTGTGCGCCCTGAGAGGACTGGGACGTGCGGGACGAGCCCAAGCCGGTGACGGCGTTTTTGATGATGCCACGGCTCTTCCAGATGCCGATGAGACCGGCCATGGCGATGCCACCGATGCCGATGCTCTTGGCATAGGCCTTGAAGATCTGCTCAGGCGACATATCGCCCACGGCCAGCGTGATGCTGGGATCCCACTGGTTCATGACGGTATCGGGAAAGAGGAGGGCCATGCCAGGCACAATGAGGTACCACACGGCAAACGATCCGCAGCAGATGATGAAGGCGTACTTCAGACCGATGATATAGCCAAGGCCCAGCACGGCAGCGCCTGTATTGACCTTGAACACGAGCTTGGCCTTGTCGGCCAGGGTCTCACCCCACCCCACCACGCGGGTGGTGAAGTTCTCGTTCCACCAACCAAAGGTGGCCACGATGAAGTCGTACAGGCCGCCTATCAGGCCGGCAAGGAGGAGGGGCTTGGCCTGGTCGCCGCCCTGTTCGCCCGAGACGAGCACCTGGGTGGTGGCGGTGGCTTCGGGGAAGGGGTACTTACCGTGCATCTCCTTGACGAAGTACTTGCGGAAGGGGATGAGGAACAGGATGCCGAGGATACCGCCCAGCAGCGAGCTGAGGAAGATGCTGAGGAAGGAGGCACTGACTTCGGGATACTTGGCCTGGAGGATGTAGATGGCGGGCAGGGTGAAGATGGCACCTGCCACCACGGCACCCGAGCAGGCACCGATGCTCTGGATGATGACGTTCTCGCCAAGGGCACCCTTGCGGCGGGCAGCGGTGCTGACGCCGACGGCGATGATGGCGATGGGGATGGCGGCCTCGAACACCTGGCCTACCTTCAGACCGAGGTAGGCGGCAGCTGCAGAGAAGAGGACGGCCATAAGGATGCCCCAGGTGACGCTCCAGGCGTTCACCTCGGGATAGTGCTTGTCTGGGCTCATGAGGGGCTCATAAGCCTCGCCTTCGTGCAACTCACGGAAGGCATTGTCTGGAAGGGCGTTTGCCATGACTATTGTGGGGTTTAGGGTTTGTGCTTGTTAGAAAGAGAGGGAGCGTGGCGACCCAGCGGGGAACCGCTGGGCACGATGGCCGAGAAGATGGGGAGGCGCGAGGGGCGCCGCCTTGCATCTCTTATCTTTTATCTCTTATCTCTTATCTTTATCAGAAGCTGTCCTCGGTGAGGATGCGTTCCAGATCCTCGGCTGAGATGCGGAGGCGGAAAGAGCCGCGGAAGGCCACTGAGATGCCGCCGGTCTCCTCCGACACCACGATAGCCAGGGCGTCTGTCTCCTGCGAGATGCCCATGGCGGCGCGGTGGCGCAGGCCCAACTCCTTGGGAAGGTCCATATTGTGTGCCACGGGCATGATGCACCCAGCCGCAGCCACACGCTTGTGGGCGATGATGAGGGCGCCATCGTGGAGTGGCGAGTTCTTGAAGAAGATATTCTCGATGAGACGCTGGGAGATGCGGGCGTCTATGTATTCGCCGGAGCGGATGAAGTCGTTGAGGGGCAGGCTGCGCTGTATGATGATGAGCGCACCCACTTTCTGCTTGCTCATGTTCAGACAGGCCATGACGATAGGTATGATGTCCTCGCGTGTATGGCTCTGCTTCTTCTCGCCACTGAACCAACGCACCACGGAACGGATGCGGGGATGGGTGCCGATGCTGAAGAAGAACTTGCGGATCTCGTCCTGGAAAAGGATCAGCAAGGCGATGGCACCGACCGACACGATACGATCCAACAGGGTGCCCAGCATGCGCATTTCCAATATCTGCGACACAAAAAGCCAGAACACGACGAAGATCAGCACGCCGAAGAAGATGTTCAGCGAGCGCGATTCCTTCATCAGCCGGTAACTGTAATAAAGCAGGAAGGCTACCAGCAGGATGTCGATAAGGTCTTTTATGCCGAAAGAGAAAAACATGAAAAATGAAAAGTGAAAAAGTGAAAAGTGAAAAATAAGAGTTACCTCTGGCTTGAACGAGCGTCCCCCGCCGGGGGACCACAGGGGGCCAACTTCACAAGCCTAACGGCCTGCACTGCCGCTTGGACATCGTGCACCCTGAGGATATGGGCGCCGGCCATGAGGGCGATGGTGTTCAGCACGGTGGTGCCGTTGAGAGCCTGCTCGGGCGTGATTCCCAGCGGGCGCCAAATCATGGACTTGCGCGACACGCCCACCAGGATGGGCGCACCGAGGATATGGAAATCGGCCAGGCGGTGCAGGAGGCGATGGTTGTCGGCCACGGTCTTGCCGAAGCCGAAACCGGGGTCGATCACGACGTCGACCACACCCATGTCATGCAACGTCTGTATGCGCTGCGCAAAGAAGCGGAGCATGTCGGGGACGAGCTGCGGACGGTCAGACGACGGCACCACTGCCGGGCCACCCACTGCAGCCCCCTCCATTATAATATAAGGAACGCGCGCACGCGATACCTCTTTATACATATCGGGATCGGAACCGGCCGTGATATCGTTGATCAGCTGCACACCGAAGTCGGCAATGCACCGCCGCGCCACATCAGCGCGGAAGGTGTCGATGCTGACCACCGCCTGCGGGAATTGCTTCCGCAAAGCGGTCAATGCCCAGTCCAGGCGCCGCATCTCCTCGTCGGCCGTCACCTCCGTTCCGCCTGGGCGTGTGCTATAGGCCCCCACATCGATGATATCAGCGCCTTCGGCAAGCATCTGGGAGACACGCGCCACGACAGCATCGGCATCCTGACTCCGGCTGCCGCTGAAAAAGGAGTCGGGGGTCACATTCAGGATGCCCATCACCCGCGGGGTGGACAAATCCATAAGCTGGCCTTGCAGATTGAGGGTCATTTGTGTGCTTTTTGCTTGCAAAAATAGCGCTTTATTGTCAAAGTGCCAAAATAAAGTTGTAATTTTGCACTCGGATACTTTAACAATCATGAATACCGAAGCTTTATATCAGATTTACCTGACACACCCCGAGGTGACGACCGACAGCCGCCGTTGCCCCAAAGGGAGCATGTTCTTCGCCCTGAAAGGGGCCAACTTCAACGGCAACGCCTTTGCCCACAAAGCCATAGAGGCCGGCTGCGCCGTGGCCGTCATCGACGAAGCAGACTATGCGCCTGCCGACGACGAGCGCTATATCCTGGTGCCCGATGTGCTACAGGCGCTTCAGCAACTGGCAGCCTACCACCGCCAACAGTTCAGGAAGCCAGTAATACAGATTACAGGCACTAACGGCAAGACCACCACCAAGGAGCTGGTAGCCGCCGTCCTCTCCGAACGCTTCCAGGTGCTCTACACACAGGGCAACCTGAACAACCATATCGGCGTGCCGCTCACCCTGCTGCGCCTGCGCGACACCCACGACATCGCCGTGATTGAGACAGGCGCCAACCACCCGGGCGAGATTGCCACACTTACCGACATCGTCCGCCCCGACTACGGGCTTATCACCAACGTGGGGCATGCACATATTGAGGGCTTCGGCTCCTTCGAAGGCGTGAAACGCACGAAAGGAGAGCTCTACGACTACCTGCTGCACACCGATGGCACGCACATCTTCGTGAATACCGCCAACCCGGTCCTCACGGGAATGCTGGAGGAGCGGGGCGTGCACCTGAATGCAACCGCCTGCGGCATGGGCATGCTGGCAACAGACGGAACCATGAAGGTGACGGTGGAAGGAGGCGTCCAGGCCTGCAACCCCTTTGTCAGTATATGGTGGCGACGCACCGACGCACAGGCATCTGGCAGCGAGGCCAAACGCCATGAGGTGCAGACCCAGCTGGTGGGTGCCTACAACCTGGACAACCTGCTGGCTGCCACCTGCGTAGGCCTGCAGTTCGGCGTGGACGAAGCCGCCATCTGCCATGCGCTGCACACCTACCACCCGGGCCTCGGCCGCTCCGAATATCGTAAAACCGCGCACAACGAGCTCATCATCGACGCCTACAACGCCAACCTGACATCGATGCATGTGGCCTTGGAGAACTTCAAGCTGATAGACGGCAAACATAAGATGCTGATTCTTGGCGACATGAAGGAGCTGGGTGCCGACAGCGCAAGCGCACACCAACAAATCCTGTCTGAAGCGCTGGCCTGCGGCGCCGAAGAGGTGTGGCTGGTGGGCGACCAGTTCGCACAGGCTGCCACGCTCCATGAGCCGACCGACGGCCGCATCCGCCTGTTTACCGATGTCGATGCCGTCCTGGCCGATCTGCAAGCTACCCCCAAAGAGGGCTTCATGGTCCTGATCAAAGGCTCCAACAGCATGCACCTGGCCAAGGTGGTGGAAGGAATGTAGGAGAGAGGAGAGAGTAAAGAGTAGAGAGTAGAGATAAGAGATAAGAGATAAAAGATAAGAGATGGGGACTGTGGGAGAGCAAGGATAGAACTATGAAGGTTGTTGTTGACGATAAGATTCCGTATATCCTGGAGCCGCTGAAGGAGCTGGCCGAGGAGGTGGTGGCACTGCCTGGACGGGAAATCCGGGCGGCGGACGTGCGCGATGCCGACATTCTGGTGGTGCGTACACGCACACACTGCGACAAAGCCCTCTTGGAGGGCAGTAGCGTACGTCTGGTGCTCACAGCTACCATCGGTTTCGACCACCTGGATGTAGCCTACCTGCACGAAGCCGGCATAGAATGGCATAACTGCCCTGGCTGCAACGCCACCAGCGTGGCGCAATATGTGAGGAACAGCCTGCTGGCCCTGGAGCAAGACGGCATCATCCGCCTGGACCAATGCACGTTAGGCATCGTGGGGGTGGGCCACGTGGGCACGGCTGTTCTCGAAGCCATGCAAGGGCATGTGAAGCACATCCTGCTGAACGACCCGCCCCGTGAGTCGCGCCATGACACAGCACCCGACGGCTACTGCTGGTCGCCGCTGGCAGCATTGCAAGCCCAATGCGACATCATAACCTTGCACACGCCGCTTGTCACAACAGGTCCCTACCCCACCCTCCACCTGGCCGACAGCACCTTCCTGAGCGCCCTGCAGCGCCCCGTCGTGTTCATCAACGCCGGCCGAGGCGAAGTGGCCGAGACAAAAGCGCTGCTACAGGCACTGGCGGATGGGCGCATCAAAGCCGCCGTCATCGACACCTGGGAACACGAGCCCGCCATCAGCCGGGAATTGTTGGAAAAAGTTTACATCGGAACACCGCACATAGCAGGCTACAGCGCCGACGGGAAAGCCAACGCCACACGTATGGTGCTGGAACACATCTGCCGTTTTCTGGGCCGCCACATGGATTTCCGCATCGCTCCGCCGCCCCTGCCAGCAGATTTCCGTCCCGCCGCCGACAGCACCGAGCGCCACCTGCAGCTGTACGACCCACGCACCGACAGCACCCGTCTGAAAGCCCACCCCGAGCTGTTTGAACAGCTACGCGGCAACTACCCTCTCCGCAGGGAAGATTGTGCCCTAAACGGCGCTTGCAGTGCACAATAAGGGTCGCCACGTGCAATTTTTTGCGCATTTGCTTGCATATCTGAATAAAAAACACGACCTTTGCCGCCCGAAATGAGATAACAAACCGAATTATCAACATTTTAAATATTATTACTATGTCTGAAATTGAAAGCAAAGTAAAGGCTATCATCGTCGACAAGCTCGGCGTAGATGAGGCTGAAGTAAGCGCAGAAAAGAGTTTCACTGGTGACCTTGGTGCAGACTCCCTGGATACCGTAGAACTCATCATGGAGTTTGAGAAGGAATTTGGAATCACCATCCCCGACGACGAAGCCGAGAAGATTGCCACTGTAGGCGATGCCATCAGCTATATTGAGTCTCACCAATAATCCATTCCCTTATCTGATATAATGGAACTTAAAAGAGTAGTCGTGACTGGCCTTGGTGCCGTTACGCCTGTTGGAAATTCTGCCGAGGAAACTTGGCAGAATCTCGTTAAGGGCGTTAGCGGCGCAGCGCCAATCACCCATTTTGATTCTTCCGCCTTCAAGACCCAGTTTGCCTGCGAGGTAAAAAATTTCAAGCCCGAGGACTTCGGTATCGACCGTAAGGAATCGCGCAAGATGGATCTTTACTGCCAGTATGCGCTGGCCGCAGCCCGTCAGGCTGTTACCGACAGCGCGCTGGACATCGAAGCAGTGAACAAGGATCGCGTAGGCGTGGTGTATGGTGTCGGTATCGGCGGCATGCACACCTTCGAGGAAGAAGCCGGCGCCTGGGCCCGCACTGGCGAACAGACCGGCCCCAAGTTCAGCCCCTTCTTCATTCCGAAGATGATTGCCGACATCGCTGCCGGCCACATCTCCATCATGTATGGCTTCCACGGCCCCAACTATGTGACCACTTCGGCTTGTGCCTCCAGCACCCATGCCCTGGCCGACGCCTTCAACCTGATCCGTTTGGGCAAGGCCGATGTCATGGTGAGCGGCGGCGCCGAAGCAGCCATCTTCCCCTGCGGCGTGGGCGGTTTCACCGCCATGAAGGCCCTGAGCACCCGCAACGACTCGCCCGCTACGGCCAGCCGTCCGTTCAGTGCCAGCCGTGACGGCTTCGTCATGGCCGAAGGTGCCGGTTGCCTCATCCTGGAGGAACTGGAACATGCCAAGGCCCGCGGTGCCAAGATCTATGCCGAGATGGTGGGCGAAGGCATGAGTGCCGATGCACACCACATCACCGCTTCGCACCCCGAAGGTCTGGGCGCCAAACTGGTGATGCAGAACGCCTTGGAAGACGCTGGCATGAAGCCCGAAGAGATTGACTATATCAACGTGCATGGCACTTCCACCCACGTGGGCGATATCAGTGAGGCCAAGGCTATCAAGGACGTGTTCGGCGAACACGCCTACGAACTGAACATCTCCTCCACCAAATCCATGACGGGCCACCTCCTCGGTGCCGCCGGCGCCGTCGAAGCCCTGGTCAGCGTGCTGGCCGTGAAGAACGACATCGTGCCACCCACCATCAACCACGAGGAAGGCGACGAGGACGAGGAGATAGACTACCGCCTGAACTTCACCTTCAACAAGGCCCAGCAGCGCACCGTGCGTGCCGCCCTGAGCAACACGTTCGGTTTCGGTGGTCACAACGCATGCGTGATATTCAAGAAGTACGATGAATAAGCGGTGAGTCACTCCCGCCTAAACACCCATCCACGTGTTTCTTAATTTCCCCTTCATAGACAAGATGAGGCTCCCGTTCAGCAGTGACCGGGAGCTTCGTCAGTCTTTAGCCTCCATACTCGGCTTCTACCCCCACCGCATCCGCTTCTACCGCCAGGCGCTCCAGCACAAGTCCGCCGTAAGCCGGGGCGCACAAAAGGCAGGCGAGCATAACGAGCGGCTGGAATTCCTGGGCGATGCCATCCTCGACGCCATCGTGGGCGACATCGTGTATCACCACTTCAAGGGCCAGCGCGAAGGCTTCCTCACCAACACACGCAGCAAGCTGGTGCAGCGCGACACGCTGAACAAGCTGGCCAAGGAAATCGGTCTGGACGGGCTGCTGCATTCCAACGCCCACTCCTCCTCGCACAACAGCTATCTGGGTGGCAACGCCTTCGAGGCCCTGGTGGGCGCCATCTATCTGGACCGCGGCTACGATGCCTGCATGTACTTCATGCGCGACCACATCCTCAAGCACCTCATCAACATCGACAAGGTGGCGGTGAACGAAGTCAACTTCAAGTCGAAGCTCATAGAGTGGGCACAGAAGAACCGCATCGTCCTGGAGTTCAGACTGGTAGAAGAGAGCCGCGATCAGGGCACGTCGCCCGTATTCGTCACGAGAATCGTGCTCGAAGGACTGGACTGCGAGAGCGGCAAAGGCTATTCAAAGAAAGCAAGCCAGCAACAGGCAGCACAGGCCACCCTGCATGCGCTGAAGAGCGACAAGCAGCTCACACAGAGCATCTTTGCCGCCAAGGCACGGCGCACGGCACAGGAAGAGGAGCCTGTCATGCTGGTTCCAACGGTATAACTAAGATATGAGCATTACATCAGCCATCCGTCCGTTGTTCGAGCGGCGCTACCGCCAGCTCGAAATCTACGCCACCCAGGCCGAACTGCTGCAGCGCCAAGTGTTGCAGGAACTGGTCAAGGCGGCACGCGACACGGACTGGGGGCATCAATATAACTACGGCGCACTCGGTTCCTACGAGGCATGGAGCCGGCAGGTTCCCCTGAGCACCTACGAGGAGCTGAAAGGCTACATAGACCGCATGCGCCACGGCGAGAAGGACGTGCTCTGGCCCGGCCGCGTGCGTTGGTTTGCCAAATCGAGCGGCACCACCAACGACAAGAGCAAGTTCATTCCTGTATCGCCTAAAGGACTGAAAGACACACACTACGCCGGCGGAACGGATGCCGTGGTCACTTACATGCACCACTACCCGGACAGCCGCGTGCTGGATGGCCGCGCCCTTATCCTGGGCGGCAGCCATGCACCCAACTACAACCTGAAACACTCGTTGGTGGGCGACCTCAGCGCCATCCTCATCGAGAATATCAACCCGCTGGTCAACCTGATCCGTGTGCCACGCAAGCAGACGGCCCTGCTCAGCGACTTCGAGCTGAAGCGCGACCGCATCGCCCACGAAGCCCTGCACAAGGACGTGCGCAGCATCAGCGGCGTGCCGTCGTGGATGCTCAGCGTGCTGAACCGCGTCATGGAACTGTCGGGCGCCGAACAGCTCACCGACGTGTGGCCGCACCTGGAGGTGTTCTGGCACGGCGGCGTCGCCTTCACCCCCTATCGCGAACAGTACAAGCGCCTGATTCCCAGCGCGCAGATGCACTACCAAGAGACCTACAACGCCTCGGAGGGCTTCTTCGGCATACAGGACGACCCCGCCGACCCGTCGATGCTGCTCATGATCGACTACGGCGTGTTCTACGAATTCATCCCGATGGACGAGTTCGGAAAAGAACACCCCACCATCCTGCCCCTCTGGGCGGTAGAGACCGGGCGCAACTACGCCATGGTCATCAGCACCAGCAGCGGCCTGTGGCGCTATGAGATAGGCGACACCGTGCGGTTCACCAGCACCTCGCCCTACAAGTTCGTCATCACCGGCCGCACTAAATTCTTCATCAACGCCTTCGGCGAAGAACTCATCGTGGACAATGCCGAACGCGGACTGGAAGCCGCCTGCCGGCAGACCGGCGCCAGCGTGCTGGAATACACGGCAGCACCCGTGTTCATGGACGAGCACGGCCATTGCCGCCACCAGTGGCTCATCGAGTTCGCACAGGCTCCGGCCGACACGGAGGCCTTTGCCGATGCGCTGGACAAGGCGCTGCAACAAGTCAACTCCGACTACGAAGCCAAGCGCTTCAAGGACATCACCCTACAGCGCCTGCAACTCATTCAGGCCCGCCCGGGCCTGTTCAACGACTGGCTCAAGTCGCGCGGCAAGTTAGGCGGCCAGCACAAGGTGCCACGGCTCAGCAACCAGCGCGACACCATCGAGCAGCTGCTGGCGATGAATGAGAGAGCGGCGAGTGGAGAGAGTAAAGAGTAGAGATAAGAGATATGCTCTTATAGAATAGGCTTTACCAAAACTATCATAAAACAAACAGGGATGACTGGCTGGAGAAAAATAGGACACGCGCTGCTGAACGACGAGACGCCTCGCCGCTCGGCACGCCTGCACTATATCCTTTATTTCGCGCTCGGCATCCTGCTGCTTTCGGCCTGCGCCAGCATCGGCTCGCCCGACGGCGGCCCCTACGACGAGACGCCGCCGCGTGTGTTGTCGTCCACACCCGGCAATCAGGCCACCAACGCCCGCCAGAAGAAGATACAGATTCTGTTTGACGAATACATCAAGATAGAGAACGCCAGCGAGAAGGTCATCGTGTCGCCCCCGCAGGAGGAGATGGCCAATGTGCGGGCCGACGGCAAACGGGTGAAGATAGACCTGTTCGACTCGCTCAAAGCCAACACCACCTACACCATCGACTTCTCCGATGCCATCGTCGATAACAACGAGGGCAACCCCATGGGCAACTACACCTTCTCCTTCTCCACCGGCGAGGCCATCGACACCATGGAGTTTGCCGGCTATGTGCTTAATGCCGAGGACCTTGAGCCCATCAAAGGCATCCTGGTGGGCCTATATACCGACACCGTCGATTCGGCCTTCACCACCCGCCCGTTCGACCGCGTGGCCCGCACCAACGGCAGCGGCTATTTCGTGATCAAGGGCGTAGCCCCCGGCCGCTACCGTGCCTTTGCCCTGCAGGACATGGACGGCAATTTCCGCTTCAGCCAGAAGAGCGAAGCCATCGCCTTCGACACCGCCTACTACGAGACCTCATGCAAGCCCGACATCCGCCTGGACACCGTGTGGCGCGACACCGTGGCCTATGACAGCATACGGGCCATCGGCTACACCCACTTCTACCCCGACAACGTGGTGCTGCGCGCCTTCATGGAGGCCGGGCAGGCACGACACCTGCTCAAGAACACCCGCGAACCGCTGGATCGCCTCACCTTCTACTTCACCGCACCCTCCGACTCGCTGCCACGCATCAACGGCATCAACTTCCAGGGCGACGGCGGCTTCATCTGCGAACCTTCGGCCAAGGGCGACACCGTGACCTACTGGATCACCGACACCGCCTTGGCCTACCAGGACACGCTGGCCATGGAGTTCACCTACCTGGACACCGATACCCTGGAACAGCTGGTGTGGAAGACGGACACCCTCGAACTCGTTCCGAAAATCACACGCGCCCAACAACTGAAGGAACTGAACGAGAAGATCGAAGAGTGGGAAAAGGAACAGAAGAAGAAGATGAAGAAGAACAAGACGATGACGCCCGAGAAGAACCCCTACCTGGAGACCTTCCTCACCATCGACGCCAAGTCGGCCGGCAGCATCAGTCCCAACCAAAACCCCACCTTCACCTTCTCCGAACCGCTCCTGGCCGACCCGGACAGCACCATCGTCCATTTCAAGAAGAAGGTAGATTCTCTGTGGGTGGACCTGCCCTATGTGTTCCAACCCGTTGAGGGCAAGCCACGTGTGTTCCAGCTGTTTGCCGAGTGGGAGGAAGGAAAGGAGTACCAGTTCGAGATAGACAGCGCCAGCATACAAGGTGCCATGGGCCACACCAACGAACCCTTCCGCCAGAACATCAAGGTAAAGAAAGCCGACGAGTTCGGCGCGCTATACATCAAAGTGAACCTGCCGGACAGCAACGTCGTCGTGCAGCTGCTGGACGGCAGCGGCAAGCCCGTGGCCTACCAGCCGGCCAATGCCGAGGGCCGGGCCGACTTCTTCTACCTGAAGCCTGCCGACTACTACCTGCGCTGCTTCATCGACCGCAACGGCGATGGCGTATGGACCACCGGAGAATACGCCAGCGGCACACACCCCGAAGAGGTGTTCTACTTCCCGCAGCCCATGAAAGTGAAGGCTCAATGGGAGATCGAACAGGAGTGGGACGTGCGCGGCATACCCCTGCACCAACAGAAACCCGGCAAACTCATCAAGCAGAAAGCCGACAAGGAGAAGAGTGTGAAAAACAAGAACAAGGAACGCGCCGCCGAGATGGAACGCCAACGCAAGAAACGCTCCTCTGCCAGCAGCGAATAAGCAACTGTTTTTCCAAACAACACTACCTTACCACACACCAACACACCACGCACCATGAAACAACTTAGCATCCTCGCCACCATCCTGATGCTGGCCATCGGCTCCGCCACGGCATGGGGCCAGTGCAGCAGTCCGAACACCGCCTTCAAAAGCGGCGAGGACCTGCATTACCAACTCTATTTCAACTGGAAATTCGTATGGCTCAAGGCCGGAACGGCCAATATCAACATCCGCCAGACCACCTATCAGGGCAAGCAGGCCTACAGGTGCCACCTCATCACACGCGGCAGCCAGCGCACCGACAAGTTCTTCATGATGCGCGACACGCTGCTCAGCTACGTAAGCACCGACCTCGTGCCACTCTACTACCGCAAGGGGGCACGCGAGGGCAAGCGCTACAACGTGGACGAGGTGTGGTACTCCTACCCTAATGGCACGCCGCACCTGAAACAGCGCTACCAGAACTACCGCGGCGAGGTGCGCGAACGCGAGTACACCACCACTGCCTGTGTCTATGACATGATCAGCATGCTGCTGCGCGCCCGCTCGTTCGATGCAAGCCAGTTCCGCGAGGGGCAGAAACTGCATTTCCCCATGGCCGACGGCAGCAAGGTAGCTCAGGAAACACTCATCTACCGCGGGCAGAAGGACTTCAAGATGGAGACGACAGGCATCACCTACAACTGCCTGGTATTCTCGTTTGTGGAATACGAGGGCAAGAAGGAGAAGGAGGTGGTGACCTTCTACGTGACCAACGACAAGAACCACATGCCCGTGCGCCTGGACCTGTTCCTGAAGTTCGGCACCGCCAAAGCCTTCCTCACCAAGGCCGACGGCCTGCGCAACCCGCAGACCAGCATCAAGAAATAAGGTTTACTTAGTAACTATTTGAAAAATAAGTTGGTACGATTTATTATATGGCTAAAGTTTCGGCAGTGATGCCAAGACATCAGACTGTTTACAACCTCCGAAAGTAGAGTAAGGATTAAGGCAAGAGGCTGCGACACCAATCCGTGCCACAGCCTCTTGTTTTGTCGGAAAGAGGAGACTCGAACTCCCGACCCCTACGTCCCGAACGTAGTGCGCTACCAACTGCGCTACTTTCCGAATGCGGGCGCAAAGATACGACTTTCTTTGTAAAAGAGCGAAGAAATGCCTCTTTTTTTCACTTTTTGCGAAGTTTTTTGCCGAAACAGTTGCACGGACCAACAGAATGTACTACCTTTGCACCCGCTAAGCCAAAAGTAAGGGGCGGAAACGCCACAACAAGGCAAGCTAAATGGTGTCATAGCTCAGTTGGTAGAGCAAAAGATCGGAAGAGCGT
>JAFXQT010000015.1 GCA_017526905.1 Bacteroidaceae bacterium | reverse complement strand
CTATTTCCGAACAGATTTTGTTTCAAGGCCGCTGGGGCGTAGCGGGCTACGTCCCAAGGACTTGGAGCAAAAGATGCCGGAAAGAGGCAAGAGCAAACAAAGATAATTCATAGAGAATTTATTAATTAATAGAACACACCTACAGCTTGGCCTTCACTTCGATTTCCTGGAATGTCTCAATGGTGTCGCCTTCGCGGATGTCGCTGTAGTTGACCAGCGAGATACCGCACTCGAAGTTGGTCGAGACTTCCTTCACATCGTCCTTGAAGCGCTTCAGGGCATCGATGGCACCGGTGTGGATCACGATACCGTCGCGGATGACGCGTGCCTTGTTGGAACGGCTTACTTTGCCGTCGATGACATAGGCACCGGCCACGGTTCCCACCTTTGAGATGTGGAACACCTGACGCACTTCCAGCTGAGCGGTCACCTCCTCCTTCAGTTCGGGAGCAAGCATGCCTTCCATGGCTTCCTTCACCTCCTCGATTGCATCGTAGATGATGCTGTAGGTGCGGATCTCCACGCCTTGCTGGTCGGCCGCCTTTCGGGCTTGTGCCGACGGGCGTACCTGGAAGGCCACGATGATGGCATCCGAAGCCGCAGCCAGCGATACATCGTTCTCCGAAATCTGGCCCACAGCCTTGTGGATCACGTTCACGGCAATCTTCTCGGTGGACAGTTTGATGAGCGAGTCGCTGAGGGCTTCGATGGAGCCATCCACGTCGCCCTTGACGATGACGTTGAGCTCCTGGAAACCGCCCTGTTCAATGCGGCGTCCGATCTCGTCGAGTGTGAGGTGGTGCTGTGTGCGGATGCCTTGCTCGCGTGCCAATTGCTCGCGCTTGCTTGCAATCTCACGTGCTTCCTGGTCGGTGTCCATGACGTGGAAGGTGTCGCCAGCCTGGGGGGCGCCATTCAGGCCGAGCACTGTAGCAGCCTCGGCAGGGCCGATTTCTTTGATGCGCTGTCCGCGCTCGTTGAACATGGCCTTGATGCGTCCGTAGTTCGTGCCGGCCAGCAGGATGTCGCCCACGTGCAGGGTGCCGTTGGAGCATAGAACAGTGGCCACATAGCCACGGCCCTTGTCCAGCGACGACTCGATGATGGAACCCGTAGCCTTGCGGTTGGGGTTGGCCTTGAGGTCGAGCATCTCGGCTTCGAGCAGCACTTTCTCCATCAGTTCAGGCACACCCATGCCTTTCTTGGCACTGATGTCCTGGCTCTGGTACTTGCCGCCCCAGTCCTCCACCAGGAAGTTCATGTTGGCCAAATGCTCCTTGATCTTCTCGGGGTTGGCGGCGGGCTTATCTATCTTGTTGATGGCAAACACGATGGGCACGCCGGCAGCCACTGCGTGGTTGATGGCCTCCTTGGTCTGCGGCATGATGTCGTCGTCGGCAGCAATGATGATGATGGCCACGTCAGTAACCTGGGCCCCGCGGGCACGCATAGCCGTGAAGGCTTCGTGGCCAGGGGTGTCGAGGAAGGTGATGTGTCGGCCATCCTCCAGTTTCACGTTGTAGGCACCGATGTGCTGTGTGATGCCGCCAGCCTCGCCGGCAATGACGTTGGTCTTGCGGATATAGTCGAGTAGCGAGGTCTTACCGTGATCGACATGGCCCATCACGGTGACGATGGGTGCGCGCGGCACCAGGTCGGCCTCATCGTCGGCTTCTTCATGTACGGCTTCTGACACGTCGGCACTCACATACTCCGTCTGGAACCCGAACTCGTCGGCCACCAGGTCGATGGTCTCCTTGTCCATGCGCTGGTTGATGCTGACCATGACGCCGAGGCTCATACATGTGCCAATGACCTGCGTCACGGGCACGTTCATCATGCTGGCCAATTCGTTGGCCGTTACGAATTCTGTCAGCTTCAGTATCTTGGACTCCTGCTGCTGCTGTTCCAGCTCGGCCTCGATGCCGGCGCGGATGTTCTCGCGCTTCTCGCGGCGGTACTTGGCGCCCTTGCCAAAGGCCTTGTTCTTGCCGGCTGTCAGTCGGGCCAATGTCTCGCGAACCTGCTTTGCCACTTCCTCGTCGCTCTGCTCGGTCAGCTCCACGACGGGTTGCTTGGGCTGGTTCTTCCGGCGGCGGCTCTTGCCTTCGCCCTGCTGGTTCTGGCTGCGGTTCTGATTCTGGTTCTGGCTCTTGTTGTCCTTGTTGCGGTTCTTGCTGCCGCCGTTGTTCTGTTGCTTGTTGGCCTCGGCGGCTACATCTACGCGTTCGCCGCGTTTCTTGCCTTGCGTATGTGCATCTGCCTGTCCGCCGGCACCTTTGTTCTTGCGCTTACGGCTGCGTGTCGGGCGTGTGCTCTGGTTGAGCGAGTCCAGGTCGATGTGTCCCTTGATGTTCAGGGTCACGGGCGGTTCGGCATTGGTTTTTACGCGATACACGCCATTCACCTCCTCCAACTCGATGCCACGTTTCTTCTTGGACGCTTCGCTGTTGGCAGGCTTAGCCTGTGCCTCGGGGGCCTGTGCTTCGGAAGCCTCTGCTACAGGTGCTGCGGCTACAGGAGCCTCAGCTGCAGGCTGTTCCTGTGCTTCGGCCTGTTCTTTGGGTGCAGCTGGTGTCACGGGTTCAGCGGGCTTCTCAGCCTTGTCGGCAGGTGCCACAGGCTGTGCTGCCGGCTGTTCCGCTGCCTTGACCACCGGCTCTGATTTCGGTGCTGGTGCAGTTTCGGGCTTGGCCGGCTGCTGTGGCTTGGACACCTTCGGATTTCCCTTGGCGTCCAAGTCGATATGTCCCACCACCTTCGGCTTCTGCCTGTCCGACAAGGGCACAGCCTCGTCGTTGTTGGTCAGGACAATGGTTTCTTTCTTTTCTTTTACTTTACGCGACGAGGTGAGCAACTGCGCCTTCTGCCTCATCCCTGCATCTTTGAGGAACTCGGCCTGTACCAGTTCATATTGCTCATCTGTAATCCTGGCATTAGGGTCGGCCTCCACGTCGGCGAATCCCTTCTTGTTGAGGAACTCGACAACCGTCTGCAGTCCGACGTTGCACTCTTTACATGCTTTATTTAATCGAACACTCATAGGCTCTTAACTTTACTCTTTCTCACTGTTCTCTATTCACACTCTCTCTTCAGCAAATTATGCTTCGCTCTGCTCTTCCTCCGCGTTCTTCTCAACCTCTTCGTTCTCCTCTTCCTCGGCGAATTCTTCGCGCAGGATGCGCAGCACGTCGTCAACGGTTTCTTCCTCGAGGTCGGCTTTCTGCACCAGCATCTCGCGCGGTGCATCCAGGACGGAGCGTGCTGTGGTCCAGCCGTTCTTCTTCAGCTCGTCGATTACCCACGAGTCAATCTCGTCCTTGAAGTCGTCCAGCCGGATATCGTCCTCCATGTCGTCCTCCTGTGCGCCTTCGGGCAGTTCACGATACACGTCGATCACCGTGTCGGTGAGCATGGATGCCAAACGGATGTTCATACCTCCCTTACCGATGGCAAGCGATACCTGGTCGGGATCGAGATACACCTCGCAGTGCTTGGCCTCTTCGTCCAGGTTGATGCTGTTCACGTTGGCGGGGCTGAGCGCACGTGCAATGAGCAGCTGCGGGTTGGAGGTCCACTGAATCACGTCGAGGTTCTCTCCGCGCAGTTCGCGCACGATGCCGTGGATACGGCTGCCTTTCACGCCGACGCAAGCGCCTACGGGGTCGATGCGGTCGTCAAAACTCTCCACTGCAATCTTGGCGCGTTCGCCGGGCACGCGGGCTATCTTACGCACGGCGATGATGCCTTCTGCAATCTCGGGCACCTCGCTCTCCAGCAGGCGCTGCAGGAACACGGGGCTGGTACGCGAAAGGATGATTTTCGGGTTGCCTGTAGCATTGTCCACACGGGCCACCACAGCGCGGGCGGGTTCGCCCTTGCGGAAGAAGTCGCCGGGAATCTGTTCGCCCTTCGGCAGCAGCAGCTCATTGCCTTCCTCGTCCAGCAGCAGCACTTCCTTGTGCCATACCTGATAGACCTCGGCCGAGATGATCTCGCCCAGACGATCCTTGTACTTGTTGTAAAGGGCGTCGTGTTCCAGCTCCAAGAGCTTGGATGCCAGCGTCTGGCGCAGGGTGAGGATGGCCCGGCGGCCGAACTTCTGGAAATCGACGGGTTCGGACACGTCCTCGCCCACTTCATAGTCGTCGGCTATCTGCTGGGCGTCGGAGAGCGATATCTCCATGTTCTCATCGGTCACCTCGCCATCCGGCACAACGGTGCGGTTACGGTAGATTTCAAAGTCGCCTTTGTCAGGGTTCACGATGACGTCGTAGTTCTCGTCCGTGCCCAGCATCTTAGCGATAACGCTGCGGAAGCTCTCTTCGAGCACGCTCACCAGGGTGGCGCGGTCGATGTTCTTGGTCTCCTTGAACTCTGCAAAGGTTTCAATGAGAGTGTTGTTCTGTTTCTTTGCCATTATGTAGTTTAGTGTTTAAGTTTCTGTTCAGTGGGGTCGGCGCCGTCCTTGTCGGGTCCGCAGCGTGGTGCAGTGCCCGGAACTGGCCCTGTGCGCTGTTATTTGAAATCAATAAGATAGCGTCCCTGCTTCACTTCTGCCATGGGCAGCGTGTTAGGCACGTCTTGCAGGACGGGGCGTTTCTTGCCTTCCACCTGCACTTTCGTGGGAATGTCCAGCGTGATTTGTTCATCGGTAGCTTCCGTGAGGGTGCCTTTCAGCTTGCGCCCATCGGCGGTGAGCACCTCCACCGTTTTGCCCAGATGGTTCTGCCACTGGCGGAGCACCTTGAACGGCTGCCCCAGTCCGGCACTTCCCACTTCCAGCTCATAGTCCTCTTCATCGCGGCTCAGATGCTCTTCGATGAAGCGCGACAACTGCACGCAGTCGTCAATCCATACGCCATCGGCATGGTCAATCTCCACCGTGATGCAGTCATCGGGTGTCACTGTGAGGTCCGTCAGGAAGTACTCTTTGCCTTCGAGCCATTGCTCTACCAGGGCTTTCACTTTGTCTTTTTCTATCATTGTTGATTTGAAGGTGTGAAATGACTGCGGCTATGTCGCAGTGTACTTTTTAATGAGAAGTGAGGAACCTCGGGGCCCCTCACTTCATCTTTTCGCGGCAAAAGTACGTCTTTTCCTGCAATGTTGCAAGAAAAAGCGGCTCTTTTTCACATCGGATGGCGCTTTTTGGGCCCTTCGTTGCTGGTGCTACGCCCTTTTTCAGTATCTTTGGCCCGACAAAAGCCGCGGCACGCCCGCGGCCCCTCCAACTTAATCACTCATCCCAATGTTACAGAAACGACTCTTCCCTCTGCTTGCACTGGCCTGCCTGCCGGCCCTGTCCGAACTGAAGGCCTCCACCGATACCCTTGCCGTGAAGCAATTCCGCCATGTGGGGCCCATCGCCCTGCGCACACCCGTGCTGATGGACAGCACCGATGTTGCCGGCAAGAAGTTCGATGCCCAATCGCTGCTGCAGACGCCGCTCCGGCTGGATGCCGTCAAGGACGGTGCGCTGGTCGATGCCGACGGTGCGCTCATCCTCACGGCCGCCCCCTCGCAGCAGGCCGCGTTGCACCTGGCCGCCTTCGGGCTGAACAATGCCAGCCTGACCAAGGCCACCGTCACCGTGCAGGGGGCCAAGCAGCACGAGCTGTATCTGGATGGCACACGCATTCAGAGCGGTCAGGCCACGACGCTTCAGCCGGCTACGCACCAGCTGGTGGTCAAGGTACTGGTGTCCGAGAACGGCTCCGACACGCTGCGCGTCAGCGTCAGCGCCGATGCCGGTCGGCTCTCGCTGACCAGTGCCGATGCACCTTCCCGTTACACGATGAGCCATGTGCTGCATGCACGCCGCAACAGCGGAGTCAGCCTCTCGCCCAATGGCGACTACGCCATCGTGTCAAGCAGCCAGACCCGTCCCGGCGGCGAGACCTCGCGCACCACCGAACTGCGCAGCGTACGTACCTGGCAAGTGCTGGAACAGCGTGCAGACATCCGCTGGATGCCGCGTTCCAACCGCTACTATTTCACCCGTACATCGGCCGTCAACGGGCGTGAGCTCGTTTCCGTGGATCCGCAGACGAGGGCCGAGCAGGTGCTTGCCACGCAACTGCCCGAGGGCCAGTTCACATTCACCCCAGACGAGACACGGCTGGTGTTCCAGCTGACCGATGAAGGGCAGCAGGAGAAAGATGCCGATGTGTTCGAGGTGGTTGAGCCCGACGACCGCCAGCCCGGATGGCGCACCCGCTCGCACCTGGCCATCTACGACCTGCGCACGGGGCTTATGCAGCCGCTCACCTTTGGCCACAGCAGCGTGTGGATGGCTTCTGTCGCGCAGGACAGCCGCCATGCACTGCTCATGGCTTCGCGCCAGCGTCTCACCCAGCGTCCCACCACGCTCTTCTCCCTCTACCGGTTGGACCTCAGCACGCTGGCTGTTGACACCCTGGTCGTGGACGATGGCTTCATGACCGGTGCCATGTTCTCGCCCGATGGCCGCCAGGTGTTGCTCGTTGGCTCGCCCGAAGCCTTTGGCGGCATCGGCATGAATGTGCGGCAGGGACAGACGCCCAGTATGATCGACTACCAGCTGTATGTAATGGACATTGCCACCCGTTCCATACAGCCTCTCACCAAGAATTTCAACCCTGCCATTCAGGATGCCGATTGGAGCACAGCCGACGGCCGCATCTATTTCCGTGCCGAGGACAAGGACTGTATCCGTCTATTCTGTCTGGATCCGCACACCCGTGCCATCACGCCAGTGCCTGTTCCCGAGGATGTGGTGCTGCGCTTCACGCTGGCCGACAAGGCACCTGTCATGCTCTGTTGCGGACAGGGCGCGTCCAACAGCGACCGTCTCTACACGGTTCAACTGGCCGACAAGGTGGCCCGCTCCAAGGTGCAGTTGGTCCAGGACCTCAGTGCCGAGAATCTGCGTGGGGTCCAGTTGGGCCAGTGCCTGCCCTTTACTTACGTGAACCCTCAGGGCGACAGCATCTACTGCCGCTACTATCTGCCGCCTTCGTTCGATGCCACACGGCAGTACCCTATGGTTGTGAACTACTACGGCGGCTGCTCGCCCACCAGCCGGCATTTCGAGAGCCGCTATCCGCAGCACGCCTATGCCGCCTTGGGCTATGTGGTGCTGGTGGTGAACCCGCGTGGCGCCACGGGCTTCGGCCAGGAATGGTCGGCTCAGCACGTCAACACCGCCGGCCAGGGCGTGGCCGAGGATATTATCGGTGCCGTGAAGGCTTTCACAAGCGAGCATGCTTTTGTCAATGCCAAGAAGATTGGTTGCATCGGTGCCAGCTACGGCGGCTTCATGACCCAGTACCTGCAGACGCAGACCGACCTCTTTGCCGCCGCCATCTCGCACGCCGGCATCAGCGACCACACCAGCTACTGGGGCGAGGGCTTCTGGGGCTATAGCTACAGCGAGGTGTCCATGGCCAACAGCTACCCCTGGACCGACCGCAAGCTTTACGTGGACCAGAGCCCGTTGTACAATGCCGCCAAGATTCACACGCCTCTGCTCTTTCTGCACGGCACGGCCGATAACAACGTGCCCGTGGGCGAGAGCATACAGATGTACACGGCCCTCAAACTGTTAGGGCGTCCCACCGCTATGGTGCTGGTTAAGGGCGAGGACCACCACATCCAGGCCTACCAGAAGCGCCTGCGCTGGCAGGACACCATCTTTGCATGGTTCGCCCGCTGGCTGCAGGACGACCCCACCTGGTGGGACGAGATGTACCCTGACAAAGCGTTGTAGCGTTCCTTTCCCCTTTCATTACAAAAGGCATCTGCCCCGGCAGATGCCTTTTTCCTATTTGCGGAAGTACTTCCCCACCACGGGCAGGCTCTGCAGCGGCAGGTCGTGTTTCACGATGTAGGCCACGAACACGCCTATCAGCAGGGTGTTGATGGCCACATGCACGGCCGGATGCCACGAGGCGGGCTGCACGCTTATCAGCGCATAGAGCACGGCCGTGAGCAGCACATAGGCGCCTATCTCCTTCATCGGGTAAGCAATGGGATTCTTCTGCTGCCCAACCACATAGCTCAGCACCATGGCCGTGCCGTAGCCGGCCACGCCGCCCCAGGCACATGCCCAGTAGCCATACTGCGGTATGAACACGATGTTCACCGCCAGCAGCACCAGGCAGCCGGCCAGCGAGAACCATGCACCATAGATGGTCTTGTCGATGAGCTTGTACCAGAACGACAGGTTGAAATAAACACCCATCATGATTTCGGCCGCCATGACGATGGGCACCACCCCCAGGCCCTCGCGGTAGCCCGTGCCGAGGATGTACTGCAACACCGGCATCCACCCCACCACACACAGGAAGGCCAGCAGCGTGAACACAAGGAAGTACTTCATGGCCGTGGCGTAGTAGTCGTTCTTGTCCGAGTCCTTTGACTTGGCAAACACAATCGGCTCGTAGGCATAGCGGAAGGCCTGCGTGATCATGGCCATGATCATGGCTATCTTCACGCAGCCGCCGTAGATGCCCAGCTGCACGTTGGCCTGGGCAGCATCGGGATAGACCAGCGGAAAGAGGATCTTGTCGGCCACCTGGTTCAGGATGCCGGCAATGCCAAGCATCAGGACGGGCCAGGAGTAGGACAGCATCCGGCGCAGCAAGGCACCGTCGAAGTGCCAGCGGATCTTGATCAAGTCCGGCACGAACAGGAAGGTGATGAAGCCCGTGCATACAAGGTTGAGCATGAACACATAGATGGGCGTGTCTTTGCCCAACACCACGTAGTACAGCAGGTTCAGGCCGATGTTCAGGCCGATGAACAGCAGTTTCAGGGCTGCAAAGCGGATAGGCCGCTTCTGAAACCGCAGGTAGCTGAACGGCATGGCCTGCAGGGCATCCAAGGCCACCACCACCGCCATGATTTGGATGTACTCGTGGTGGTCGGCATAATGTATCAGCTCGCCAATCGGTCCGATGAGGCCGAACACCAGCAGCAGGAACAGGGCTGTCAGGGCTCCCACCACGACCATGGCGGTGGAGAACACCGTGTCGGGCTGTTCGCGCTCGTCGTTGGCATAGCGGAACAGGGTGGTTTCCATGCCGAAGGTCAGGATGACGAGCAGCAGGGCGGTATAGGCATACAGGTTGGTGACGATGCCGTAGCCGCCGCTCTCCACTGATATGCAGCGGGTGTAGAGCGGCACAAGCATGTAGTTGAGGAAGCGGCCCACGATGCTGCTCACACCATAGATGGCCGTGTCTTTGGCCAGTGATTTGAGGTTTGCCATGACGTATATGTTTGAATTCGGGCGCAAAAGTACGGCATTCTTTTCGGCTGCCCAACTTTTGCGCCCGGTTTTAACATTTCGGCCTGTCTGCACCCCTGCTATTCGGGGCAGAAGGCCACAAGGTTGCGGAATACCTTGCCCGGTGCTGCGTCCCATGCCGCCAGGGCGTCGGCGGCCTCTTCCGGAGCCACCACTGCCGATATGAGGCGGTCGGTGGGGCAGGTGCCGCGGCGCAGGTAGCGCACCACGGCGCGGAAGTCGTCGGGCAGCGCGTTGCGCGAGCCGCGTATGTCCAGCTCTTTCTGCACAAAGAAGCGCGTGGCCAGCGTCACGTCGGTGGGGGCGTAGCCGATGCACACGATACGGCCGGTGAAGGCCACCTCGTTCACCGCCGTGGCATAAGTCACGGCGGCTCCAACGGCCTCGATCACCACATCGGGGCCTGCTCCGCAGGTCAGCTCCTGGAGGCGTGTGTGTACATCGTCGGTGCCGGAGTTGACCGTGGCTGCGGCGCCCAGTTCCCGTGCCAGGGCCAGCTTCTCATCGTCCAGGTCCATGGCAATGACCGTGGCTCCGCGCAGGGTGGCCCGCACGATGGCCCCCACGCCAATCATGCCACAGCCTATCACCAGCACCGTGTCGGCATCGGTCACCTGTCCACGCTCCACGGCATGGAAGCCCACACTCATAGGCTCGATCAGCGCCACTTCGCGCAGGCCGATGCCGTCTGCAGCAATCACCTTCTGCCACGGCAGACAGATGAACTCGCGCATGGCACCATGGCGCTGCACGCCCAGCGTCTGGTTGTGCTGGCAGGCATTGGGCCTGCGACGCCGGCAGCTGGGGCAGTTGCCGCAGGCGGTGTAGGGGTCCACGGTCACTACCTGCCCCACCTGGAGTGTGGCGGGCACATCGCTGCCCAGCCGCTCAATGGTGGCACTGATTTCGTGCCCGGGAATGACGGGGCTCAGTGCCAGTGCGTTACGCCCCCGGTAGGTGTTGAGGTCCGAGCCGCAGAAGCCCACATAGCGCAGGCGCAGTAGCACCTCGCCGGGCTTGGGCTCTGGCATGGGCAGGCTAATCACGTCCAGCCGCCCCTTCTCAGTAATCTGTAATGCTTTCATATTTATAGTAAATTCCACTTTCATTCCGACATATTCTTGACGTAGGGCAGCTCGGGCAGGTGGCCGAAGCCGTAGAAGCGGGCGGCGTTTTGGCCGAGGAAGGCAGCCTGCTCGTCGGCCGAGAGTAGCGTGCTGCGCCCCAGGAAATCATAGCTCATGCGGTAGGTGATGGCGGTGATGGTGCGCGGGTAGTCCGAACCCCACATCAGTTTGTCCATGCCCACCAGGTCGGCTGCCTCGCGAATGGCGCGCACGGCCGATGGGAAGGGGTAGAATTCCGAGTTGTACAGCCACGTGATGCCGCCGCTCTCCACCATTACATGCTCATGGCGGGCCAGCAGGATCTGTGCGCGCCAGTCCGGGTTTTCCCAGGGCGGCGTGGCGGGCGGGTCGGCCATGCCTAAGTGCCCGATGGCCACGCGCAACTGTGGGCATTCCGCTATCACCTCGCGCAGCTCGGCCACCTGTTGCGGGCCGTCGGCCAGCGTGATGCTCAGATACCAGCCGTTGGCCTCCATCAGTCGGAACAGCCGCATCATCTCGGGGTCGGTCAGCCGGCGCCCCTGCAAGCGGTGCCCGGGTATGGCCATGCCGCGGAAACCGTCCACAGCCAGCAGGTGCAGTGCCTGCTCGTAGAAACCGTCCTGCATGTAGTCGGCCATGGCGTAGCAGAAGAAACGGTCGGGGTAGCGTTGCTGCACCATGTGCAGGTAGTCGTTTTGGAAGCCGTCGATAAATTCCTGCACCACCACGGCCGCGCCCACTTGGGCATAGTCCATGTTGGACAGGAACACTTCGGCGGTGTTGCGCCCGTCGGTCATGAACGGGGGCAGCATCTGCCGCTCCTCGCCCAGGAACAGCGAACGGCTGCCGTTGGGTTGCAGCGTGCGGATGGGTTGGCCGTTCCACGACGTGTCCTGGCGCAGCCAAAGGTGCGAATGTGCGTCGATAATCATAAGGCTGAAACGAGGTTATGTGTTGGCCCACGTGACGCGCTGTTGCGGACCGATGATGTCCTGCACCTGGCGCACCAGTTCCCAGTCGATGGGCTCAGCTATGTATTCAAGGTTGCGCCGCACGTTGTCCGGGTTGGCCGATGAGAACAGGGTTGTGGGCACACGTGGGTTGCTCACGGCAAACTGCATGGCCAGTTTCTCGATGGGGTAGCCACGCTGTGCGCAGTAGCGGGCGGCGCGCTCGCAGGCTTCCACCAGCGGCCGTGGGGCCGGATGCCATGCCGGCACGCCTCGCTGCGACAGCAGCCCCATGGACAGGGGCGAGGCGTTGATCAGCCCTATGCCGTGTGCTTCAAAGTAGTCCAGATGGTCGGCCAGCGCGTCGTCGCACAGGCAGTAGTGGCAGAAGTTCAGCACCGTCTCCACCATCCCCGCGGGGCTGTGGTCTATGACCCACCGCAGGTTGTCCAGTTGCAGGTCGGTGATGCCCACATGGCTCACCAGCCCTTTGGCCTTCAACTCGGCCAGAGCCGGCAACGTCTCGTCCACCACCAGTTGCAAGCCGCCGGGGCGTGCAGCCTGGAACTCGATGTCGTGCACATGAATCAGGTCGATGTGCTCCACGCCCAGTCGTTCCATGCTCTCAAACACACTCTCCTGTGCGCGGCGTCCGCTGTAGTCCCAGGTGTTCACGCCATCCTTGCCGTAGCGCCCCACCTTGGTGGATAGGATGTAACGCTCGCGGGGCAGCTGCCGCAGTGCGCGGCCCAGCACCCTCTCGGCACGGTAGTGGCCATAGTAGGGCGACACGTCGATCAGGTTCATGCCCCCTTCCAGCGCCACGCTCACGGTTTCCACGGCCCGCCCTTCGTCGATGTCGTGAAACACGCCTCCGAGCGACGATGCGCCGAAACTGAGTGCCGACACTTCCAGGCCTGTCTGTCCAAGTTTCCTGTATTGCATAGTTGTTTCGTAATAGTTGGTTGGTCGTTGTGGCTGCAAAAATAGGTATTCCCGCCGGAACAGCCATCGCTTTGTGTTTCTAAAAAGTGCAAAGCCGTCTCAAAAATGCCGTTCTTGGCCGATATTGTGCCAATGGGCACGCCGCCCGGTCAGTCGTCGCCCACGGCATAGACCACCGGCTCGTAGATATCGGCATGCTTGGTCAGCTTGCCCTGCTCCACCAGTTGCAGCAGGTACTGACGTGCCCTTAGCCCCTCTCTGTTGTCGCAGCCAAGCCATAACGGCGGCCAGTAGAAGTTAAGAAAGGTTAAATCACGACGATGCCTGTAACTTTTGGCCGCCCCAATCGTCTTCGTTACAGATGGGCCTCAGGATGCGTCAGCACAAACGGCCACATCCCACTGATATGATGGACTATAAATACATAGAACAGCTGATAGACCGCTACTTCGAGGACGAGACCACCTTGGAGGAGGAGCATATCCTGCGGGAGTTCTTCGCTCAAAAGGAGGTGCCCGAGCATCTGCGCCAGTGGCAGCCGTTGTTTGCCGCACAGAGGCAGTTGGCATCGGCACACCTGGACGAGGCCTTTGACCAGCGACTGCTGGCCATGGTGGGCGAGCCGCACGTGAAGGCACGTCGCATCACGCTGAGTCAGCGCATCTATCCGCTGTACAAGGCCGCCGCCGTGGTGGCCGTGGCCATCGTGGTGGGCACTGCCGTGGAGCACGCGGCCGGAACCAGCGGCGAGGACATCCGCACCGAGCAGATGGCCACTGGCGGACAGGACGAGCTGGACGAGAACGAGACCACCACCATCGACATAAAAAGTGCAGAGGCAACCGAGCAGCTGACCGACTCGCTGCTGCCGGCTTCCAAGCTGCCACCACAAGTGCAATAAGACAACCTGAAATATTTTTTGCTTTTTCTAAACAAGTTAGTGCTTATAAAAACAACCTGCTTTTGAAGTCGTGAGACTTCCTAATCTCTCAAACAACTTTGCATACTAACGATGAAAAAAGGCGACCGCGAGGCCGCCTTTTTCACTTTTTCCTGCCAGAATGTTTGGCGGTGTGTCGGCCTTTCCCTACTTTTGCACTGGCAAATCAATTTATTCCACGTTTATGGACAGAAATCAAGCACCTAAACCAGAGAAACAATGGCGCCGTCGCAGTCTGCTGCTCGCGGCACTGATGGCTTGCACCGCACCTTGCCTGCTGCGTGCGCAAGCATTGCAGGGCTTTGCCTATGAGGCACAACCCACCGCGCCCACCGGGCAGGAATGGCAGAGCCCCGAGGCGCTGGCACTGAACAAGGAGCAGCCCCGCGCATGGGGCTTCCACTTCGGCACCGAGGAGGCCGCCCGGCAGGTGATGCCACAGCACAGCACCTACTGGCAGAGCCTGGACGGCACATGGAAGTTCCACTGGGCCAAGCAGCCCGACCAGCGCGCCAAGGGGTTCGAGGCGCCGGCCTTCGACGTGTCGGCCTGGGACGATATCCAGGTGCCCGGCTGCTGGAACGTGCAGGGCATACAGAAGGACGGCTCGCTCAAATATGGTGTGCCCATTTATGTGAACCAGAAGGTCATATTCGAGCACCAGGTGGCCGTGGACGACTGGCGTGGCGGCGTGATGCGCAAGCCGCGCAATCCGCAGTGGACGGTGAACCAGTACCCTAACGAGGTGGGCTCCTACCGCCGCACCTTCAGCGTGCCGGCCTCGTGGAAGGGGCGTGTGGTGTATATCAACTTCGACGGTGTGGACAGTTTCTTCTACCTGTGGGTGAACGGCCACTACGTAGGCTTCTCGAAGAACTCGCGCAACACAGCCTCGTTCGACATCACCCGCTTCCTGAACCCGAAAGGCGAGAATGTGGTGGCCGTGGAGGTGTACCGCAACTCGGACGGCTCCTTCCTTGAGGCGCAGGATATGTTCCGCCTGCCGGGCATCATTCGCAGCACCTATCTCACCTCGGTGCCACAGCTGGAACTGAGCGACCTCATCGTGCGCACCACCACGCTCAGCGGCGATGGCGTCACGGCCGAGGCCGACGCGACACTGGCCGTGGAGGCCGAACTGCGCAACCACGGCAAGAAACTGCCCAAGGGGCTCAGCGTGGAGTACAAGGCATACCCACTCAAACTCTATACCGACCAGCTGGAACAGGCATCAACAGCCGAGGGCAACGGCCTCACGGCCACCTGCCCGGTCGAGGCGCCCACGGGTGCCTCTGTGGCAGCCGGCAGCACTACCGACATCGCCATAGCCCCCACCACACTCTATTTGCACGGCGCACGCTCATGGAGCGCCGAGGCACCCTACCGCTATGTGCTCACTGCCACGCTGAAGGACAAGAAGGGCCGTGTGCTCGACGTGCGTAGCACCTACTTCGGCATCCGCACCGTGGAGATACGCGACACCCCTGCCGAGCAGGATGAGTTCGGGCTCGCCGGCCGCTACTTCTACGTGAACAACCAGCCCGTGAAGCTCAAGGGCGTGAACCGCCACGAAACCAACCCATGGTTCGGGCATGCCATCACCCAGCATCAGATGCAGCTGGAGGTGTTCCTGATGAAGCGCGGCAACATCAACCATGTGCGCAACTCGCACTACGCCAACGACCCCTTCTGGTACTATCTGTGCGACAAGTATGGCATCTACCTGGAGGACGAGGCCAACATCGAGAGCCACGAGTACTACTACGGCGAGGCATCGCTCTCGCACCCGGCCGAGTGGAAGGCCGCACACATAGCGCGCAATATGGAAATGGTACGCGCGCACGTGAACGCCCCCAGCATCGTGATATGGAGCCTGGGCAACGAGGCCGGACCCGGCAAGAACTTCCAGGCGGCCTACCTGGCCATAAAGAGCTTCGACAAGTCGCGCCCCGTGCAGTACGAGCGCAACAACGACATCGTGGACATGGGCTCGAACCAATACCCCAGCGTGGGCTGGGTGCAGTTCGCCGCTAAGGGCGGCAAGGGGCCCAAGTACCCCTTCCACATATCCGAGTACGCCCACTCCATGGGCAACGCCGGCGGCAACCTCATCGACTTCTGGCAAGCCATTGAGACGAGCAACTACATCTGCGGCGGCGCCATCTGGGACTGGGTGGACCAGGCTATCGCCATACCGCAGGCACAGCGTAATGACGAATTACGAATTACGAATTACGAATTACGAATTACGAATGACGAATCAAGGTCAGTATCAGCAAAGGAGGGTTCATCCCATTCGTCATTCGGAGGCGAAGCCGACATTCGTCATTCCTCCTTCTACTATGGTGGCGACTTCGGCGACCTGCCCAACGACGGCATGTTCTGCATGAATGGCGTGATGCTGCCCGACCTCTCGCCCAAGCCCGAGTATTTCGATGTGAAGCACGTGTATCAGAATGTGGGCGTGACGCAGGACAGTGTGTGGTCGGTGGGCAACCGGCACATGGTGAGCCTGCTCATACAGAACAAGAACTACTTCGTGCCGCTGGACTATGTGGACATCAACGTGGTGGTGATGCGCGACGGCTTCCGTGTGGGCCACAGCACCATCCCCATGGCCACGGCCGACAAGCCCAACGGCATGCGGCCCATACAGCCACGGCAGACGGAGCGCGTCGTGGTGCCCTTGCGCTTGGAGAACGATAACCCCGATGCCCACTGCTACGACCTGCTCGTGGAGTTCCGTCTGCGCCAGGAAATGCCATGGGCACCGAAGGGCTATGTGCAGATGGCCGAGCAGGTGCACCTCTGGGGTGCGGGCGATGTCAAGCCGCTCTACGAACCTTCCAAGGGCCAGCCTAAGCTCAGCGTCAGCCAAAGTGAGGCTGATCGCCGAACGATAATCCGCCCGCAATCTGTAGGTCCTGACACGAAACCCTTCCTCGTCACTTTCGACGATGCACAGGGCACCATACACTATTACGGTGTGGGCGGCGAAGCCTGCGACGATGCCGATATGACAGACCTCATCGAACCTGGTTGCGGGCCCGTCATCGACGCCTTGCGCGCGCCTGTTGACAACGACAACTGGTACTATCAGTCGTGGTACCAGAACGGCCTGCACAACCTGCAGCACAAAGTGCTCAGCCGCACCGTCTATACCCGCAAGGACGGCGCCGTAGTCCTCAACTACATCGTCGAGAGCCGCGGCACACGCGGGCAGATCCACGGCGGCAGCAGCGGGCGCTACAGCATTGCCGACAGCGGTGAACCGGCCGACTTCGCCTTCACCTCCAACATCGTATGGACCGTCTATCCCGACGGCACCATCGAGAACCAGAGCGCCATCACAGGCTCCAACCCGAAGGCCATCCTGCCGCGTCTGGGCTTCCTCTTCAAGTTGCCCACCCGCTTCGAGGCCGACGGCTCGCGCATGAGCTACTTCGGTCACGGCCCGCAGAACAACTACGCCGACCGCATGAGCGGCATGTTCAACGCAGTGTATGAGAGCACGGTGAAGGAGCAGTTCGTGCCCTTCCCCAAGCCGCAGGACATGGCCAACCGCGAGGGCGTGCAGTGGCTGGCACTGACCGATGCCAGCGGCAACGGACTGGTGTTCGGTGCCCTGACGGGATGGATGTGCACCAGCGTGCTGCCATGGAGCGACATGCAGCTCACGATGGCGCCGCACCCCAACCAGCTGCCTGAGAGCGACCATGTGTATGTGCATCTCGACGCGAAGGTGACGGGCCTGGGTGGCAGCAGCTGCGGCCAGGGCGGTCCGTTGGAGCCCGACCGCGTGTATGCCGACGCCCACACGTTCGGCTTCTTCATCCGTCCCACGGTCACTGCCGTACCGCTCAAGATCAGCGAGGCCAACTTCCCCGTCATACACGGCGGCGACCTGCCCGTCGGCATCACACGCGATGCCCGTGGCGTAGCCTCTATTATATATAATGAGTTCAATGGCGAGTCGGTCAGCTATGTCGTCCAGCCCCTCGGCAGCAAACCCCTCAGCCCGAAACAACTGACGGCCAAGGGCAAGGTGTACGCCCACGAGGAGATTGCCATGCGCGAGGGCGGCACCATCACCATGTGGCACACCGACCAGCCCGACGTGCGCATCAGCCGCACCTTCCCGAAGGTGGAGTTCGTGCCACTGACGGTGCTGGCCTGCAGCAGCGAGGAGCCGGGCGAGAATGCCAGCCGGCTGGTGGATGGCAACCCCGAAACCATCTGGCACACGGCCTACGGCGTGACGGTGACCAAGTACCCACACACCGTGGACTTCGACTGTGGCGAGGAGCAGACCATCAAGGGCTTCACCTATCTGCCCCGCCAGGACGGCGGCCCCAACGGCAAAATCAAGGCCTACCGTGTGCAACTCTCGCAGGACGGCAAGACCTGGGGCGCACCTGTGGCCGAGGGCGAGTTCCAACCCTCTGCCAACCTGCAGCGTGTCATGCTGGCCAAGCCGCAGCGCGCCCGCTACCTCCGTTTCACCGCCCTGTCCGCCCAGAACGGGCTGGACTTTGCCAGCGGTGCCGAGTTCGGGGTGCTGGCAGAGTGAAGACCCAGCCGGAGGGGAGTTTAGAGTTTAGAGACTAAAGACCCACCCCCCAGCCCCTCCCTTAGGGAGGGGAGTAGAATGGGGACGGAAGGACGATGAAGATTGAAGATTGAAAGTTTAATGGGAAATCAGAAGACATACACCCACGCAGGCTCTCCTGCGGAGAGAGTTTAGAGAGCTGCGCAGCCCCTCTAAACCCTAAACTCTCCAAAGGAGGGCGGGGGGTGAGGCCGCTTAAAGTTAAAAGTCTAATGGAAAATCAGAAGAATAACACCCAGTCAGATACAAACCACACTCCCCCTACAAGGGGGAGCGGGGAGGGGGTCTGCTTTATGATGTCCTGGACCCGCCTGCTCAGCAACAAACGCCTGGGGCAGGAGGATAATGTACACCGGCGCACTGACGACCGCACGGAGTTCCAGCGCGACTACGACCGCCTGATCTTCTCCGCCCCCTTCCGCCGCCTGCAGAACAAGACGCAGGTGTTCCCGCTGCCCGGCCGCATCTTCGTGCACAATAGGCTTACGCACAGCCTGGAGGTGTCCAGCGTGGGCCGCTCGTTGGGCAATGACGTGAGCCGCCAGCTGCTGGAGCTGCATCCCGAACTGGCCGACACGCACCTGACGGAGTTGGGTGCCATTGTCAGTGCCGCCTGTCTGGCACACGACTTGGGCAACCCACCCTTCGGGCACAGCGGCGAGCGTGCCATCGGCACCTACTTCAGCGAGGGCAAGGGCCAGTGGCTGCGCGACTTCGTGACCTTCGAGGGCGACCGCCTGTCGCCTGCCCAGTGGAACGACTTGACCCATTTCGAGGGCAATGCCAACGCCTTCCGCCTGCTCACACACCACTTCAAGGGTCGCCGGCGGGGCGGCTTCGTGATGACCTACTCCACGCTGGCCAGCATCGTAAAATACCCGTTTTCATCGGACCTGGCCGGCTCGCACCAGAAGTTCGGTTTCTTCGAGAGCGAACGCGAGGACTTCCTGAAGATTGCCGATGAATTGGGCCTGATTCGCCTGTCCAGCCCCGAGGGCACGCTGCGCTATGCCCGCTTCCCGCTGGTGTATCTGGTGGAGGCGGCCGACGACATCTGCTACGAAATCATGGACCTGGAGGATGCACACAAACTGAAGATCCTCAGCACCGACCGCACCAAGGAACTGCTGCTGGCCTATTTCACCGACGCACAGCGGCAGCACATCCAGGAGAGCATGGAACGGCAGGGCGTGGAGGACGTGAACGAGCAGGTGGTGTACCTGCGCTCGTGTGCCATCAACGAACTGGAGAAGGCTTGCGTGAAGGTGTTTGTGGACAACGAGCAGCAGATCCTGGCCGGACAGTTCGAGGGCTCGCTCATCAAACACATCGAACCGCGGCTGCGCGAAGCCTACAAGGCCTGCGAGCGCGAGAGCTACAGCCACATCTACCACGCCAAGGACGTGTTGGACATCGAGCTGGCCGGCTTCCGTGTCATGTCCTTCCTCATCGACCTCTTTGTCGAGGCCGCCACGCACCCGGAACGCGCCTATTCATCGCTGCTGCTGAACCGCGTGTCGTCGCAGTATGACATCAAGGCCCCGCGCCTGTACGACCGCGTGATGGCCGTGCTGGACTACATCAGCGGCATGACCGATGTGTATGCCCTGGACCTGTACCAAAAGATCAACGGCATGAGCCTGCCCATCATCTAAGGAAAGAACAATCCAAAGCAATACGATTATGACACCATTAGTATCCGTTATCATGGGCAGCACCAGCGACCTGCCCGTGATGGAGAAGGCCGCCAAGTTCCTGGACGAACTGGAGGTGCCTTTTGAGATGAACGCCCTTTCGGCACACCGCACGCCCGCCGAGGTGGAGTGCTTTGCACGCGAGGCCGAGGGGCGCGGCATCAAAGTGATTATTGCCGCCGCCGGCATGGCAGCAGCACTGCCCGGCGTGATTGCCGCCAACACCACCCTGCCCGTGGTGGGCGTGCCTATCAAGGGCATGCTGGACGGGCTGGATGCCCTGCTCAGCATCGTGCAGATGCCGCCGGGAATCCCAGTGGCCACCGTGGGCGTGAACGGCGCACAGAACGCGGCCGTGCTGGCCTGCGAGATGCTGGCGCTGACCGACCCCGCCCTGGCCGAACGCATGCGGGCCTACAAGCAGGGGCTGGCCCAGAAGATCGTCAAAGCCAATCAAGAACTGGCCGAAGTCCGCTACAACTTCAAGACGAACTAAGGCATAGGAAAGCAGGGAGGGAGGCTGTGTGAAGCCTCCCTCCCTGCTTTCTTGTCGGTTCTTGTCGTTATTCTTCGATCAGCTCAAAGTGCTGGAAGTCCTTGCACGACGTCCAGTCGCCGCCCCACTCGAAACCGGCCTCGGTGAACAGGCGGAAGCACAGGTCGTCGTGGTCGATCTTGTAGGGGAAGGTCTTTGTGCGGTCGCAATACTCGGCAGCGGTGGCCGGCTGGATGTAGCGTGTGCCATCGGCGCGGTCCTTGTAGTAAGGGTTGTACAGGGTGTTGATATCGACAGCCAGTCCCCGTGCATGCTTGGACAGTTTCGTGGTGCCGGCAATGGCACGGTAGCAGAAGCAGGACGAGTTGTTGTCGCGCATCTGTGTCTCGTCGTCGGCGTCATACACATCGGGCAGCAACATGCGCTGGATGGGGTATTTGGCATCGAACAGCTGGCGCAGGATGCGTGCCACGCGGTCGGCTATCTGTGCGTTGCAAATCATCTCGCCCACGTGCATCTGGTTGTCATAGTCCCAGTGCAGGGCGCGAATGTGGCGTAGGTCGTCCCGCTTAATGTAAGGGTTCTCCTTGTAGGTCTTGCCTTGCATGCGTTGCCACACCCCGTCGGGTATGGGTTCGGCAGCAAAGCACTTATCCACGCCACCGAAGGCCTTCACGGCCTCGGCGCTGACGGTTTGTCCTGCCTGCCATTGGCTGAGGGCTGTTGTGTCAATACGACTTTGTTCTTCGTTGCTGCTGCATGCTGCCAACACTGCATTGCTGCACAGTAGGGCAGCCAGCAGCCATAGTTTCTTTAGCTTCATATTTTTGTTGATGTTAATTCGGTTGCTTGCCACGGTTCGTGCCCGGAGCCTCGCTCGGCGCCTAAAGTTGCTTGACGGGGAAGGTGAAGTAAGTGTCGGGGAAGGGCTCGTTGCGCAGCGTGAAGTGCCACCACTCCGAGTCGAGCGGCTTGAAGCCATTGTCCAGCATGGCCTTGCGCAGAATCATGCGGTGGGCAAACTGCTCGGGGGTGATGCTGCGGCCGGTGGGCGACTTGCTGTTGTCGCCGGTGTACTCGCCCGTTTCGGGGTTTCCGCAGAAGTCGGGGTGGCTCTCGGGCCCGAACCAGTCAAAGGTGCCGCCCATGTCCAGTTCCTTCTCGGTGTTCATGTCGAAGAGCGTCAGGTCAACGGTAGAGCCGCGCGTATGTCCGCTCTTTTCCATGATGTATTCCTGTGCAAAGAGCACACTCTTGTCCAGGTCGGGGTAGAAGTAGGGCTTCATCTCCGTGGCCTTGACATCCTGTGCCCAGCGCACAAAGTGGTCAACACCTTTCTGCGGGCGGTAGGCATCGTATATTTTCAGCCGATAGCCCAGCTTCCGCACGTCGTCGCTCACCCGTTTCAGTGCCTGGGCTGCTTGCTTGGTCATCAGTGCCGTGGGCTCCTCGTATCCGTCGATGCGTGTCCCCACGAAGTTGTACGTGCCGAAGTAGCGTATCTCTAGGATGGCGTCGGGCACGACATCGGTAAGTGTTACGAACTGGCTGCTGTCATCGGTCGGCGCAAGCACCGTTTCGTCGTCGTTGTTGCAGCAGGTAATGATACAGGCGCCGCAGGTGATGAGGAGGATGGCGGCCAGCATCCATAGTCTTGATACTTTCATGAGCTGAAGGTTTGTGTTTGTATAGGTCTTGTTCTGCCCGGCGCCACACAGCGCCTCGCAGGCCGACGGCACGCCCTGCGCCACATGCGGCGGCTGCTTGCATGCCGATGGCGCATCGGCCGTTTGGCAGTGCAAAGGTAGGGCTTTTCGGCCACCCGCCCAAACTTTCCCGGATATTTTATCGCAAAGACTGCGGCCGCAGCGCCGCGCATTTTGGGGGGCAGAAGTCGAAAAGAGGGCAAAAAGTTTTGTCCTTCGTCGTTTACGCTGTATCTTTGCAGCCAAATAAACAGCACAATGGAACGACGAAAGACTCATGAAGTGCGCGTGGGCAACATCGGCATCGGCGGCAACAACCCCGTGCGGGTGCAGTCCATGTGTACCACTTCGACCATGGACACCGAAGGTTGCGTGCGCCAGATCCTGGCCATCGCGGCAGCCGGTGGCGAACTGGTGCGGCTGACCACACAAGGCGTGCGCGAGGCCGAGAACATGCGTGTGATACGCGAGCGGGTGCGCGCCGCCGGATGCGACGTGCCCCTGGTGGCCGACGTACACTTCAACCCTGCGGTGGCCGATGTGGTCGCACGCTACTGCGAAAAGGTGCGCATCAATCCCGGCAACTACGTGGATGCAGCGCGCCAGTTCAAGAAACTGGAATACACCGACGAGGAGTATGCCGCCGAACTGCAGAAGATAGAGGACCGCCTCGTGCCCTTCCTCGACATCTGCCGCCAGCATGGCACGGCCGTCCGCATCGGCGTGAACCACGGTTCGCTCAGCGACCGCATCATGTCGCGCTATGGCGACACACCCGCGGGCATCGTGGAGTCGTGCATGGAGTTCCTGCGCGTGTGCATGCGCCATCAGTTCTTGGATGTGGTGGTCAGCATCAAGGCCTCCAACACCGTGGTGATGGTGGAGAGCGTGCGCCTGCTGTGCCGCGCCATGGAGGCCGAAGGCATGACCTTCCCCCTGCACCTGGGCGTTACGGAGGCCGGCGAAGGCGAGGACGGACGCCTGAAGAGCGCCGTGGGCATCGGCGCACTGCTCATGGACGGCATCGGCGACACCATACGCGTCAGCCTCAGCGAACCGCCCGAGAACGAGATTCCTGTGGCCTACTCGCTGCTGCAGGCCGCCCGACTGCGCTTCACCAAGACCGAATACATCAGTTGTCCCGGCTGCGGACGCACCCTCTACGACCTGCCCGCCACCATTCGGCGCATCAAGGCAGCCACGGCACACCTCACAGGCCTGAAGATAGCCATCATGGGCTGCATCGTGAACGGTCCCGGCGAGATGGCCGATGCCGACTATGGCTACGTGGGGGCCGCCCGCGGCAAGGTGAGCCTGTACCGCGGCAAGGAATGTGTCGAAAAGAACATCCCGGAAGAGGAGGCACCCGCTCACCTACTAAAGATCATAGAGGCCCCTCTCCCCGCTCCCCCCGTGGGGGGGAGGGCTGCCCAGCCTATGTACAAGAACGCAGATACTATGAACTATCCTTTGCTGAAAGAGTTTGCAAGGGAAAATAGGTATCACCCGACTGAAGCAGAAAGCATTCTATGGAATTACCTTAAAGGCTCTTCTTTGGGGCATCCGTTCAGAAGACAGTATATTATTGGCAATTATATTGCAGATTTCGTATGTCTGCAAAAAAAACTTGTTATAGAGCTCGATGGCGGCTATCATCAACTGCCCGGCCAACAGGTTAGTGATGAGGAACGGACTCGATGGTTGGAGGAACAAGGCTTTAAAGTAATCAGGTTTACAAATGAAGAAGTCATCGGAGATATTGAAGCTGTTATCACTCAAATTAAAGAACATTTGAAATAAAATATCGTATCTATATGGAAACAAGCGGAAATGCAGTTCTCCCCCCCACGGGGGGAGTTAGAGAGGGGCTGTTTATCTACAACACCCTTTCCCGCCAGAAGGAACTTTTTAAGCCCATCACCCCCGGCCGCGTGGGCATGTACGTGTGCGGACCTACCGTCTATGGCGACGCCCATCTGGGCCATGCCCGGCCCGCCATCACCTTCGACCTCCTGTTTCGCTACCTGCAGCACATAGGCTACAAGGTGCGCTACGTGCGCAACATCACCGATGTGGGTCACCTGGAGCACGATGCCGACGAGGGCGAGGACAAGATAGCCAAGAAGGCGCGGCTGGAGCAGCTGGAGCCGATGGAGGTGGCGCAGTACTACACCAACCGCTTCCACGATGCCATGAAGGCCCTGAACTGCCTGCCCCCCAGCATCGAGCCCCATGCCACCGGCCATATCATCGAGCAGATCGAGCTGGTCAAGGAAATCCTGCAGAACGGCTATGCCTATGAGAGCCAGGGCTCGGTGTATTTCGATGTGGAGAAGTACAACCAGGACCACCACTACGGCAAGCTCAGCGGCCGCAACCTGACCGACGTGATTAACAACAGCCGCGAACTGGACGGGCAGAGCGAGAAGCACAACCAGGTGGATTTCGCCCTGTGGAAATGCGCCCAGCCCCAGCACATCATGCGCTGGCCTTCGCCCTGGAGCGCCGGCTTCCCCGGCTGGCACTGCGAGTGTACGGCAATGGGACAGAAATACCTGGGAGCGCACTTCGACATCCACGGCGGCGGCATGGACCTTGTGTTTCCACATCATGAATGCGAAATAGCACAAGCCGTGGCAAGTCAAGGACACGACAT